>JAGNQL010000284.1 GCA_017989135.1 Burkholderiales bacterium
TTCGATTTTGATTGACGAAGCGCGTACGCCGCTCATCATCTCCGGCCAAGCCGAAGACAACGTCGACGTTTACTACCAAATCAACGAGTTGGCGCCGAAGATGACGCGTCAGACTAGCGAAGATGCAGCGGGCGATTACCACGTTGACGAAAAGGGCCGTCAGGTTCATTTGTCGGAAGAAGGCCACGTACACGCTGAGCAATTGCTTGAGCAAATGGGTTTGTTGCCAAGCGGATCAAGTTTGTACGATGCAGCGAATATTTCCCTGATGCATCACGTGTATGCGTCGTTGCGTGCGCACGCGCTCTACAACCGCGACGAGCATTACGTGGTTCAAGACGGCGAAGTGGTGATCGTCGACGAGTTCACCGGACGCTTGATGTCGGGCCGCCGTTGGAGCGATGGTTTGCACCAAGCCGTTGAGGCCAAAGAAGGCGTGCCGATTCAGCGCGAGAACCAAACGCTTGCGTCGATTACCTTCCAGAACTATTTCCGAATGTACGGCAAGCTCGCAGGCATGACCGGAACGGCTGACACCGAAGCCTACGAGTTCCAACAGATTTACAACCTCGAAACTGTCATCATCCCGCCGAACCGCAACATGGTTCGCCGCGACGAAAACGATTTGTTCTATAAGTCGACGGCAGAGAAGTACGCGGCCGCAGTTCACGACATTCGTGACTGCTACACCAGGGGTCAACCGGTGCTCGTCGGCACGACCTCGATTGAGAACTCTGAGCTTATCGCCGCGATGCTCACGAAGGAAAAGCTTCCGCATCAGGTTTTGAACGCGAAGCAGCACGAACGCGAAGCGCACATCGTGGCGCAGGCTGGCCTGCCGAAGATCATCACCATCGCTACCAACATGGCGGGCCGCGGTACGGACATCGTGCTAGGTGGCGCGCTCGAACCCCAGCTTCGCGCGATTCGTGAAGATGAGTCGCTCACGCCAGAGCAGCGCCAGAAGCGTATGTCGGAAGTACAGGCCGACTGGCAAAAACTTCACGACGAAGTGATTGCTGCTGGCGGCTTGCGCATCGTGGGTACTGAGCGGCATGAGTCGCGCCGTATCGATAACCAGTTGCGCGGCCGCGCTGGACGGCAAGGCGATGCTGGATCGAGTCGCTTCTACCTGTCTGCTGAGGACCCGTTGATTCGTATCTTCGGCGGTGATCGGATGAAGAACATCATGACGCGCCTGCGCATTCCTGATGGCGAGCCGATTGAAGCGGGCATCATGACGCGTCAGATCGAAAAGGCGCAGCTCAAAGTCGAGTCCCGCAACTTTGACGTTCGTAAGCAACTCCTTGAGTACGACGACGTTGCCAACGATCAGCGTAAAGCGATCTATGAGCAACGCAACCACCTTTTGGAGCACGCGAACGTAAGCGATACCGTGCGTGACATGGTTGAAGGTTGGGTAGAAGACACCGTCAATCTTTACGTGCCCATCGAGAGCGTGGAAGAGCAATGGGACATCCCAGCGCTCGAAGCGGCGCTGCATGACGTGCACGTTCATGCCCATGTGAGCGAATGGATCAAAGCCGAGCCGAATCTCGACGACAAAGACATTCGCGACCGTTGCAAAAAAGAAGCGCTTGATGCGTACAACGCGAAACGTGAAATTGCGGGCGATGCGGTGTTTAGCCAGTTCGAGCGCAATATTCTGTTGCAGATGATGGACACGCAGTGGCGCGAACATCTTTCGAACCTCGATCTGCTGCGCCAGGGCATTCACCTGCGCGGCTATGCGCAGAAAAACCCGAAGCAAGAATACAAACGCGAGTCGTTCGAAATGTTCGGCGGCATGCTGGATCGTTTCCGGGGCGACGTGGTGCGTGTGTTGCTCACCGTGCAGGTTCGAACCGAGGCCGATGCACAGGCCGTGGAGCCCACCCCCGTCGCGCAAAACGCGGCCTATCAGCACGCTGGCGTTGATGGTTTGACCGGCGAAGAGTCGGCGGACGAGGGTTCCTCCCGTGGCAATCAACCGACGGTGAATCAAGGTCCGAAGCTTGGGCGCAACGATCCGTGCTGGTGTGGCTCCGGGAAAAAGTACAAGCACTGCCACGGGCAGCTCGACTAATTAATTTGCTGTTACAAGCAAGGCCCGCGTAGCATGTGCAGCGGGCCTTTTTTCTTTCACGTCATCCTACTTTTGCCATCGTAACTCGCCATGACCGTCTCCTACTCTCCTCTTGATCCTGCCAAGGCACATGCCGTAGCCGGCGTCCGTTTCGCATCCGTGCAAGCGGGTGTGCGCAAACCCAATCGCTACGACATGCTCGTCGCGGAGTTCGCGGAGGGCACGGCGGTCGGTGGGGTGTTCACGCAGAGTCGCTTTGCCGCAGCGCCGGTGCAGGTGTGCCGCACGCATTTGTCGCGCACGTCGGCCATTCGAGCGTTGGTGATAAACACTGGCATTGCGAATGCGGCTACTGGCGAACTGGGTCTCACCAATGCGCAGGCCAGCTGCCTCACGGCGGCTAACGCACTGGGCATCAAAGACGTGCAGGTGCTACCGTTTTCGACGGGCGTGATCCTTGAACACCTGCCGATGGATCGGATCAACGCCGGCATCGATGCAGCTGCCGCTGAACTCAAAGCCGACAAGAGCGCGCCGTGGGACCGTGTTGCACAGACGATCATGACGACGGACACCGTTTACAAACTTGCCAGCACCCAAACGACGGTCGGTGGCAAGACGGTGAATGTGACCGGCATCGCCAAAGGCGCGGGCATGATTCAACCGAACATGGCGACGATGCTCTCGTTTGTGTTCACTGACGCCGCGATTGCTGCCGAACTGCTGCAACCGCTCGCTAAGCGCACCGCCGACGCGAGTTTCAATCGCGTGACCGTGGACGGCGATACGTCGACTAACGACAGCTACATCATCGCCGCGACAGGCAAAGCAGGCAACGCAAGCATTACGTCGCTCGAAGGCGCCGATGGCATTGCTCTGGCCGCCGCATTGGAAAAGGTGAGTCTTGAGCTTGCGCAAGCCATCGTGCGCGATGGCGAAGGTGCCACCAAGTTCATGACCATCGCCGTGAAGTCCGGCAAAGACTTCGCCGAGTGCGACCGCATCGCGCGCGCTGTGGCACATTCGCCGCTGGTGAAGACGGCGTTCTTCGCTAGCGACCCAAACCTCGGTCGCATTCTCGCGGCAGTGGGTTACGGCGCTCCAGCCGATCTGGATCCG
>JAGNQL010000077.1 GCA_017989135.1 Burkholderiales bacterium
GTGGCAAGAACGCCGTAAAGAAAATTGCTGTTTTCGGGTTCAGCAAGGCCACGACGCAGCCCTCGCGAAACACGGGCCATAGCGGCACCTCGCCCGCCGCGACAGTCTCCTGCGTGGCGGCTTTTGCGCGCAAAGCCTTAATCCCCAACCAAATCAAATACGCCGCGCCGGCGTATTTCACAACCGCAAACGCCGCTGCGGAAGTCGCGAACAATGCCGCGAGTCCAAATGACGCCGCCACCGCGCATCCGAAGTTCCCAAGCGCCACGCCCGCAACGGAGGCTACGCCTGCGCGCCGTCCCTGTGCCACGCTGCGCGTAACGATGTAAATCACTCCGGGCCCTGGCGTCACCGCAAGGACAAAACTTGCAGCGAGAAACAGGCTAAGCAGTGTCCAAGGCGGTAGGAGATCAATATGCATACTGCAAAGAATACAACGCTCGCGGCCATGTCGCACCGCACCGTTGGTCAACCAAGCCCACGCGCTAAACTCAACCCAATGCCAAAGATTCAATCGACGTATCAGCGCCCTTGGTGGCTGCCCACCGGGCATTTGCAGAGCATCTACGCGCAGTACTTGAAGCGTCCGTCGATCACGTACCGTCGCGAGCGACTCGAACTTGCCGACGGCGATTTTCTGGACCTTGATTGGGCGGACGCGCCTGACGCGTCGGCGCCGCTTTTGGTGTTTTTCCACGGCCTGGAAGGCTCTAGCGATTCGCAGTACTGCCGCACGACGATGGCCTCAGCCAACCGTCGTGGTTGGAGCGGTGTAGTCGCGCATTTCCGTGGCTGCTCGGGCGAGCCCAACCGTCTGCCGCGCTCGTATCACTCTGGCGACAGTGAACATTGCGACATCATCTTGCGCGAGCTGCGCGGTCGTTTTCCTGAGCGCACCATTTACGCGGTCGGAGTGTCGCTCGGCGGCAACGCGCTCACCAAATGGTGCGGCGAACAAGGCGACGCGGCTGCATCGATAATTGCTGCGGCGGCATCAGTGTCGAACCCGCTTGATCTTGGAATTTCTGCCGAAGCGATCCTGCACAGCCATAACTGGATTTTCAACACCTATTTCATGCGCGCCATGGGCGAGAGCTACGCCAAACGCATGGTCTTGCACCCCGAGCTTCGCGTGAAGGACTTTCTCATCAAGCCAAAGAATTTCCCCCAGTTTGATGAGCACTACACCGCGCCGATGCACGGCTACACGAGCGCGTGGGATTACTACCACCGCGCATCGTCACGCGGTTTCATCCCGAAAATTCGCATCCCATTTTTGCTGCTAAACGCGATGAACGACCCGTTTGTTCCCGCCTCACTGTTCCCAAATGCGCACGAGGCTCCCGACAACGTCACACTGGAACAACCCACCGACGGCGGTCACGTCGGATTCGTCGCTGGCACCTTTCCCGGCCACCTGAATTGGCTGCCGGAGCGGCTATGTGACTTTTTCCAGGGAGGTAGCAAGCCCGTCGGAACATAGGCGTTTTGTAGAAAAAAACGCGCAAGAACGAACGCTATGTTCCGTTTGTGGACCAGTTTCCGTTTTGGCAAGCATCAGTCACTTCCTCTGCGAGGTTTCCTTTGCTGCCATCTCTCTCTTCCACTTCCGAGCAGGCCGTCTGCCCATCGTTTCGCGTCCGATCAGCCAAATGGCAGACGTCACGCCTTGGCACAGTGCTCGCCGGTCTGCTTCTTGCGCTCTTCGCGACCTTGGCGCATGCCGCGCCGGGTGACCTTGACCTGTCTTTCGGGTCTGGCTTCGGCAAAGTTCTGCTCCCGCGAGCCGGGTCCGACGGGGCTACAGCCGTGGCGGTGCAAGCTGACCGCAAAATCCTCATTTCGGGAAACTGCAGGGCATCCTCGGGCGCAAACCCGCCCAGGGAATTCTGCGTCGTTCGCCTGTCGGAATCTGGCGCACCAGACCCAACATTTGGCGTGAACGGTGTTGCCACGGTGGAGGTACCCGGCAGCAGCGTGTTCCCCACGACCACCGGTATTGCATTGCTTGGCAGCGGCAAAATAGTCTTGGGCGGCTCCTGCTTTGACAGTGCTTTACAGAGGGATCAACTTTGCCTTACCAGACTCAATTCGGACGGCACTCTCGACACCAGCTACGGCACCAACGGTCTCGCCAAAATCGGATGGGGTACGCAGTTTATTTTCGCGCGAAGCCTAGCGACACAGGTCGATGACCACGTCGTGATCGGTGCCACGTGTGAACCGCCCTCCGCATCGCAATGGAGCCTCTGCGCGCTTCGCGTCACGCCCAACGGTCAACTCGACACCACATTTGGCGTCGCTGGCGGCGCGAGCGCTCTGATTCTGGATCACAACGAAGCGGGCGGCATCGCGATTCAGCCAGACGGCAAGATCGTGCTCAGCGGCCGCTGTGAGTCGGCCGTGGCGTTGAGTCCCTTTCTGTTCTGCGCGGTCCGGCTCCTGGCAAACGGTGAGGCGGATCCTTCGTTTGGCGTAAGCGGTTCCGGCATCGTGTCGTATGTCGTCGGATCGAATTCGGGTGACTCCGCGAATAGTGCGCTCCTCATTCAGCGAGACGGAAAAATCGTACTCGGTGGCCGCTGCCGTACCAGTGCGTCGGCGTCGTTAAGCTTCTGTTTGCTGCGTCTGCACGTCAACGGTACGGTCGACAACAGTTATGGCGCGACAGGATTGCTCATTGCGATCGACACAAATATTGAAGCGGAAGTAAATAGCATGGTGCTGCAGGCCGATGGAAAGATTGTTCTCGGTGGCACCTGTACCGTCACGACCGATCCGACGTTGCGTGACTTCTGCCTCGCACGGATACACGAGGACGGCGCTCTGGACAAGAGTTTTAGCAGCGATGGGAAGGTCGTTACGCCCATCGGCAGCGGCAAGGACGGTATCTCCGCGCTCGCGCTCCAGCCAGATGGCAAAGTCATCGCCGTCGGCAGTTGCGATACCGGCTCGGATCCCGACTACTGCATTGCTCGCTACGAGGGCGGGCCAGCCACTGGCCAGCAATGTAGCTTCGATATCGACGGCGATGGCAAAGTGCTCGCAACCGTTGACGGACTGATCGCTGCACGCATCAGTCTTGGCATCACCGGCTCCGCGGTCATTGGCGGTGTCGTCTTCCCGCCGACGGCAACGCGTTCAACTTGGGCGGCGATCCGCACGTTCCTAAACGTGCAATGCGGATTTCGCCTTCCGTAACTCGAATCTCGCCGGCGGAACGCTGACCGTTCCGCCTTGCGGACTTGGCTTGCGAACCGGTCGATTGAATAGGCTTCGGTGCCGTGGCCGGTTGGACGCGCAATGGTTCCGATGCTCACCAGCGCGTGGGAGCTGAAGTACACAACAAAAAAATCCTCTACGTCGCAATAAATGTTCCGGTGCGGCGTTCGTTTCCGTTTTGGCAAGCATCAGTCACTTCCTTTGCGAGGTTTCCTTTGCTGCAATCAGCTGCTTCCCCCTTCGTTGACCATGTTTCTCGCACACGCGCAGTTCGCTCGTGCAACGCGTTCGCGCGATGCCTAGCTTCGGCGCTATTCATGTACCTGACCGCGTTCGTGCATGCAGCGCCGGGTGCCCTAGACAGCTCATTCGGTGCGGGTTTCGGCAAAGTGCTGCTGCCGCGCGCGCCCTACGACTGGGCTACTGCGGTCGCCGTGCAGACTGATCGCAAGATCATCGTTGCCGGGAACTGTGCGACATCATCTGCGCCAAGTGCACCGTGGGGATTTTGTGTGACACGTCTACTCGCGTCGGGCGCGCCCGACACAAGCTTCGGCGTCAACGGTCTTGCCATCGCTCCAGTACCCGACGTCAACGTAGGCACACCTGCGAGCAGCGTGGCGCTACTCGCCAACGGTAAGGTTGTCGTCGGAGGAAGCTGCTATGAACCGACGGCACAGCTCAATCGTATCTGCGTGGCTCGATTCAACCCAGACGGTTCGATCGATACGACCTACGGCACCAGCGGCGTCAACAAAGTCGCGTGGGGCACGCAATCAATCCACGTGCGCAGCATGGTCACGCAAGTCGACGACCACATTGTTTTCGGAGCGTTCTGCCAACCGACTGCGGCGTTGCAACATAACTTGTGCGCGATTCGTGTCACGCCCAACGGGCAACTCGACACGACATTCGGCTTCCTTGGCGGTATCGGCGCTCAGATTCTGTACAACAACCTAGTAGGCGGCATAGCGATACAACCCGACGGAAAAATCGTACTGAGTGGCGGCTGTCACGCGCAAAACCCGCCGAACCCTAAGCTGTTCTGTGCCATTCGTTTGCTTTCCAACGGGCAACCCGACGCGTCATTTGGTACCGGAGGTTTCGGTCAGGTGTCATTCGTCGTTGGTGCTAATACGTCCGACGCGGAGGCCAGCGCGCTGGTCGTTCAGCGAGACGGAAAAATCATAATCGGAGGTCGCTGCCGCGTCGTCGCCGGCGGGCCGTTGACCTTCTGTTTGCTTCGCTTGCACGCCGATGGCACCGTCGACGCTAGCTACGGACCGGTCGGCACTATTTTTGGATTCGCACCCAACGTCTCCGCTGAATTGTTAAGTATGACCGTGCAACCCGACGGCAAGCTCATAGCCGGTGGGGTTTGTTACGTGACGTCCGGTGTCGCGTATGACTTTTGTGTGGCGCGCTTGCACGACGACGGAACGCTTGACAAGAGTTTTAGCGGCGACGGGTTGGTCATCACGTCAGTGGGCAGTAGCGAAGACTGGCTATGGGCCATCGCCATACAGCCCGATGGAAACATTGTTGCGGCTGGCAGCTGCTTAAATGGCGCCGAATTCGACTACTGCGTCGTTCGCTACGAAGGCGGCCCGCCAACGGCGCAGCAATGCAGCCTCGACATCGACGGCGACGGCAAGGTCCTCGCGACGGTCGACGGACTCATTTCGACGCGAATCGGCTTGGGGATCACCGGACCAGCAGTCATCGGCGGCGTGACCTTCCCGCCGAACGCCGCGCGCTCGACCTGGCCTGACATTCGAAATTTTCTAGTCGTGCAATGCGGCTTGCGCCTTCCTTAACCGTCATTTGCAAAGCGAGACATTTATGCACTCTACCGTCTTAACCTGCCTTCGGCATTTGCGTTGCGCCGTCGCGGCGGTCGCGGGACTCGCGGTTGTCGCCGCAAGCGCCGCTCCCGGCGATTTCGACACCACTTTTGGCCTGGGTTTCGGCAAGGTGATCGCGCCTGTTGGCGCGGGTGGCTTGGCTTACTCTGCGGCCTTGCAGCCTGACGGAAAAATCGTAGCGGTCGGCGGCTGCCCGCCCACGGTTGGCGCGCTCTACACCGTGTTCTGCGTTGCACGATTCGAGAGTAGCGGTGCGCCCGATACGAGTTTTGGCGTCAACGGACGGGTCGCAACGCTGGAGACCGCCACGGGCGGCAACGCATTTTCATCGGGCGTAGCTGTCCTACCCGATGGACGAATCGTCGCAGCAGGGACATGTGTGGACACCACGCCAGCGGGTTTGCCGGTTTTTTGTTTCGTGCGCTACAGCGCTTCGGGCGTGCTGGATACGACCTTCGCAAATGGCGGCGTTGCACGCATTGCGGTGCCCGATCGAGGCATTTACACAACGCGAGGGCTGCTGTTGCAGCCTGATGGGAAATTCGTCGCCGCCGCTTACTGCACGCTCCCGAGCAATGGCAACGGCGCGTTTTGCCTCACACGCGTGCTCGCAAACGGTACGCTAGACACCACTTTTGGCGACGGCGGCACCAAAGTGTTGAGCGTCTTGGGAAATGATCGGGTGACAGCTATCTCAGCGCAACCCGACGGCAAAATTTTGGCGGCTGGTTTCTGCCGTGACTTTACACCGACCAGCGCTACTTATGCATGTGTTGTGCGCGTCCTCAGTACCGGCCAGTTCGACACGACATTTGGCACAAACAACGGTATGGTCATCCTGCTCGCCGCTGGCATCAACAACAACAACGCGGAATACAACGCAGTGGCCGTGCAGCACGATGGGAAGATTCTGATCGGCGGCGTTTGTCGCGCAAGCGTGAACAACCCGCAGCAGTTCTGCTTGATTCGCTTGCTCCCCAACGGTACAGCCGATGCGACGATTGGCTCCCTCGGATTAGTGATTACGATGACCGCCACCAGCTACGCCGAGGTGCAAAATATTAGCCTGCAACCCGACGGCAAGATCATATTGGCGGGGAATTGCAAAACAACGGCGAATCCAACGAAGCTTGATTTTTGTAGCGCGCGGCTGCATGACACGGGTGAGCTTGATATTGGATACAGCGGCGACGGCCGCAGCGTCACGCCGGTCGGCACGGCGAGTGACTTTATCCACGCTTCGCTGCTGCAAGCCGACGGCAAGCTCATTCTTGCCGGAAATTGCAACGTATCACCCAGCGTTGCGTTCTGCTTCGCCCGTCTTGAAGGGGGTCCGTACACCTACCAAAACTGTAGGCCCGATATCGACGGAGATGGCACCACGACGGCCACCACTGACGGCTTGATCCTCACGCGAGTGATGCTCGGTATGACCGGCCCCTCAGTGCTCAGCGGCATCACGATTCCAACGCATGCGAGCAGAAAGACTTGGTATGACGACACTTCCGGGCCAACGCCGGTACCGGGAATTCGCACGTACCTGACGGCGCAGTGTGGGATGAGCATTCGTCCTTAGCCCACACGCGCGCGCGTAGCGTGGCTGCGCCAGCGTTGGCGCGCTACGCGACACTCCGACTCCTACAATGCGGGGATGAACAAAGCTCTGTCCCTCCCCTCCGAAATTTTCAAGGCCTACGATATTCGCGGCATCGTCGGCAAGACGCTCACTTCTGAGATCGCCTACGCGGTGGGCCAAGCGCTCGGCTCGCTCTCTCAAGAGCGCGGCGCAACGTCCATCGCAGTTGGCCGCGATGGACGACTGTCCGGGCCGTCGCTCTCACAAGCGCTGCGCGACGGCATCACCTCCACCGGCTGTGATGCGGTTGATCTTGGCCTTGTGCCGACGCCGGTGTCGTATTTCGCGGGCCATTACCTCGGAACCGGCTCCTGCGTGAGCGTGACCGGCAGTCACAACCCGCCTGACTACAACGGCATCAAAATGGTGGTGGCTGGCGAAGCCATTTGGGGCGACACGATTCAGTCGCTCAAAACGCGCGCCGAAGCAGGCGACGTCAAAACCGGCAGCGGCAAGCAAACGGTGGCTGACATCAAACAAGCCTATGTAGATCGCATCGTGGGCGACGCCAAGCTCTCGCGTCAGATGAAGATCGCGGTTGACTGCGGCAACGGTGCGGCGGGCGAACTGGCCCCGAAAATTCTTCGCGCAATGGGCTGTGAAGTCGTTGAAATGTTCTGCGATATTGACGGCAATTTCCCGAACCATCACCCCGATCCGTCGAAGCCAGAAAACCTGCAAGACCTCATCAAAGTCGTGAAAGAAACCGACGTTGAGCTCGGCCTGGCGTTTGACGGTGACGGCGACCGACTCGGCATCGTGACGAAGAACGGTGACATCATTTTTCCGGATCGGCAGATGATGCTGTTCGCTGGAGACGTACTCTCGCGCAACCCCGGAGCGACCATCATTTACGACGTGAAGTCGTCACGCTTGCTCGACAAATACATCGTCGACCACGGCGGCGTACCGCTGATGTGGAAAACTGGCCATTCGCTGATCAAAGCTAAGCTCAAAGAAACCGGTGCACCACTGGCTGGCGAGATGAGCGGCCACATCTTTTTTAAAGAGCGTTGGTACGGCTTCGACGACGCACTGTATTGCGCCGCGCGCCTGCTCGAAATCGTTTCCAAATCGCCGAACGCGAGCAAAGTGCTTGAAGAGCTTCCAAACGCACCGTCAACGCCGGAGTTGAATTTGAAATGCGCTGAGGGTGGGCATTTCGCCTTGATGGAGCAGCTCAAAGCCACGGCAAAGTTCGCTGCCGACGGCAAGGTCAACACGATTGACGGACTGCGCGTGGACTATCCAGACGGTTTCGGTTTGGCACGCGCGTCAAACACGACGCCGGTAGTCGTGCTCCGTTTTGAGGCGGACAACGATGCCGCGTTGAAGCGCATTCAGGCCGATTTCCGCGCGCAATTCGCTCGGGTCAACCCCGATTTAGTTCTGCCGTTTTAACCATACACTCGTTTCCACTTTCAACGGAGACTTCGCACATGCGTTTTGCTACATCCCTCAAGACTTTGACCGCCCTGAGCGTTGCGCTCGCCGCGAGCGTGTCGTTCGCACAAGCCTTCCCCAGCAAGCCGATCAAAATCATCGTGCCGTTCGCGCCGGGTGGCTCCACCGACATCGTCGCGCGCATCATGGCGTCGAAGATGAGCAAAACGATTGGCCAAACGGTCATCGTGGAAAACCGCGCGGGTGCCGGTGGCTCCATTGGTGCCGCCGAAATCGCCAAGGCCACTCCGGACGGCTACACCATCGGCATGGGCTCGGTGTCGACGATGGGCACCAACATCGTCGCGTACAAAAACAACAAGCTCGACCCGCTGACGCAGTTCACGCACATCACGAACCTTGCGTCGGTTCCGGGCATCATCTTCGTCAACAAGAACTTCCCGCATCAGGACTACAAGTCATTCGTCGCGGCGCTCAAAGCCAACCCAGGCAAGTTCAGCTACGCAAGCTCCGGTGCGGGCGGTGTAGGCCACCTCGCGATGGAGCTTTTCCTCGTAGAAACCGGCACCGACGCACAACACATCGCCTACAAAGGCGCTGGCCCTGCGGTCACCGACGTGCTCGCAGGCAACGTGCCGATCATGTGGGACAACCTCTCCTCGTCGCTCGCGCAAATCAAGGCGGGCAATTTCATTCCGATTGGTCTCGCCTTCCCGAAACGTGTCCCGCAACTGCCGAACGTGCCGACGTTTGCTGAACTGGGCCTCAAAGGCTACGAAGCCGACACCTGGTTCGGTCTCGTCGGTCCGGCCAACATGCCGAAAGACGTTGTCAAGAAAATCTATGACGCGGCCATCCTCGCGCTGAAGGACCCAGAGACCGTCAAAACCCTGGACGATAACGGTGCATTCGCCCTCGGCAACACACCAGAGCAATTCACCGAACAGATCAAACGCGAAGTCGCCAAGTGGAAGCGCGTGGTTGACGTGAAGAAGATTTCACTGGATATGTAACGCGCTACTTCAACCGATGTCGAAAAGGCCCGCTTAGCGGGCCTTTTGCTTGGTGCGGCGGCAAGCTTCAATGACAGTGAACAACACTCGACAAAGCGGCGAGAACAAGCGAGCATGGTGGGCAACTTGTTGCCTACGCGTCGTCAAACTGACATCATCTATGCCAGCAATTGAACGTGATTCCTAGCCGCGCCGTGTGTGGCTTGCAACAGAAGGAGGAAACCATGTCCCGAGTAAGTACCTATCTAAACTTCCCCCGTGCCACGGAGCAAGCGTTTGTCTTCTACCACTCGGTGTTCGGCGGCGAGATGCCGATTCATCGGTTCAAGGACATTCCTGCTGCACCGGGTCAGCCACCGATGCCCGAGGCTGACAAAAACTTGGTGATGCATGTTGAGCTCACACTAATCGGCGGTCACGTACTGATGGGTACTGACGCTCCGGAGTCGATGGGCTTCACCGTGCGCCAAGGCAACAACGTGCACATCAATCTTGAGCCCGACACGCGCGCTGAGGCTGATCGTTTGTTCACCGCGCTGTCGGTTGATGGCGAAGTGATTACGCCGATGCAAGAAATGTTTTGGGGCGCGTACTTCGGGAGCTTCACCGATCAATTTGGCGTAAATTGGTTAGTGAATTGCCTCGCCAAAGCGTGATGACTCGGATGCTGCGCTAGACTTTGCGCATGCTGACCCTCGACCAAATTCTTCTCTATCTCCCGGCCGTCGCGATCATCATCGCTATTCCGGGGCCTGACATGCTGATGTCGCTCTCGCGCGGGCTCACCCAAGGCAAAAGCGCGGGCATCGGGCACGCTATCGGTGCGGGCGTAGGCATCATGGCGCATTCGCTGCTCGCGGCGCTTGGCGTCAGTGCTCTGTTGACAGCGAGCGAAACGGCGTTTTGGATTATGAAGCTCGCGGGCGGTGCGTACCTGATTTATCTCGGCGTTTTGCAGTGGAAGCATGCAGATGCAACGGCGACGGTTGCCGCGAAGCGCGCTCCGCTCGCCGTCATTTATTGGCGCGGTTTCTTGAGCAATTTGCTCAACCCAAAGGTCGCGCTCTTCGTACTCGCCTTCGTTCCGCAGTTTGTGCGCTCGGGTGAAGGCACATCGGGCCCATTCGTGCAGATGCTCTTGCTCGGAGGCATTTTCTCGGTGCTGACCATGATTGCCTACAGCGCGCTCGGTACGCTCGCCGGAAGCGTGAGCCGGTGGCTGGCGGCGCATCCGAAGGCAATGCGCGGCGTGAATCGTTCGAGTGCCGGACTCTTCGTGGCCTCCGGCGCCGCGGTCTTACTGTTAGATCGTCGGCAATAGCTTTTTGGCGCAAACGACCAGCGGGTGGTCGTTTGCTCCTATTACATAGACTTCTCGACTGTTCAATATTCAGGCCGCTAACGACCGCCCACCGGTCGATAGGGCCAAAAAGGTGTTTACAGCTTCGTCCGCGCGGTGAGGCGCCCGGACGCCTGAGCTAGCGTTTGCCCAAGTACGTCGCGATAACGCGTTCGTCATGCAGCAAATCTTCGGCCTTGCCCTCAAGGCTCAGCTCACCCGTCTCGAGTACGTAGCCGTAGTCCGCGGTTTGTAGCGCGGCTCTCGCGTTCTGCTCAACGAGCAGCACCGACAAACCCGTTTCACGCAGTCGCGATATCGTGGCGAGAATGTCGCGCGTGATGAGCGGCGCAAGCCCCAAGCTCGGCTCGTCAAGTAGGAGTAATTTTGGTTTGCCCATGAGCGCGCGACCGACGGCGAGCATCTGGCGCTCGCCGCCGGAAAGCGTACCCGCGAGCTGCGGCATGCGCTCTTTCATGCGGGGAAAGAGCGCGAACACCTCTTCCATCGTGTTGCTCAATGCGGCCCGTGATTCGCCCGACCGACGCCGAGAAAATCCGCCGAGCTCGAGGTTTTCAAGCACCGTCATTTCGGCGAACAATTCGCGCTTCTCGGGTACCAGCGAGATGCCCATGCGCACGAGCGCCTCGGTATCTTTGCCGTCGATCCGCTCGCCGGCAAATCTGACCGCACCTTTCGCTGGCAGCAGCCCCATGATCGCGCCGAGCAGCGTTGTCTTTCCCGCGCCGTTTGGTCCGATCACCGTGGCAATTTTTCCCTTGGGCACCGCAATCGATACGCCGCGCACGGCTTCGACCTGACCGTAAGCGACGTGGATGTCCGAAACTTCCAGCAGCAATTCGTTAGTGGTTACGCTTTTTTCCACGATCATGCTCCCAAGTACGCTTCACGCACCGCTGGATCAGCCTGCACCGCTTCGGGCAAGCCTTGCGCAAGTTTCTGACCGAAGTTGAGCACTACGAGACGATCAACGAGGCCCATCACAAAATCCATATCGTGTTCGACGAGCAGCACTGTCATGCCCTCTCCCTTAAGCGATTTGATGAGCGCCGCGAGCTGTTGTTTCTCGGCGTAGCGCAAACCTGCGGCGGGTTCGTCGAGCAACAACAAAATGGGGTCAGACGCCAACGCGCGGGCGATTTCGACGATCCGTTGCTTGCCCAGCGGCAGGCTGTTCGCCGCGTCATGCGCATGCGCAGCAAGGCCTACGCGCTCAAGCTGGCGCATGGCTTCGGCGAGCGCCGCCGCTTCGTCGGCAGTGTTGAGCCGCAAGGACGAGGCAACGATGCCGTTCGAACCACGTAGATACGCGCCGAGCGCGACGTTCTCGACGACGGGCATGGGGCCGA
>JAGNQL010000285.1 GCA_017989135.1 Burkholderiales bacterium
CGCTCATCGCGCGCCTCAAAGCGAAGGGCGTTCGCGTGAGCGTTTTTGTCGATGCCGATGTTGCGGCCGTAGAAGCGGCGCGTGCCGCGGGGGCGGATCGCATCGAGCTCTACACCGAGCCCTACGCCGAGGCTTTCGCGCGCGGCGGCGCAAATGGCGCAAGTGCTGCGCGCGACCGCTTTCGCGCGGCAGCGGCACGCGCTCGTGAGATTGGCCTCGGCGTGAACGCGGGACATGACTTGAATTTGCACAACTTGCCGGACTTTTTGGCCGCCGTACAACCCGATGAAGTGTCCATCGGCCACGCGCTGATCGCGGACGCTTTGTGGATGGGGCTGGACGGCGCAACAAAGGAGTATTTAGCTCAATGCCGCGCGGATGCTTGATGAGGTTTCACGCTCTAGGGTGGGTGTGCCAATGAGCAACAACGCGCAAAAACCCCTTGCGCTCACGCTGGGCGATCCTGCAGGCATCGGGCCGGAAATCGTTGCAAAAGCATTGGCGCATGACGCAGTGCTGCGTGACCGTGTTGTCGTTGTCGGCGATCCGATGGCGTTGCGCGATGCGTTGCATCGATACGCGCCAGCGATGAGCGTCATCGAAGTCGATCTGCGCAAACCGTTGCCCGATTGGCACGAGCAGCAGATCGCGTTGCATGCGGTGCGCTCGCTGTCCACACTGCCGAAACTCGGCGAGGTGTCCGCTGAAGCGGGCGCGGCCGCCAATGCCACCATCGTCGAAGCCGCGACACTCTGCCTCGAAGGCCACACCTGTGGCATGGCGACCGCGCCCGTGAGCAAGCTCGCGCTGCGCGCTGCGGGCGTTTCCGAGCCGGGACACACCGAAATTCTGGCGCGATTGTCTGGTCTGGCGGCTACCGACCGTTTCGCGATGATGTTCGCGAGCGAACATTTACAAGTCGTGCTCGCGACGATTCACCTGCCGCTCGCTGATGCGCTCAAAGCCTTAACGCCGGAGCTCGTCTTACAAAAGCTTCAGCTCACGCACGCCGCGGGCCGTTGGCTCGGCAAGCCCACGCCGCGTATCGCGGTCGCGGGAATCAATCCGCATGCGGGCGAGAGCGGCATGCTCGGCTCCGACGAGACGCGCGTGTTGGAGCCCGCGATCGCGGCGGCGCGTGCGCTGGGCATGAACGTGACCGATCCGCTACCGCCGGACACGGTCTTCATGCGTGCACGCACGGGCGAATTCGATGTGGTGCTGGCCATGTATCACGATCAGGGCTTAATTCCGGTGAAGCTCTTAGGTTTGGACAGCGCGGTGAACGTAACCATCGGATTGCCATTTCTGCGCTCAAGCGTAGACCACGGCACCGCATTCGACATCGCCGGACGCGGTTTCGCGTCAGAAGCGAATTTGCTGCATGTGCTGCGCTGGCACTTGGCGGCGATCGACAACTGAAACAAGAAAGAGAGCACCCCATGCGACTCAAAGACAAAATCTGCATCATCACCGGCGGCGCGAGCGGCATTGGCGCGGCCTGTGCGCACGTGTTCGCGCGTGAAGGCGCGAAGGTCGTGGTGGCCGATATTCACGCGCCGACCGAAACCGTCGACGCGCTATACGTGGAAGGCGACGTCTCGACCAAAGCGGGCGCTGAGCGACTCGTGAGCACTACGCTCAAGCATCATGGCCGCATCGACGTGCTGCTGAACAATGCGGGCATCACGCACGCCGCGGACTTTTTGGACCTCGCGGAAGAAGACTTTGATCGTGTGCTGCGTGTGAACCTCAAAGGCATGTTCCTCTGCGGTCAGGCCGTGGCGCGCGAGATGGTGAAGGCGCAAACGCGCGGCGCGATCATCAACATGTCATCAGTCAACGCCGTCCTCGCCATCCCAAATCAAGTGCCGTACGTCGTGAGCAAAGGTGGCGTGAACCAACTCACGAAGGTCATGGCGATGGGCCTCGCGCCGCACGGCATCCGCGTCAACGGCATCGGCCCCGGCACTATCGCGACTGAGCTGGCAAAAAAAGCCGTGCTCGGCAGCGAAGCCGCAAAAGCAAAAGTCATGAGCCGTACGCCGATGGGCCGCCTAGGTGAACCTGAAGAAGTGGCGAACGTTGCGCTTTTCCTCGCCAGCGAGGAATCAAGTTACCTCACAGGACAAACGATTTATCCCGACGGTGGGCGGTTGGCGTTGAACTATACGGTGGGGTGAGGATGAGGCTGCTTACAGCTTTTTGCGCTTAGCGGCGGTTGCACGGCGCTTTTAGCCCATTATTGAAACTTATCGACTAGGTCAATAAATAGCTTGAAATAGCCGCCCGTCTGTCGTTTGCGGCGTAAAGCTGTGTGATCACTCCAGCGCGAATCGTTGTTCGCTGCGTTTCCGTTCGTCTGGCCAGCGCTTGGTCGAACGCGTCACTGTGCGCATAAGCGAAAATACCCAAATGAACACCACGATGCATCTTTCGGGCCTTGAGCCTTTGGCCATTGGCCCTGATTCTCTTTTTGTGAATGTTGGCGAGCGGACTAACGTCACGGGCTCGCGCGCTTTTGCCAAATTGATTTTGAACGACGACTACGCCGGCGCCGTCGAAGTGGCGCGGCAGCAGGTCGCCAACGGTGCGCAGATCATCGACGTGAACATGGACGAGGCGATGCTCGACAGCAAAGCCGCGATGATGAAGTTCTTAAACATCATCGCCACTGAGCCGGACATTTCGCGCGTGCCGGTGATGATCGACTCGTCGAAGTGGGACGTGATCGAAGCAGGGCTCAAATGCGTGCAGGGTAAGAGCGTGGTGAATTCGATTTCGCTGAAAGAAGGCGAAGAGCAATTCCTCAAACACGCACGCTTACTGCGTCGACACGGAGCGGCGACGGTGGTGATGGCGTTTGACGAAAAGGGCCAGGCAGACACCTACCAGAGAAAGATCGACATTTGCGCGCGGGCGTACAAGCTTCTCGTGGAGACCGTCGGCTTTCCGCCCGAAGACATCATCTTCGACCCTAACGTGTTCGCGCTCGCGACGGGTTTAGAGGAGCACAACAATTACGGCGTAGATTTCATCGAAGCCGTGCGCTGGATTCACCAGAATTTACCCGGCGCGAAGACCTCCGGCGGCATCTCGAACATGTCGTTTAGTTTTCGTGGCAACGATCATGTGCGCGAAGCGTTGCACACGGTGTTTCTGTACCACGCGATCAAAGCCGGGCTCACGA
>JAGNQL010000286.1 GCA_017989135.1 Burkholderiales bacterium
TGTGTATAAGGGCCAGGTGTGGTGCGTGCGCGCGAACCGGCTAACCCGCTGGCTGTTCTAAATGATTTAGTCGCGTGGTCAGCGCTGTGCTCAGACTACCTGCGACTCGACAAAGACGTCGCGCTAGCGCGTGTTCCGTGCCAGCACGCGGTCGAGGGGGCTCGCGCAATGTTAGCGATGCGCCAGGTCGATCCGTTTGCTGCGCCTGCTTATCAGGCGCTAATAGTCGCGGGATTGGCGAACGTGCAAAGCGCGTTGCGAGTTGGAGGCGATCAAGCCGCAATCAGTGCAGCCCTGGCGATGCAAGCAACCGGCCTCGCAGGACTGACTCGACTGACGCCGCCCGTGCGCGAAGACCCGTTACGCACCGCGTATCTCGTAAACACCCGAATTGCGCTGGCGCACGGCCTTGAGCTAGCGGGTCAGCACGAGGAAGCAACGCGTGTGCATATGGAAAATCTCGCGCTTATTGCTGCCATTAGGCAAGCAAAAATCGATGAGATCGCCACGCCAAGTCTGACGATGTTTACCCGGCGACGAATGGCCCACAATTTTCTCGCGCACGCACTACGCGGCGAGATCACAGATTCCGAAGCGGCGCGGCTGCGTGACCAAAGTATCGATTCGGCAAAAAAATACATCGCAACGGCAAACGAAGCCGAAGCGCGCGGAAGACTCAGTGCTCTGTTTGCCAGCTACGTGCCGGAAATGAACGCAATGATCCGTGCGCATGAGGCAAAGGACACGCTGCCACCGCCACCGCCATCTGAGCGAAAAGAACTACGCTAAACGGCGGTGCAGCGTGGTCGACGTCGCCATTGTGTCGAGAGTGACCAATCCACGAATCGCACCGGCACTCATCCGTGCAATCAGATGGCGCGACTACCAAGTGCGCATCGTCTGCCAGGCGCGCATGGGTCTGCTCGCAAGCGTGTTTACTGCGGAATCCGCCCCTCAAGAAAACTCACAAGCCGTGCGCTCGGCACTGTGCGATCAATGTAGGCTTCGCCAAGTTTTTTAAGCAGCACCAGCGTCACAACGCCGCCTTCGTTTTTCTTATCGCGCTGCATGTGCGACACGAGCTTCGCGGCGTCCGATTTTGGGGGCGCAATCGGCAAATTCACGGCAGCGAACAAGCGCTTCACGCGCTCTACGTCTGCCGCGCCGATGTGGCCTAACTCATACGAGAGTTGCGCCGCCAAAACACAACCCGCCGCCACCGCTTCGCCATGTACCCACGCGCCGTAGCCCATCTCGGTTTCGATGGCGTGGCCGAAGGTGTGACCGAGGTTTAAGAGCGCGCGAATGTCCAGCGTTTCGCGCTCGTCGCGTTTCACGACGTCGCCTTTGATACGGCACGAATGCGCGACCACACGAGCGAGCGTTTCGTCGTCGCGTGCGTTGAGTTTGTCAACGTCGCGTTCGAGTTCGGCCAGGTGTGGTGCATCGAAAATCAACGCGTGTTTGATGATCTCCGCGAGCCCAGCGGCAAACTCACGCGGTGGCAGGCTCTTGAGCGCAGCGGTGTCAGAGAGCACGGCCAGCGGTTGGTAAAACGCGCCTATCATGTTCTTGCCCAACGGATGATTGATCGCGGTTTTTCCGCCGACCGAAGAATCCACCTGCGCGAGGAGCGTCGTGGGCATTTGCACGAACGGAATTCCGCGCTGATACGTCGCTGCAGCGAATCCCGCGACGTCCCCAATCACGCCGCCGCCGAGCGCGACGATGGTGGTTTTGCGATCACACTTCGCCGCGAGCATCGCGCTGTAAATCATGTCGAGCGACGTTGCGGTTTTGTACGCCTCGCCATCGGGCAACACAATTTCGACTACGTTTTTTCCAAGGCGACGCAGCGAGTCGCTGACCCGCGCGAGGAACATCGGCGCCAGTGTTTCGTTGGTCACGACCGCCGCCGTCGCACCCTTCACGAACGGCGCGAGCGCGTCGGCGTTGCCGATCAAGTTCGGCGCAATGAGAATCGGATACGGGCGATCGGCGAGTGAGACGTGAACGGTTTGCATGGGAATATAGAGATATGGCTTTTAGGCTCCACCGGCAGCTAGGCGGCGCTTTCAGCCTTAAAAAACGTATTGTCGACTAACTCATAAAACGAGGAAAAACGACCATGTAGCTGTCGTTCGCGCCAAAAAGCTGTATGCGTCAAAAATCTAATCAAACGATCAGGGGGAAACAGCTGCAAGCATAGCCGCTGCGGTGCGACCGGTTTCACGGCGCTGCGCTTCGCGATTCTGAATCACGCTTGCTTGCGCCGAGCGGGGATTAGCGATAGCTTACGCGGCTTGTTCAATTCAAAAGACCTCTGCACGACGCCGAGTTAGATGTGATGATGACAGTTGCCAACGTTCTCGTGGGCCTCGTGGCCTTGATTCATGTGTACATCCTCGTGCTCGAGATGTTCCTGTGGACAACGCCCAAGGGACGCAAAGCCTTCGGCACGACGCCAGAATTCGCCGAAGCGAGCAAAGTGCTCGCCGCGAACCAAGGGCTCTACAACGGCTTTCTCGCAGCAGGTTTGATCTGGGGTTTGTTGCTCGGTGGCACTGCAGGATTCCACGTCAAGCTCTTCTTCCTCGCCTGCGTACTGATCGCGGGGCTGTACGGCGCAGCGACAGCGTCGAAACGCATTCTGTATGTGCAGGCGCTGCCGGCCTTGCTCGCAATTGTGGCGCTGCATCTGACCTAGACGTCTGCGCGCAGCGTCGTATATTTCGCCCATGGAAAGCAGAAAACTGCGCGTAGGCGCGCCCATCTCCCCCGACGAATTTGACATGCTCACCGACGAGCAACTGATTCGTTTACTGCCACGCGCATACCGTGAATTTTTCCCCGGTAAGGACTTCTGCGCCGACGGGCATTTCTATCTGCACGACGGCAACGCGTGGTGCTTTTACAAGGGTGGTTTTTTGGACGATTGAGCGCTTACGAGACGCTTTTAAGTCCGAAGAAATCTCCGTCGCCACCTTCGATGTGATTGCCGAGCTTGAAGATGCCGCTCGCGCGCGCAATCACTTCGCCATCAGCAAACGCGAGGCCTTGCACGAAGGCAATCGTTCGCGTCACGCGCAGCACCGTGGCCTCACCATGCACCCATGAGCCCATCATCGCAGGCGCGACGTAGTCAATCTGCAAATTGATCGTCGGCATGATGCGCCGTTTTCCG
>JAGNQL010000078.1 GCA_017989135.1 Burkholderiales bacterium
GTTTCGTTAAGCATCGCGACCGTGGGATCGAATTCGCGTAGCTTGCGTTCGCGAACGATGGTGCGCATGAGTTCCCACACGTCGCTCGAGGTTTCAAAAAAATCGCGGCGATCTCCGAGCACATGCGTGATCCGCACCAAATTCCAATTGCCAAGTTCGCGCAAACTATTGCTCACGTTCGACCGCGCCACGCCCAGTGCGTCGGCAATGTCCTCCGCCGCGAGCGGCCGCCCGAGCACGAAGAGCAGGGCGTGAATCTGCGCCACGGTGCGGTTCACGCCCCAGCGCGAGCCCATTTCGCCCCAATGGAGCACGAAGCGTTCGGTGATGGGAGTGAGTTTCATGATTATTGCGAGCAAGAAGAGGTTGACTTAATTCTCTTTGTTTCATACATTTCTGTCAAGACAGAAATTAAAGAAATGAAAGCCAATCATGAAAGTGCTGGTGTTAGGCGGAAAAGGGTTCATCGGGCGCTACGTGGTCAAGGCGTTAGTGGCGCTCGGCAACGATGTCTCCATCGGCACGCGGCACGCGAGAGCTTCGTCTGACGACTCAATCCGAGAGCGTGAAATTCGGCTCCACGAACGCAGCAATGCCGAGGACTGGCAAGCCGAAGCCGCCGAATTTGACGTAATCGTGAATTGCGCGGGGATCTTGCGCGCACGCTGGAAAGAAACGTTCCACGCGGTGTACCGCGACGCACCGATTGCGATAGCGACCGCGTGCGCCAAGAACAACACGCGCTGCATTCACGTTACGGCGCTCGGGCTTCACGCATCCGCTAGCAGCGGATTTATCACGGCAAAGCTCGCAGGCGAGATCGGCATTGCAGCTGCAAACCCATTCGCGTGCATCGTGCGACCGTCGCTATTGGACGGCGTGGATGGATTCGGCGCGCGCTGGTTGCGGCGCGTGGCGCAATGGCCTGTGCATTTTGTGCCATCGGACGCGCTCGGACGCCTCGCGCCTTTGGATGTGGGCGAATTGGGCGAGTCGATTGCGGCGCTTTGCATGTGCGACGCAAGCGCGATGCCTGCGAGCGTTGAGCTTGGCGGCGAGCAGAGCTTTGCGATGGCGGAGTATCTGCACGCTTTGCGGCGCAACCCACAGCCTGCGGTTCGAGTGACCGTTCCAGCGTGGCTTGTGCGCTGCTTCGCGCATGTTTTCGATGCGTTGCACGTAACGCCGCTGTCGTGGGCACATCAAGAGTTGATGCGGCGAGACAACGTGCCGTGCATTGCCGATGCCTACGCGCTGCGCCGATGGCTTGGCCGCGCGCCGAAGGTAATTGCTCGGACGCCTATCTCCGCCGCAGTAATCACGGAACGACGGGCAGCGATACGCACGGTGTGATCCGACTGAAATCTCAATGTACTGGCGCGAGCAAACTCACGCAAAATGCGTTGTCGCACCCGTTCGTTGTGATCTTGTCGAACTATGAACGTGATTCAAACTGCATCATTCCGCCTTATCCATTGATCTCTCAAAATGTCCCATATCCCGCCACCGCAACGTGAAATAAGCGACGAACTCGATCTGCTGAACGAGCTCATCCCGCTCCAAGCGCAGCGCATCATAGAACTTGGTTGCGGCGCGGCGAAATTAGGACGCTCATTGGTGGCTCGGTTTCCAGCGTGTGATTGGGTGGGACTTGAGGTCGACCAGACTCAACACGCCGCAAATCTCGCCGCCAGCGCACCGCGGATGCAGTTCGTTGCCGCAGGCGCGCAAGACATTCCGTTTCCAGGCGCGACGTTTGATCTCGCGATCATGTTGAAATCGTTGCATCATGTGCCGATCGCGCTGCTCGATACCGCGCTGAACGAAGCTTGGCGCGTATTGCGACCGAACGGTTTGCTCTATGTATCGGAGCCCGTCTTTGCTGGCGCACTTAACGAAATCAACCGGCTCTTTAACGATGAAGAGTATGTACGAGCGCAGGCGCAAGATGCGTTGGATCGCGCTCTCGCAAGCGGCCGCTGGACTCCCCACGCGGAAGTCCGTTTCAACATGCCCGCGCACTTCAAGGACGTCGACGACTACATGCGCCGTATGCTCGACGTCACCTTCGCCGACCGCTCGTTTGGCGAAGCGATGCGGCAACGAATCCGCGAACGCTTCGCAACGCACATGACACCCACCGGCGCGAGCTTCGCGCGGCCGATGCATGTGCGAGTGCTGCGGAAGGATCTGTAGACTGGGCGTTGTCACGCGGAGTATCGTAGAGTTTCTAGATCTGGTGCTGCGGCCGTGTCTGCTTTAGGATGCTTAGAAAATTAACCTGTGCCCCTTTTTGCGCTTTTGTTGTGGCGCAATAGGCATTTGCTCCGCTTCGCCGTCGGTGTTTCTCGGCGGCGGCTCGATGTCGGTGTGTTCATCGAATGCATCACCAATCCGACGACCGCACGACAAATCAATTCATTCATCACTAACCCAATCGGAGCAGACCACCATGCCCACCATCAACATCCAACTTTTCGAAGGCCGCACGCTTGAGCAGAAGCGCGCGTTTGCCGAGGCAGTCACCAAAGTCACCGTGGAGACGTTGGGCGGGACGGCCGCCGGTGTGCAGGTCATATTCACCGATGTGAAGCGCGAAAACTGGGCGACCGGCGGTCGTCTGGCGAGCGACCCGCCGAAAGGTTGATCGACACGTACCTTTGATATGGCTTTATGCCGCTAACGACTCCCAGATGGACGTTGTGGCCAGTTTTCGGCTTTTGTCGACTTTGAGAAGAAAGTGACTACATGCGCCGCTAGGCGGTCGCTGGCGCTAAAAAGCTATCCCTGACCGATACGCGTCGTTGCAACGGAATTGATCGCAAACGATTAGCGAATGTTGCGTAACTACTACGCGTTACTACATGGCTTAACCTGATTTCTGAGTCGCCAACTACAAACAAATGGCGACCAAGGAGATTAGCCGTGAGGCACAATTTTTGGAGAGACGCTGCTTGCCCGTTTCCGTTTCGGCAAGTCAGAGGGGGAAGATTTGCTTTCGCGCTGATTACTGCGCAAGCGCTCGGATTTCTGCTTGGGGCGCTGACGGTGGTCGGCGCTTCGAACGCGATCGCTCAACCGCATCCGCCACCTCAACCGCTAGCGCAAGGCATTACCGTTTCGCTCATTTCTCCGC
Organism: Burkholderiales bacterium; assembly: GCA_017989135.1. GTDB lineage: Bacteria > Pseudomonadota > Gammaproteobacteria > Burkholderiales > Casimicrobiaceae > Casimicrobium. The sequence continues at coordinate 3,137 of JAGNQL010000078.1, forward strand.
GCGGCGTTGAACGAACCCGCGAAGATTGGTCGGCGTTCATCGCCGATATGTCGAAGGCGCTCAAGATTCCAGTGAATTTGCGCATCGGAAAGACACAGCGCGAGGTGGTAGCAGACATGCTCGAAGGTCGCGCGGATATGGCGTGGATGGGGAATGCGCCAGCGTTAGAGGTGGTGGAGGCGGGTGTGGGTGAGGTGTTCGCAGCGATGGTGCGGCAAGACGGCGGCACGGGCTATCGCTCGGTGATCGTGGTCCACAAAGACAGTCCGATCAAAACACTCGACGACCTGCTTCACGCTAAGGCGCGACACACGTTCGCTGCGGGCGATCCGAATTCGACGTCCGGCTACGTCGTTCCAAATTACTACGTTTTCGCGCGCAACAAAGTTCGGCCGGAAGCTTTGTTCAGCAAGATTGTGCAAGGCAACCATGCCGAAAACGCGCTCCGAGTGGCGCGACGCGAGGTGGACGCCGGTACATGCAACGATTCTGAATTGTCGGTATTCAAACAGCGAAACCCTTCAGAACACGCCAATCTGCGCGTGTTGTGGCAGTCGGTGGAAATTCCCGAGAGTCCCATGATGTGGCGCAACACGATGGATGCGACGCTCAAGGCGCGTGTTCGAGCTTTTTTTGCGAACTACGGCGCGTCCGCACGGGAACAGGCCACACTTCTGAAAATCAATGGCCTGAAACGCTTTCGACCGTCAAGCAACCGCCAGTTGCTCGTCATCGCGGATATCGAGATGTTCAACGCGCGCACACAGATCGAGCGTAACGTGGCGTTGTCGCTTGATGAGAAAGGCAAGAAGCACCAGGACGTCGTACAGCGCGCCGTGCGGCTGGAAACGGCGTTGCGCTTTTGAGTCGGGTGATGCCGCGCGGGCAAGTGCGGCCTCAGAGTTTTGTGATTCGTGCGGATTGCGGCAGTAAAGATGCCGTTGCCGTTAAACTGATTAGCTAATTTCTCAGCGCCAGCTGGGCAAACATTTCGGGGGAATAGATCAACATGACGGGCTACCGCATTATTGCGTTGCTACTCATTGCTGCGGGCTTAACGCTCGTGCCATGGTACGCGTTGCAAGACAGTTTTTACGCGTTCAAATGGATCGCAAAGTTCGGCGGCAAAGACCCCGCGCCTGCGCTCTTGCAGATTTCGAGTTACGGCAAGACGTGGCTCATATTGCTACCCGCGCTATTGCTGGCCTCGGCTGGGCTTTATGCCCGACCCGTGAACGCGAACACTGCGGTTGAAGGCGCGATGCGAACATGGGGCAGGATGGTCGCGCTCATCGGCGCGGCCGGTGGCCTTTATGTGCTGCTGCAGGGTTTCGCGATTGGGCCGCAGGGCTATTCGTTTGATTGGCTGAAATCGAGCATGCCGCCGCTGCAAGGCGGGCAATTCGGCATGGGGGCTGGTGCGCTCTTGGTGGTGTTCGGTTTCGTGCTGATTTGTGCGGACGGCATCGCCACGATGGGATATTTCCGTGGCGACAGGTTTGTGGCGTCGGCACTGTTGGGCATCGTCGTTTTGGTGATGATGTTTGTGTTTTTCCCGGTCGTGCGCGTGCTTTACGAAGGATTCGTCGACCAGGATCGCAACTTGTCGTTGACGATGCTGTGGGAGCGCTTTGCACAGGCGAAGCTTTGGAATCTGGTGCCAGCGTGTTTATGGGGCGGCAGCGGCTGCGGTGTGGCTTGGAACACGTTGTGGCTCGCGCTTCTGTGCGCGACCGGCACGACGTTCCTAGGGCTTATGCTCGCGCTCATCGTCACGCGCTCAAACTTTCGCGGCAAGAAACTGCTACGTTTGTTAACGGTGCTCCCGATCATTACGCCGCCCTTTGTCGTTGGCCTCTCGCTCATCATGTTGTTCGGTCGTGCGGGTGTGGTCAATCAAGGCTTGGAATGGGCCTTTGGACTAGAACCTAGCCGCTGGATTTATGGTCTTCCCGGCGTGTTGCTTGCGCAGTTGTTCGCGTTCACGCCCGTGGCGTTTTTGGTGCTGATCGGCGTCGTCGAAGGCGTGAGCCCAACGCTCGAAGAGGCCAGCCAATCGCTGCACGCGAGCCAATGGCAGACTTTCCGCCGCGTTACGCTGCCGCTGATGGCTCCGGGTCTGGCCAACGCTTTCCTCGTCGGCTTCATTGAGTCGATCGCAGACTTCGGCAATCCTGTCGTGCTAGGCGGAAACTTTGGCGTGATGGCCACCGAAATTTACTTCGCCATCGTCGGCGCACAGCTCGACCAGGGCAAGGCAGCGGTCTATTCGTTGATTCTGTTGGCGTTTGCGTTGTTCGCATTCTGGTTGCAACGCAAGGCGACGGCGAAAAAGAGCTTTGTGACGGTTTCGGGTAAAGGCGACACTGGGCTGCCAAGCCCGCTGCCGCTGGGCGTGAAGCGCACAGCTGTCTGGGTCGGCGTGCCCTGGCTTGCGTTGACCGTGGTGCTCTACGGCATGAGCATTTTCGGCGCGTTCGTGAAGGTATGGGGACGCGACCACACGTTGACGCTTGACCATTTCGTCAAAGCGTTTTCGATTGATCACGGGCCCAACGGCTGGTTGTTTACTGGCGCGGCCTGGCACTCGTTGGTGAACACCTTGCAGTTCTCGTTGGCTGCTGCCCCCATCACCGCTGTCGTGGGTATTTTGTCCGCGTACTTGATTGCGCGGACAACGTTCAAAGGTCAACGTGCGTTTGAGTTCTTAACACTCCTATCGTTCGCGATTCCAGGGACGGTGATCGGGGTGGCGTACATCTTTGCGTTCAACGTACCGCCGATTGAAATCACCGGAACAGGGCTCATCATCGTGCTCTGCTTTGTGTTCCGCAATCTGCCGGTGGGCGTGCGTGGTGGTATCGCGGCGCTTTCGCAGCTTGATAAGTCGCTTGATGAGGCGAGTACCACGCTGGGCGCAAACGGCGCAACGACCTTCCGCCGCGTGTTGATGCCGCTCATGAAACCGGCGATTGTGGGTGCGTTGATTTACGGTTTCGTGCGTTCGATGACGACCGTGAGCGCGATCGTGTTTCTCGTGTCAGGCGACACCGAAGTGGCGACGACCTACATCATTGGTCGCGTCGTCAACGGCGACTACGGCGTGGCAATTGCGTACTGCGCGGTGTTGATTCTGATTATGGTGTTGGCGATTGTGTTTGTGCAGTGGCTTGTGGGCTCAAGAAAACTTGGGCGTCGCGCCGCTGTAGCGCCCGGCGCGCCGGCGCTGGGCACGATGGCAGTGGGAGGATAACCATGCTTATTCTCGAAATCATGCGCGCCATACGTGCAACGCGCGCAGCCGTAACACCTCTTAACTTTGCAACGGGAGCCTAATCATGGCCAATACTACTTCCGCCGCTACAAAAGGCACGCTCGAGTTCATCAACATCGTCAAGGATTACGGCACGGGCGAACCCGCCGTGAAGGACATCTCGTTTCGGATTGAAGACGGCGAGCTCGTCACGCTGCTCGGGCCGTCGGGTTGCGGCAAGACGACCACATTGCGAATGGTCGCGGGATTGGAGCTACCAACCAAAGGACAGATTTTGCTTGGCGGCAAAGACGTTACGGCGCAATCGGCGTCGCAGCGCAACGTGTCGCTCGTGTTTCAAAGCTACGCGCTATTTCCTCACATGACGGTGATGGAAAACGTGTGTTACGGGCCTAGCGTGCAAGGCATGAAAAAGCCGCAAGCCGAAGCCAAAGCCAATGAAGTGATTAAGCTCATTGGGTTGTCGGGTTATGAGAAGCGCTTGCCCTCGGAGTTGTCGGGTGGTCAGCAGCAACGCGTCGCGATCGCGCGTGCGCTGGTGTTGGAGCCTGCGGTGCTGTTGTTCGACGAACCGCTGTCTAACCTTGACACCAAGCTGCGTCGTCATGTTCGCGAAGAAATTCGCGAGTTGCAACAACGCCTGAAAATCACATGCGTCTACGTCACGCATGACCGGGAAGAGGCGATGGCCGTTTCCGACAAGATCATCGTGATGAACAAAGGTGGGATTGCAGAATCAGGCACGCCTGCGCAGTTGTTTTTCCAGCCGCACACGGCGTTCGTGGCCGATTTTCTGTCGGAAGCGAACGTCGCAACGGGGAAGGTGGAGTCGTTTGCCAATGGCAAAGCCTCACTCGTCTTAGGCGATGCGCACTTTGATATCGAGGTTGAATCTGCAAAGGTGGGCGAAGCCAAAATCGCTTTGCGGCCTGACGTGTTTGAAGTTACGACTGATCCAAATGTGTCGCCGGCGCTCAACGCTACGGTAACCAAGTGCGCATTCATCGGCAAAGGCGTCGAAATGATGGTGAATACTGCGGCGGGCGAGTTGTTCGTCTTTCTACCGAAAGAGAAAATTGTTCGCGCCCTCGGCAGCACGGTGCGCCTTGCCTTTCCGGCCAACGAGGCGCGCTTAATTGTGTAACGCTATGACCGATTACGTCGAATCTGGGAATCTCCGTTAGTCAACAGGGCGGCCTGCGCAACGCTTGATCTGCGTCTACCTGCGTTCGAGTATTGGCATGCATTAATTTCGCGTTAATGCGCATCCTCGTGCGAATAGGCTAAAAACGAGCGCAAGGAGATATTTGATGAGACATGGACTAGCAGGCGTTGTGCTCGCGTTCGCATCGATTTTTTCGCCCTTGAGTAGTGCCGAGGACATCGTACTGGGGCAATCTGTCGCGCTCACGGGGCCAGCTCAGGCGCTTGGTCGAGAAATGCGACTCGGAGCGAATGTTTATTTCGACCAAGTGAATGCGGCCGGCGGCATACGCGGCCGCAAGATCGTGTTGCGCACTTTGGACGACGGCTACGAGCCTCCGCGCGCTGAGGCCAATACCAAAGCCTTGGTCGCTAGTGGCGAGGTGCTCGCGTTGTTCGGCTATGTCGGCACGCCCACTGCGGCTGCTTCTGTGCCGATCGCGACCGCCGCTAAGGTGCCATTCTTCGGCGCGTTTACGGGTGCTGAATTGCTGCGCACTCCGCTCAATCGCTATGTGTTCAATGTGCGCGCTAGTTACTTCGACGAAACGGAAGCGATCGTGCGGCAGATGACGCAAGGTGGCGTCACTAAGATCGCAGTGTTCTACCAAAACGATTCATATGGGCAGGCGGGCCTGGCCGGCGTTGAGCGCGCGTTAGTCAAGCGCAATATGGCCGTAACGGCCAAGGCGACGGTGGAGCGCAATTCGACCGATGTGTCAGCGGCAATCACGACGATGCTCGCGGCGGCACCGGACGTGATCATCATGATTAGCGCCTATAGCTCGTGCAGTGAATTCATCAAGCAGGCCAAAGCGAAAGGTCTGCCCGCGCGATTTGTAAACGTGAGCTTTGTAGGTACGCGCGCGTTGGCTACGGCGCTCGGGCCCGCGTCCGATGGCGTCATGATTTCGCAGGTGATGCCGCCGCCGACGGCCACAAAATACGCTGTGGTGTCGGATTATCAAAAGGCGCTGCGCGCGGCTGGTGTGAATGATTTTTCGTACACCAGCTTGGAGGGCTACATCGCGGCGCGCGTGTTCGTCGAAGCGTTGCGGCGCGGCGGCGACGCTTCACGGGATGCGTTGATTCGTGCGCTTGAAGGCTTGCGTGGCTTGGACGTTGGTGGCTTTTCCGTTTCATTCGCGCCTGACAACCACAACGGATCGAAGTTCGTTGAGATGACTGTGTTGAACAAGAACGGTGAAGTTCGCTATTGACGTGAAGTCATCGTATGCGTCTTGTCCTGCTTGAAAGCTTCGCCACTGACTTAAACTTCGTCCAGAGACAAACGCCCGCACTTTGCGACACAGGATTCACTGTTCAATGATTGTTTACAACCTCGCGTGTGACAACAACCACCCCTTTGAGGGATGGTTTTCGTCGCCTGCTGATTTTGAAAATCAACGAGATCGTGGCCTGGTCGAGTGCCCGATCTGCGCGTCCCGTAGCGTGGAACGCAAGCTCCACGCGCCGCGCATCAATACCGGTGCGGCGCCTGCGACAAAGTCTGAGGCTGTTGAATCCGCGACACAGCCTGACGGCGAAATCGACTTCGGCAAGCTGCGCGAAGCGATGCAGGGCTTCGCACAGCACGTTCGCGAAACGACAGAGTACGTCGGCGAGCAATTCGCCGATGAAGCGCGAGCCATGCATTACGGCGACAAAGAACATCGGGGCATTCGCGGTCGCGCTGATCGCGATACCGTGCAAGAGCTTCGCGAGGAGGGCATTGAATTTGCGTCGTTGCCATTCCCTGTGGATTTCCCTAACGCGCAGTAGTTGCCGCATTCACTGGCGCGTATTTGGCGTTAGCCGAAAAGTCGGGCTATAATTTCGAGCTTACAGAGACATAGCTCAGTTGGTTAGAGCACCACCTTGACATGGTGGGGGTCGTTGGTTCGAATCCAATTGTCTCTACCAAATTTCCGAACACGCTATTCATAAGGGATGCCGAAGAATGCCGCGAACTAGCACCACAACGGGACTGTTTATCCGCTGAGGCTAGGGCTTTCTGCGTCGATTCCGTTTGGATGAAACGTGTTCAAGAAAAAGCAGCTTCGGCTGCTTTTTTGTTTTCTAGGACTGCTAAATCATGATTCAAGTACAACTCCCAGACGGTTCCAAGCGACCTTTCGACAAACCGGTTTCGGTCTTCGAGGTTGCGGCAAGCATCGGCGCGGGTCTGGCCAAAGCGGCGCTTGCCGGCAAGGTCGACGGTCAGTTGGTCGACACCAGCTATGTGATCGATAAGGACGTGCAACTGGCGATCGTTACGGAGAAAGACGCCGATGGCGTGGAGGTCATTCGCCATTCCACCGCGCATTTGCTGGCCTATGCGGTTAAAGAATTGTTCCCCGACGCACAAGTCACGATCGGCCCAGTGATTGAAGACGGCTTTTATTACGATTTTTCGTACAAGCGTCCCTTCACGCCAGAAGACCTGCAAAAGATCGAAGCCAAGATGGCCGAGCTTGCGAAGAAAGACGAAAAGGTCGAGCGCAAGGTGCTGCCGCGTGACGAGGCCGTTGAATACTTCAAAGGCATTGGCGAGTCGTACAAAGCGGAAATCATCGCAAGTATTCCCGCCGACCAAGACGTGTCTCTCTATTCCGAAGGCGGGTTCACCGACTTGTGCCGTGGTCCACACGTGCCGTCGACGGGCAAATTGAAGCACTTCAAGCTCATGAAAGTTGCCGGCGCGTACTGGCGAGGCGATCATCGCAACGAGATGCTGACCCGTGTTTATGGCACGGCCTGGGCGAAAAAAGAAGAGCTGGAGCAGTATCTGTTTCGCCTTGAAGAGGCCGACAAACGCGATCACCGCAAGATCGGTCGACTGCTAGACCTGTTCCACACACAGGAAGAAGCGCCGGGCATGGTGTTCTGGCATCCGAATGGCTGGCGCATTTGGCAAATCGTTGAGCAGTACATGCGCAAGGTTTACGAAAACAACGGCTACCAAGAGGTGCGCGCGCCGCAGATCCTTGATCGCACGTTGTGGGAAAAGTCCGGCCACTGGGAAAACTACAAAGACGCGATGTTCACGACCGAGTCCGAGAAGCGGACGTATGCGGTCAAGCCGATGAACTGCCCTGGCCACATCCAGATTTACAACGCTGGACTGCATTCGTACAAAGAATTGCCGCTCCGTTATGGTGAATTCGGGTCTTGCCATCGCAACGAATCGTCCGGCTCGCTACACGGCATCATGCGTGTGCGCGGCTTTGTGCAGGATGACGGCCACATTTTCTGCACCGAAGATCAGATTCAGTCGGAGTGCGTGGCGTTCAACGAACTGCTCAAAAAAGTCTACGCGGACTTCGGCTTCACCGACATCATCTACAAGATATCAACCCGCCCCGAGAAGCGCGTAGGCTCGGATGAAGTGTGGGACAAAGCGGAAGCCGCGCTCAAGAACGCGCTCGACTCAGTCGGTGCGCCATGGGAAGAGCTCAAAGGCGAGGGCGCGTTCTACGGCCCGAAGATCGAATATTCGCTCAAAGACGCACTCGGTCGTGTGTGGCAGTGCGGCACGATGCAGGTGGACTTCAATATGCCGATCCGCCTGGACGCGCAGTTTGTGGCCGAAGACAACACGCGGAAGAACCCGGTCATGCTGCACCGCGCCATTTTGGGTTCGTTGGAGCGATTTATCGGCATCCTGCTCGAAAACTACGCCGGTGCGCTGCCTTTGTGGCTCGCACCACGTCAAATGGCGGTGGCCTCCATCACCTCAGAACACGTTGAATTTGCCGAAAATGTCGTGAATAAGCTCAAGGCCGCAGGCCTCCGGGCCGAAGTGGACTTGAGGGCGGACAAAATATCCTATAAAATCCGTGAGTTAAGCCTACAAAAGCTGCCCTACATCGCTGTGGTGGGAGCCAAAGAGGCCGAACAAGGTGCCGTCGCGGTTCGCGGTCGTGGCAATGTGGACATGGGTGTAATGCCCATTGAAAAGTTCATTGAGCTGGCCGTTTCTGAAAATCGCCCCGGAGCACATAAGACAAATTAACGTTGGAGTCGTCACATAGCCGATAAAGATACCCGAATCAATGGCGAGATCACCGCTCGCGAGATTCGGCTGATAGATAAAGACGGTGAGCAGGCGGGCATTGTTACGTTGCGTGAAGCAATGGCAATGGCCGAAGATGCTGA
>JAGNQL010000287.1 GCA_017989135.1 Burkholderiales bacterium
CAACGCGCGCACCGCGCGCGGTGCGAGACCGTTGTCGTTGTAAGCCTCTTCCGCGAGCGGTGTTTTCGAGGCCTCGATTACCGGGAACAACGCAATCGCGCCAACGCCCAACGCCGCAGCCTCTTTCGCGCGCGTGACGAGAACGTCGATCGACACACGCTCCACACCCGGCATCGACGGAACAACCTGTGTGCGGTTCTCGCCTTCGATCACAAATACCGGCCAGATCAGGTTCGCGGCGGACAGCGAGTTCTCGCGCACCATAGCGCGGCTGAAGGCGTCGCGGCGCATGCGGCGCATACGAACGGAGGGGTAAGCTTTGGAGGTCATGGCGTAATTTTATTGCGCAGTGCCGCCGGCCTTGAGCGTTTTCTCCAGAATTTCTCGTACGTTGGGCGAGATCGTTGGCTCGGCGACGATGCGCTCTAGCTGCGCGCGCTGTAGAACTTGCTGCGGCTCGGCGCATTTGTGCCAGCGCGAAAACACTTCGCAGAAGCGTGCGGCGAGCGATGGATTTTGCGCGTCGAAGCGCAGAATTTGGTCCGCAATGAACGCGTATCCCGAGCCGTCCGCAGCATGAAATCCACGCCAGTTGTAGTCGCCAAAAAATTGCACGATCGCGCGCACGCGATTGGGATTCTTGCCGTCGAATTTCGGATGCGCAAGAAGCGCTGTCGCGTGCGCCGCTGCGTCGACGCGTTCGGTCGCGACTTCAAATTGAAACCAACGATTGAGCATCGACAAGTCGTCGCGCCACTGGTCGTGGAAGGCCGTGTAAATACTGTCGCGTGCCGCGCACGGTTGGTCGCGCAGCGCGGCCATCGCAGCGGTTAAGTCGGTGAGATTGTCTGCGCTTGACCAAACGTTCAGCGCGAGCTGTTGCGCGTCGTCGTCGGTCACTGCGTTGGCTAAACAAAGTAGCGTGTTGGCGAGCGCGCGATGCGCAGTGCTCGCGGCGTTGGTCGCATAAGGGCTGGCAGCGAGGATCGCGCGCTCGGCGTTGTGGCGCGCAAGAATCGCTCTGCGATGGTCTCGCGCGACGCGCTGAATCACCGCTTCGCGCGCGTCTGCAATCCGGATCGGTTCAATCAATTCGCCTGCAGCGCATAAGTCTGCGAGTTCCGTGCAGTCCGGAAAAGCGAGCGAGTGCGCGATGAGCGCGGGGTCTGTGGCGTTGTCGGCCAGCAGCGCCGCGATAGCGTCGAACAACGCCGCTGGAAGCACCGTACCACGCTGTGCCGCGCGCACCGAACGCACGAACAAGCTTCGCATCGCCTGCCAGCGCACGACGCCATCGCTGTCCTTTGCCGCTAGCATCGCAAGCTGAGTGTCCGTGTACGCGTAGTTCACTTTCACCGGCGCGGAAAATCCACGTAAGAGCGATGGCACGGGCCGTTCGCTGACACCGTCAAAGTGAAACTGTTGCGTCGTCTCGGTGATCTGCAGCACCTGTGCATGGGTCACGTCGCCGTTGGCCTGCACGAGCGCCATCGATAGCGGAATCACCATCGGTTGCTTCACGAGTTGGCTTGGCGTGGGCGGCACGGTTTGCTCGACGTTCAACGTGTAGCGCTTTGCCGCTGCGTCGAAGGCATCGGTGACGGCAAGCACTGGCGTGCCCGCTTGGCTGTACCAGCGTTGGAATTGTGCGAGGTCGCGCCCGCTGGCGCCTTGCATTGCAGCAACAAAATCATCGCAGGTGGCGGCGGTGCCGTCGTGGCGCTCGAAGTAGAGATCGGAGCCTTTGCGATATGTTTCTGCGCCGAGCAATGTGTGCAGCATGCGAATGACCTCCGCACCTTTTTCGTAGACGGTGACCGTGTAGAAATTGTCAATCGCTTCATATTCGTCAGGGCGAATCGGGTGCGCCATCGGGCCTGCGTCCTGCGCGAACTGGCGTGATTGCATGAACGCGGCTTCTTCGATGCGTACGACCGCGGGCGAGCCGCGTGTGGCGGTGTATTGCTGCTCGCGAAAGACTGTGAAACCTTCTTTGAGCGAGAGTTGAAACCAGTCGCGACAGGTGACGCGATTGCCGCTCCAGTTGTGAAAATATTCGTGCGCCACGATTGCATCGACCGTCTGAAAATCGGCGTCGGTCGCGGTGTCTTTGTCGGCGAGCAGATAACGCGAGTTGAAGATATTCAACCCTTTGTTTTCCATCGCGCCCATGTTGAAGTCATCCGCCGCGTAGATCATGAAACGATCAAGATCGTATTCGCGGCCGTAGGCTTCTTCGTCCCAACGCATCGCCGCTTTGAGGCATTCCATCGCCCACGTGCATCGCGGCAGGTTCGCGGTCGTCGAATAAATTTCGAGCAACACATTTCGGCCCGAGGCGGTCACGAAATGGTCTTGCAGTTTGTCGATTTCCCCAGCGACGAGCGCAAACAAATAGCACGGCTTTTTATGCGGGTCATGCCACACGGCTTCATGGCGACCCGCGTCTAAACTACGCTCCGAAACAAGATTTCCGTTCGACAACAACACCGGAAATTGCGCTTCGTTGGCGCGAATCGTGACGCAGTATTCCGAGAGTACATCGGGCCGGTCCGGGAAATATGTGATGCGTCGGAAGCCTTCGGCTTCACACTGCGTGCAGAAGGTGCCGTTGGTGACGTAGAGCCCTTCGAGCGCGAGATTGGCCGACGGATTGAATGTGGTGACTACGGCCAACGCGGCCGTATTGCCAGCCGCGCAGAGTGTGTCGGCGCCGAAGGTAATAGCGTTGGCCGTCGCGGTGTAGCGATCCGCGCCGAGCGCCACGCCATTGAGCGATATCGATTCAAGCGTCAATCCGTCGCCGAGCAAGCTGAACGTGTCGGCCGCGTTGGGCGCGTCGTTGCGACGTAGCGTGAGCACTGAGGTCACGCGCGTGCTCGTCGGATCAAGGTCGAACGTCAGGTCGACCTTGTCCACCCAACAACCCGGAGCGCGGTAATCGCCCCGTCGGATCACCGCATTCTCGGGGTGTTTCATAGGCTTTCCGGGTTATTTCTTGGCGGGAACGTAGGGGGAGGCTTCGGCGTTTCCGGGCGGCGTTTTGCCTACGACGGACATGAGCTCGACGTCGAACACGAGCGTCGCGTTCGGTGGAATCGCGCCGGGCGCGCCTTGTGCGCCGTAGCCCTTGTCTGGTGGAATGATGAGCGTGCGCTGACCGCCCACTTTCATGCC
>JAGNQL010000079.1 GCA_017989135.1 Burkholderiales bacterium
CCCTTGAACCGCTTCGCCGCCATCTCCGCGCTCTCGTGCACAAAGCTCACCGTGGCAAACAACGCTTCGGAGTGTCCGTTAAACGCAGAGCGCAGGCCGCCCGCGCGAATGGCCAGTGTGTCGAGAGAGTAATCGTTATCGTTCATATTCTTGTAGGGTGCAATCTTATTGCACCCAGTTTGATACCGGTAATGTGTGCGACAGCGAGCGACCGGCGCAATGAGATTGCGTCCTACGCTGCGTGCCGCGAGCGAACCACTTTCAGATCGAGCAAATGGGAGTAGCCAAAGGCTCCTATGACGCCAAAAACTACCGCAAACAACAGGGCGCCGGAAATCAAACAAAGCACCGCCACTGACGCGACCAACAGGAAGAGCGCCGACGCGACCGATATTTGATTCGTGACTAAACTCAAGTAGCCGCCTAGAGCCAACGGACCGACGATCGCCATCAGCAGGAAGATCACCCGGCCAAGAAATACCGATGACGCCTCTGCGTCAACGAAATCTTCAATGAGTAACCACAAATACTTAGAGAACGCTATTCCGCGCGGCCCGTCAACAAGCGTGGAAATCACGTTGCCGGTGACAAAAAAAGTCGGAAAGCTCGCAAAGAACGCAGCCCAAGTCTTTGCAGACCACTGACTCAATGTATAAGGGCTCACTGATCCGCCCCCACCACTTCACCACGCGACTCGTCGCGTGAGTTGGCGAGGCCCTTTAGGAATTGTGGCGTGATGTCGCCGGTGACGTAACAGCCGTCGAAGCAGGATGCATCGAAATCTTCAATCGCAGGATTGCCTGCGCGGATGGCGCGCTTCATGCCGTCGATGGTTTGATAAATCACTCGGTCGGCGCTAATTTCGGTGGCGATTTGTTCCGTGGTCTTTCCAACGGCGATTAGTTCGGACGGCGTGGGCATGTCGATGCCGTAGACGTTCGGGTAGATCACGGGCGGTGCGGCGCTGGCGAAGAACACTTTGACTGCGCCGGCTTCGCGCGCCATCTGCACGATCTCGCGGCTGGTGGTGCCGCGCACGATGGAATCATCGACGAGCAACACCGTTTTGCCTTTGAATTCGCTGGCAATGGGGTTCAACTTCTGGCGCACGCTTTTCTTGCGCATCGCTTGACCGGGCATGATGAAGGTGCGGCCGACGTAGCGGTTTTTCACAAACCCTTCGCGATACGGGCGACCGATCTTGAACGCGAGTTCTAGTGCGCTCGGCCGCGACGAATCGGGGATGGGCACAACGACATCGATACTTTCCCAATCGGGAAGCTTCATCACTTCGAGCGCCAGCTCGCTGCCGAGGCGAATACGCGCTTCGTACACGCTGATGCCATCGATCACCGAGTCAGGACGCGCCAAATAAACGTACTCAAAAATGCACGGCGTGAGTTTGGGATTGTCGGCACATTGTTTCGTGTGCAGATGACCCGCGAAATCGATGAACAACGCTTCGCCTGGTGCAACGTCACGCTCGAATTTGAAGCCGAGCACATCAAGCGCTACGGTTTCACTGGCGACCGCAAATTCGGCGCCCGCCATCGTGTCGTTACGACCAAACACCAGCGGGCGAATGCCGTGCGGATCGCGAAACGCAACAAGCCCGTAACCCGCAATCATCGCCAGCACCGCGTACGCGCCGCGGCAACGCTGATGCACGCCGCGCACCGCCGTGAAAATTTTCTCCGGCGTTAACTTCACGCCCTGCGCCGCGCGCTCAAGCTCTAGCGCAAACACGTTGAGCAACACTTCCGAATCGGAATTCGTGTTGATGTGGCGCGCGTCGACGTTGAAGAGCTCACGCTTGAGCGCTTCGCCGTTGGTGAGGTTGCCGTTGTGCGCGAGCGTGATGCCGAACGGTGAGTTCACGTAGAACGGCTGCGCTTCGTGCACGCTCACGGCCGAGCCCGCCGTGGGGTAGCGCGTGTGGCCGATGCCGGCCGCACCGAGCAGATCGCGCATGTTGCGTGTACGGAAAATGTCGAGCACCATGCCTTTGGCTTTGTGCATGTGAAACACCGCGCCGTCGGCAGTCATGATGCCAGCAGCGTCTTGCCCGCGATGCTGCAAGCAGAGCAGCCCGTCGTAGAGCAGTTGATTCACGGGGCCGTGCGAGACGATGCCAATCACACCACACATGGCGCTGTCCTTCTAGATGATTCTGTGTTGTCAAGTGTCGCCGCAGCGCCTAGGCCTGCGGGAGCAATAAATTTAATGCGTTTGGCCAAGTCTTCGGGCAAACGATTTCGAAGAATGCTCGCAATCGTTGCCAATGGTTTAGCGGTCACGCTGTCGCGCCACCAGCTCATCTGAGGCAATGTGGTGGCGCCCGCGACAAACACCAGCAACACAGCGATCAACGCACCGCGAATGATGCCGAACATCATGCCGAGCGCCCGGTCGATGAAGCTCAGGCCAATAGCGTTGATCATTTTGCTGAATAAAAATCCCGCGATGCTCATCGTGACAAACACCCCAACGAACACCAACGCATAGCCCGACAGCGAACGTAACCATGGCGTGTCAGCGGCGAACGGCAACATCAGCGCCAATTTTTCGCCGAACAAGAACATACACACAATGGCGGCGATCCATGCCCCGAGTGCAAAGACTTCACGGATCACGCCGCGCCATAGCCCGAGCAACGCAGAGAGCACGACGACGATCAACACCGCAATGTCAAAGCCGGTCATGGGGCACACGCACTACGAACGGCACACTCATTGCTGCCGACTACGCCGTTCATTGCAGCGTTAGAACCTTAGCTTCAAGGCCCGCTTGCGCCAGTTTCGCGCGAGCAGATTCCGCTTGCTGCTTCGTATTGAACGGCCCGACGCGCACTCGAATCACGATGCCGTTGGCAACGTCAATCTTCTCGGTGTAGACCGGAAATTTGAGCGACTTGGCTTTGTCGTAGGTTTGTTTGGCCACGGCCGCATCGCGAACCGCGATCACTTGCACAACAAGCTGGCCTGGCTTTCGATCAGCAGGCGTGGAGTCTTTGGCGGCCGCTGGCTCTGCGGGTTTTGCAGGCGCCTTTTCGGCCGCTTTCGGTGGCGCGACGGGCGCAACGGCTGCGGGTTTCGCGGCGACGACTGGCGCGGTAGGCTTCGGCGTGGCGGGCGCTGGAGTGGGCGCGATCGCGCCGACGGTCGCTTGCGCGCCGGTGGGCTCGGTAATCGCGGCGATTTCAGCGGGCTTTTCGGCGGCGGCTTTTTTCGCGTCGGCGGCGGGCGGGAATTTCGGGTCGAACTTGGTGCCTTCGACGGGCGGAATGCGCACGTCTACATTGTCCGGCAGCGGCGGCGGTTCACGTTCGAAAAACATCGGCACCGCGATGATGGCGATCAGCAACAAAATCGACGCGCCCAGCAATCGCCGGTTGGCGCGGCGGCGCAGTTGCTCAGCGTTATCCGGCGCGGTTGAAGCCATTGCTGCCTTTGCTGCCATTGCTGGTATTGATTTCCATGGGGCTCAGGTTACCGAGGCAACCGTGAGAAACGATCCGAAGACGACGATTCTATCGGCTTCCGCAGCGAGTTTCCGCGCCGCAGCAAATGCGTCGGCCACGTTCGCGTGACGATGGATGTCTCGGTCGCGTACGCCCGCTTCGGTGAGCACTGCCGCAAGCGCGCTCGCGTCCTGCCCGCGAGGACCCGGCAGCGGCGCAACATGCCAATGGTCGATGCGGCCCTTGACCGCGTCGACGACCGCGCGAATGTCTTTGTCTTTGAGCATTGCGAACACGGCGTGCGTGACCGGGAAATACGCCATGTCAGCGAGCGCCCGCTCAAGCGCAAGCGCAGCGTGTGCATTGTGCCCAACGTCCAACACCGTCGTTGGACGGCCGGGCAAAACTTGAAAGCGTCCGGGCCAATCGACGGAGACCAAGCCCGCTTTCACCGCGCCTTGCGACACAGGCAACCGGTCGTTCAATGCGTGTAGCGCGGCCAGCGCCGCCGCCGCATTGCCGAGCTGGTATCCGCCCCGCAGCGCTGGAATCGGCAGGCCGTGCCGACGAAAAATCGCCGCGCTCGATACATCTTTCGCCCAAAAGCCCCACTGCTGCGGCGTTTCGGCGGACTTTTGCCAGCCAAAATCCTTTCCGACGAACTGCACCAGCGCGCCGCGCTGGGCGGCGGTGTCGATCAGCGTCTGCGGCGGATCGGGTTCAGCGATGATGGCGGGGCGGCCTTTGCGCAAGACGCCGGCCTTTTCTACGGCGATCAACTCGCGTGTGTCGCCCAAGAATTCGGTGTGATCAACGCCGATGCTGGTGATCGCGGCGCAGTCGGCGTCGAGGATATTCGTTGCGTCGAGCCGTCCGCCGAGACCCACCTCCACCACCCACGCGTCGAGTTTCGCGGCGCTGAAGCAGTGAAACGCAGCAAGCGTCGTGTATTCGAAGAACGTGAGCGGCACTTCGCCGCGTGCGGCCTCCACGGCGTCGAAGGCGGCGACGAGCGCCTCGTCGGTCGCGTCAATGCCGTTGATGGTGACCCGTTCGTTGAAGCGGTGAATGTGTGGCGACGTATAGCGCCCCACGCGAAAGCCCGCGGCACGGAGAATTGCGTCGATGTAAGCGCATACCGACCCTTTGCCATTGGTGCCCGCGACCAAGATCACGGGGCAGGTCGGCGCGACGTTCATGCGCTCGTAAATGGGACGAATGCGCTCCAGCCCCATCTCGATCTCCGGGCCGGAACGGATGGCGAAGATGCGCGTGAGCCAATCGTTGAGGGTGGTCACGTCGACCCCGCTCGTGTCGCTGTGGGAGCGGGC
This sequence comes from Burkholderiales bacterium, assembly GCA_017989135.1. GTDB lineage: Bacteria > Pseudomonadota > Gammaproteobacteria > Burkholderiales > Casimicrobiaceae > Casimicrobium. Next base: position 4,792 of record JAGNQL010000079.1, read on the forward strand.
TCGCCCGCGATTCCCGGGTGGCGACTCCCATCGCGGGCAAGCCCGCTCCCACATGAAACGACGCAGACTGGTGTCAACAGCTTTTTAGTTTTAGCGACAGGCAGGCGGCCGTTAGCGGCGCATTTTCCGTATTGTCGACATACAAGAAAAAATGCCGGGAACCGCCGTGTAGCTGTCGTTGGCGCCAAAAAGTCATTACTCATTACCGAACCGACGATTGCGCTGCGACCTAGCGCAGCGCGCTCAAGAGTTTCGCCAACATCGGCTTCATCTCGCGACGGTCAACGATCAGATCAATCGCGCCTTTGTCGAGAAGAAATTCTGCGCGTTGGAAGCCTTCGGGCAGTTTTTCACGCACCGTTTGCTCGATCACGCGCGGGCCGGCGAAGCCCACGAGCGCATTTGGCTCGGCGATGACTACGTCGCCCACGAACGCAAAGCTCGCCGACACGCCGCCCATCGTCGGGTCGGTCAACACGCTGATGTACGGCAATTTCTTCTCGGCCAGCTCCGCGAGTTTTGAGTTGGTCTTGGCCATTTGCATGAGCGAGGCGAGGCCTTCTTGCATGCGCGCGCCACCGGAAGCAGCAACGCACACGAAGCCGCATTTCGCCTTGATCGCTGCGTCCACGCCACGCGAAAAACGCTCGCCCACGACCGAGCCCATCGACCCGCCCATGAACTCGAATTCGAAGCAGGCGACCACGGCCAGCACCTTGTCGATCGTGCCCTGCATGACCACCAGCGCGTCGGTCTCGCCGGTCGCGGCGGTTGCTTGCTTGATGCGGTCGAGATATTTTTTGCTGTCTTTGAATTTCAGCGAATCGATCGGCAGCACCTCCGCGCCGATCTCTTTGCGCCCGCTCTCATCGAGGAGCGAGTTGAGCCGTGCGCGCGCGTTGATGCGCATGTGGTAGCTGCACTTCATGCAGACCGATTGATTCTTTTCGACGTCAGCCGTGTAGAGCACGGCGTCACACGACGGGCACTTGAGCCACAGGCCCTCGGGGACGCCGCGCTTGGCGCTGTTGTCGTCACCGAAAGCAGGAACAATTTTGTCTAACCAGGACATGAGGTAATGGCGGTGCAACCCGCGCTGTATTTTTCTCGTGGACGTTGATTTTCGCGGATTTGGGCGGAAGTGCCTAACTAGGTGCGTTGCCGCTGGCAGTCAGCGCTGGCGAGGCCCCGGAATCGCAACGGTGTACGCTACTAGAGCGGGAAGGTTGTTGCCCGCGCGGCACGAGAGTAACTGCGCTCGTTGGCAGCTGCCTAGCCCGATTTGTAGACATCGGGCCGGCCACTGCGCTCGACGGCTCAGCAAACACGCTGGAATAGAGCTTAGAACTCGATTTCGAGACGTTTTTCGCAGAAATCGAACATGGCCGGCTTGGTTTCGCTGCCGTCCGCGAAAACGGCCTTCACCCATTGGTCGCATTCCTGATTGTTTGTGCTCTTGTCCCACACGAGTTTGACGTAGGCACCTGGCTTGATGCCGCTTCCAACGTTGAACGCGCCCCAAGTTCTGCGGTTCTCCGACGCCAGAATCTTGGTAATGCGGGTGTCCGTCGAGTTATGAACCGTGAACGAGTAATCGGCGGCATGCGCGACCGACGTGGCGGCACCGCCGACCAGCAGGCTCGCGGCAAGCAGTGCGGCCTTGAATGAATGTGGCAAATTCATGAGTCACTTCTCCGGTGATGTGGATGATTTTTGTGGCGTTAACCGGTTCGTGCAATTTGTGAGAACCAATAAGAAGAAGCATAAACATAAACGGACGTTGAACTCAGTTTTATCTTAGCGTTCCTGAACTTTTTTGCGGCGCCTCGACATCCCGCAGGCTCATCCAAGAGTAAATGACCGCTGTGCTAGCCGAGTGCCGAGCGGGGCCAACGTTGTTCGTAGCATGCAGCGCCCGACGTAGCGCTTTAATGGTGCCTAACCGCGGGTACTGAGACCCTTGATTCGTTTACTCGTTTTGTCGGGCCTTGCACTCATCCGTCGAAGCGTCATCAACGCGAGCACGGCCATGACAATTGACCCCATTGTGCTGATAGCCGCCCGCCATGCCGCGTTGCGGTAACTTTCAGCAAAATCCTCACGAGCCGGAAGCACGCGTGTCGACCCGTCGTTGCGCTTCGCCCGCATTCGGTCGGGGTTGTACATCACCGCAAAGGACACCGGCCGCTGGCCAAAATGTTTTTCCAGCGCCTCACGCGTTCCGAGAACCGGTGCCACGTCCGACAACTCAAACTCCTCCGGCTGTCCGTCAATGTGGCCTCTGGCGTAGTAGCGATCAGCGCCGCGACGTGACGACCGGTACACCACCTCGTCAACGACAAACCGCGCGGGCCGATAGTTGTCTATCTCCGACGCCATCAGCACCGCCGGCACCAGCGGAAGCACGCTCCCCACGGCCCAAAGGGTGCTCGCCAGGAAAGCAAAAAACAGCGAGCCGGTGACCAGCCGCGAGGTCGGATTGAGCGTCTGATTTGCGCGTTTATCGTTCATTATCAAAAGTGGTCTCAGGCACTTTTCGTTACCGAGCAAGCCGGTCTGTCTTAGCGCCGCGTGACGGTTTGCCGTTGTGTATCCGGTGCACTTTCAACGTGCGCTGCGCAATCTTCTGAATCCCGAAATCAGCACTACGAACGCGGCGACCGCCGACGGAAACCAGAGCAGAAAGTACGGCGGCTTCTCGCGCTCGGGCGTGAATCGGGCCCGCACCGACGCATTGGGGTCCTTGTCGCCCGTCCACACGGTGACGGGCGCTTTGGCAGCGAGTACGGCGGGCAGTGCTGCCTGGCACTCTGCCAAGGATGGGTAGAACACTTTTTTGTACTCAGCGTCCATGTACTGAGGCGGCGATTTTTCGAGCTCACAGTTGGCCAACAAACACTTCATCTCCGGCGCGCGCACGCTGGTGGACAAGCTCGGAAACTCGTAACCGAGCGACATGTGCGGCCCGACACTGCCACCGATGCGGCGGCTGCTTTGGTCAACACACTTGGCGCTGACGAACTTGGCGGGAACGGCCACCGGGTTGGGGATTTCGTGGGACATGCGGTCATGCCAGAACGCAGCCCCGCCAGCGGCGACGAAGGCGAGCGCCATTGACTCAACAGCGTAGCCGCGTTTGGGTTGAGCGTTGAGTGCCCGAGCCTCTACTGCGCGGGTCGAGCGACGCCGCGCAAGCACATAGTCAATCAACAAATAGCCGACTATGAACGCAGGCACCGCGTACATTCGATACCGAAACACCTCGTGCTCATCCATACGGGCCATGTCCACGCCGGACAACGCGATGGCGACAAGCATGATGCCGAGTACCACGACAGATACTTTGGCGAGCTTGATCGCGTAGTCGAAGACGGCAAATGCCTTTTCACCGCGCGCTGCGGATGCTGTCGCGTCAGCAACCTTCTTTTCCCCATCGCTGTCAATTGGCGTCATCGACACACCTCCATGATCCGGCCCCACGCAAATCCACGGCACGTTCTGCAATCCCCTGAACGTAAGGACGCAAACGCCGCTGAGCTAGCGCCGCGCGACCATGCGGTTCATTGTGACGTAGATGGGGTAAGTGGCGTCTGACCGCAGTACTGATTTCGCTGCGTCGACGGGAAGTTACGAGCGATTCAGTGACCGGATACAGCTTTGTCCCGCAAACGACAGCTCAGTGGTGCTTTGAGGCGATTTACCGCGTTTGTTGATAAATGCAGTAAATCGGCAGAAACGACCGTCGGCTGGTCGTTAGCGGGATAAAGCTGTTTATGGTGTCGAAAGGTACATGGTGACACTGGTCGGCTAATGACTGCCACCATTTGAGCGGTAACTCGCCACAGCGTTGTGACGGCGTAGGGTAGGGCGCTTGCGGTCCCGCCTCGTGACACTACCTCGCTGTTCAATAACCGGATTCGTCAAGCCACCACATTCGGTGGCACCGCGAGCGTGTAGCGCTAGGGGCTGTACGTTGATTTACACCAATTGGTGCCACGAGCGCCGATCGCAGCATTCGGGCAATCAACGGCTGCCAAAAGCAACGCATGCGCTAGCCAAAGCGTTCCAAAACACATACCTAGTGCGGCGAGCGTTCCCTGCAGCTTCAGTCTCTGGACACCATCGCCAAAAGCAAGCCAGAGTAAAGCGCCCAACGGGAGAGCTGCCAACAAGAAAGATGTGGCTGCTCGCAGCAAATTAATATCTGCCCACTGAGCTCGGTTTGCTGCGGTTAGAGCGCCCGCAACATACACGCACAACGCGACGACGGCGATGATTCGAACGAGGAGCGTCATCTCATTTCCCGCAACAGTTTGACGGTTTAGCGTCCGTAACTCATGACGTACCAGAGTCAATTGCCGCGTTCCGCCTCCAGCGTTGTCACGCTGAAAATCGTGCTAGCCGATGAATAAAAAACCGAGTCCAACAACAACTAACCCTAGCTTGTTCAGCACAAATCCGCCAAAAAAACACCCAACTGCCCTGCATCAACGCAATGTGTTCCTCGGTTCCCTCAGCACAGATGGGCTCAGACACCATGTCCATCGGACATCGAATGCTTCAGCGTGTCTTCGCCCCCCCCCCTGATTACCCCGGCACGCAGAACTTGACGCCCTCGCCGTCCCAACCTTGGGCTACGAACGAGTTGTAGGTGAAGACGCTGGTGGTGAAGCGGTGGTTTGGATTGTCTGGGAAGCGCGCGTTGCCCCGGAAGATTCGATAAACCGGAATCAGACCTGCGGAGCAATAGCCGCCGACGCCCTCGACGACGGGTAAATACGCGTACGAGTCGACGCCCTCGTTGTAGGGCACGCGCGGAGCCTGCACATTGGCCGGGTTGAGGGCTGTGAGTGCGTTGTATTCGCTTTGTACGAGGGTGTAGAAGTGGCTGCCGCGCAAGCCGCCGACGGCGATCTTGTCGAAGTAGAAACGGGTGATGGGGCGGCGACCCGAGAACGCGTCGGGATGGACGTAGACCAAAAACGATTGCCCCGTGCGAACAAAGCTCGGTGCGGCGTCGAGTAGGGCGATTTCGCCGGGCCGCGAGGTGATGAAGTAGTAGTTGAAGCTGGGGTTGTAGAACTCGATGGCGGGAATGGTGGCCGACGTGTTGGTGGTCACAATCACCGCAAGCGCGTCGTAGCCGGTGTTGTTTACGTAGTCACTCTCGGTGATTGCTCCGGATTCATTGACGTAAGCGCCGAAGTAGTAGGTGCCAGCAGTGCCGGGCGCATCAACCTCGCCAGAACAAGTCGTGCTTTGGCCCGGTGCAAGTGCGCCGAGGTCGCAGTACCAGCCGCTGTACGTGTCGAGCGTGCTGATGATGTCGTTGGTGGACCAATAGAACTTGACGCGCGCTCCGGCCGGTGCGCTCGCGGTGCCGTCGTTGCGCACGGTGGTGGATTGAAAGCCGATGCGCTGGTTGATCGTTGCCGAGTGCGTGCCGATAAAGACGCTGGTCACCACAAGATCAGGGTAGGCAGCACCGCTGATGACCCACGGATTGGTGAACATTTCCCAGTCGACAAAGGAGAACCCGTCGTTAAGCGACGAGGCCGTGTACTCGGTTACGAACATGTGCATGTACCAAGTGCCGATGGGCGGCGTCGAGTTCTGCGCGACTGTTTCGTCGATGTTTGTGTACTGGAAGCCAGCCGTAAGCGGCGAAAGCACGGAGGTTTGCGCGATCTTGTATCCGCTTGCGGTGCCGCCAGAGTACGGCGAGGCGAGCGCCCACAGTTCGACGCGGAGGGAGCCGGAGGAGCCGCCCGAACGGCGATTGGCCAAGGTCTGCACCTGCAGGCGTACCGTGCCGCCGGAGATGTTGTAGGCGTAGGTGCCTTCGAGCGACAAATTGTTCGCGAGCACCTTTTGGCGCTCGGTAGATGCACTGCGATTGCTGTGACCTAGCTCCGTCCGAACTGCGCCACCGCCGAGGTGGGTTTGTGCCTGCGCTGGGGCAGCCAATCCTGTAAGTGCGCACACAGCTGCGAGCGCGAGCGCGGCGAAGGAGCCGACGCGAGAGCTGCGATGTCGGGAAATCAAACTGACGAGCCGATTCCAAACTGTGATGAGTGTTGTTGCAGTGTCCATGATAAATCCCCCAAATTGCGCACGCCGAAATGTCTGCGGCTCACGAAACACACTAATCCAGAGACCGCGTGATAGCAAGACAATTCGCTGCCTTTGTTGACCTACCTACGTGTTCAGGTGGCTTCTCTTGGCGCGAGATGTCGCGGCGCCAAACGAAAAAGCCCCGCGAGGGTGGCCTGCGGGGCTTTGGTGTTTGGTGGCGCTTCAGGGACTCGAACCCCGGACCTGTGGATTATGATTCCATCGCTCTAACCAACTGAGCTAAAGCGCCTTTTGTTCGCGACGTACTTTTTGTTTTTGTTCGCAGCGAAGCCCTCTATTGTTACGGAAGCCGCGCTTTTTGTCAAAACTGAGCGTGTGACGCGATCACACTCCCTCATGCGATTTACAGCTTATTACGTACATCGACCGCTAGGCGGTCTTTTCAGCCACTATTTTGCGTAAGTTGACTTGGCCGCTTTTTTGCCTTGGACGGCTGTCTGGCTGTCGTTAGAATCAAAAAGCTATTACGCCGCTGAAAATTTCTTGCGAATCATTTCTACTCGCGAACGGTTGACGTCGAAGTCGCGTTTGCCCAGGCGCGAGGCAGAGCGCACATGGATCACGCCCGCGGCCGCATCAAGACGAGCCTCGAAGTCGTCAACGTAGCGCATTTTCGCGGTGCGAAATTCGGCGTAGAGATAGGCACCATCCGACGTGTGCACGGTTACACGATCAAGCGCTTTGACGACATCACCGAATCGCGCCCAGGCAGCGGCCGGATCGCCGCTAAATTTGATCGGCGCGATGTATGCCGGATGCGTTGCGTCGACGCCTTCGCTAACGACGCTGTTAGGTGTTTTTTTCGGGCCACCTAGCTT
>JAGNQL010000080.1 GCA_017989135.1 Burkholderiales bacterium
GCTGACGCAGTTTCCGGCTTCGAGCGCTTGCTTCAAGTCGTAGAGTCCACTGCCGATGAAGAGATTCGACGTCGGGCAAAACGAAGGCGTTGCGCCGGCAGCGGTCATCCGTGCGCGGTCTGCGTCATCGAGATAGATGCAGTGGGCATAGATCGATTTGTCGCGCAGCAAACCAAAGTGATCGTATACATCGAGATAGCTGCGGCGACCGGGAAAGAGTTCGTTGACCCACGCGATTTCAGCGCGATTTTCGGCGACGTGCGATTGGATGTACGCATCGGGATGTTCGCGCGCGAGTGCGCGCATCGTCTCCATTTGACCCACGGAGGAGGTCGGCGCAAAACGCGGCGTGATGGCGTAGAGCGAGCGCTCGTGGCCGTGCCAACGTTCGATGAGCGTTTTGCTATCGCGGTAGCCGGTCTCTACGGTGTCGCGCAAGCGATCGGGCGCGTGCTGATCCATGAGGCATTTGCCCGCGATCATGCGCAGTCCACGCGCCTCGGATGCCGTAAAGAACGCATCCACCGACTGCGGATGCACGGTACAGAAAACACTCGCAGTGGTGGTGCCGTTTTCGAGCAAGCGATCAAGAAAGAATTCGGCCGCCACAACAGCGTGCGCGCGATCTGCGAACGCGATTTCGGCAGGAAAAGTGTAGCGATTGAGCCAATCGAGCAACTGCGCGCCGTAGCTCGCAATCACGTCGACTTGCGGATAATGCACATGCGTGTCGATGAATCCCGGCACCAAAATCTTGCCGCGTTGATCGTCTATCGCCACATCGGCACCGAGCTGGGGCAACAACGATTGTGCCGCCTCCACCCGCTCAATGCGGCCATCACGTATGAGCGTAATGGCGTCATTCTTGAACGCAATGGCAGAGGCGTCGCCTGCTAGGCCGGGGTCGCGTAGACAATGCAGGAGAGACGAGCGAATGGCGGTGAAAGTCATGCTTCAATGTTATGTTTGATTGACCGCTCGCGATATTGCATGCACGATATTCCCAGCATGGCTGTCGGCGAATAGTCTGGAAATGGGCAGCACGGTAGACAAACGTCCAGCATGGCGCGTTTCTTGAATGTGCCGTCACCGAATGACAAGAAGAAATCCTCTGAGTACGACAAAACAAAAACAACTTGACCGATTGAAGCGTTTCCGTGATCGGTTGCGCGGCTTGATTACGCGCGTCAAACCGCCGCGGCCAACGCCGCCCGCTCCCGAAACGCCAGCACCGCCAATCGAAGCCCAATTTCACGCTCCGGCGACTGATGTGCGAAGCGTCGACACTTTACCTGCCGAGCCTTCGGTTCCCGGTACGTCCGATGCGACGCCGTCACCTGCCCCGCAGCCAGCTTCGCCGCTGATATCGGCTCAAACGTTCGAGGGCAGCGCGCGAAGCGAGAACGGTGCGACGTCGCCGTGGCTACTCTTGCCACCCGAGCGAAATTTTCGACTCTATGTGCCGGCGCATGCGCGGGATCAGCAGGCTTTGCCATTGGTGGTGATGATTCACGGCTGCAAAGAAACGGCAGATGAATTTGCACAGGGCACACGCATGAACGCAATCGCAGATCGCGAAGGGTTCGCGGTGCTCTACCCCGATCAGGCGAGTTTTGCGAACATGCGCCGCTGCTGGAATTGGTTTGAGCCCAACACCGCGGCGGGCTTTGGCGAATGCGCGATCATTCTTGAAATGATTCGTGAAGCGTTCAAGCGCACGTCCATTGATTCGCAGCGCGTGTATGTAGCGGGCATGTCCTCGGGCGCAGCGCTGGCGGGATTGCTCGGTTATCACCACCCCGATGTGTTCGCGGCGGTGGCCGTGCATTCGGGGCTGCCGCCCATGAATCCGCCATCGGCGGCGGCCGCGTTGTCGGCGATGGAGAAAGGCGTACGTGTTGATGCAGAAATGCTCGCTGATGCGTACTGGAACACGCACGCTGTGCTGCCGCCCACGCTTCTGGTGGTGCATGGCGATGCGGACTCGCGCGTCACCGAGAAGAACGCCACATCGATGACCAAGCTTTGGGAAAAGCTCTTTGAGTCCGCGCCTGAAGCGCATCCGTTGGTGCGCGAAGACAAAGACGTGCCGAGCACTGAGACCGCTCGGTCCTACGCGCAGATTGATTGGCTCAACGCCGGTCGCATCGTCATTCGGGGCGTTCGAATTCACGGTCTGGCACACGCATGGAGCGGCGGCGATTCGGCGTTTGCGTACAACGACGCAAAGGGGCCCGACGCGTCGGCGATGATTTGGCGTTTTTTCGAGCGACAGTCGCGGTGAGTTCGTGTGACCGCGTTTGAACGCGGGCTTGCATTGATGCCGGCACCGATTACAGCTTTTTAGTACCAACGACAGCTATACGGTCGTTCTAGGCTGTTTTGAATTGATGTCGATAATGCGGAGAAAAGCGTTGAAACGACCGTCTAGCTGTCGCCGGAAGCTAAAAGCTGTTCAATTTGATTCTCAGCGAGTCGTAACTGAAAACGTGGGTCGGGCGCGCGGCCCGGCGTGCGCACCACAATGCGCATCGGCCAATCGCCGTCGATGACTTCCAACTGCGTTCCGCCATCGCGCGTTTGGTGTGGCTCGAACTCAACGCCGAGCTCAATGAGACGGTATTCAAGCGCCTTTGGGTTGTCCGGCGTGACCTCGATGCGAACTTCGCTTCCGGCATGCGCCCAGCCTTCCGCGACCGGACCGACCAATCTCGGCTTGAAGGCGCGCAGCTCGCCCATCGCTTCCAGGGCGAATTCGCGTTGAGCGCGCAACTGCGCCGCCCACGTTTCACCGCCATATAGCGCGTGATAGCGCTTAATTTCGCCGATGATTTGCTCGTCGGACGGCAGCGGTGTGCCGTTTGCTGCAAGACCTAACTCGGCGGCAGCTTTGCGTCGCGCGAGCGCCCAGTCGGTCAGCTCCGACTCAACAATGATGCGGGCCGCCACGGCGGCCAGCGATTCACGCTCGTTGCTCATACAAGTCTGCGAAGTCTGTGATCAGAACAATTGCTGCCGAACTTCGTCGTCTTGCTTGTTGCGCGTGCCTGAGTTGCCCGTGAGCGGGTCAACAAATTGCTTCGGCGGAAATTCGGCGTAGTACCAATCGGATGTTCCGGCCGATTCGATCAATCCCGATGCGTCTGCCCCCGTGGTGGCGTTGACTACGCCGGGCGGTGGCTTGAGCGGAGTTTCAGGCACGCCCTTGAGTGCCGTTTTCATGTAATTGATCCAGATTGGCAGCGCCACGCCGCCGCCGGTTTCGCGTTCGCCAAGCGACTTGGGTTGATCAAAACCAACCCAGGCGATCCCGACGAGCGAGGCGTTATATCCCGCAAACCACGCGTCATGGCTATCGTTGGTGGTGCCGGTTTTGCCCGCGAGATCGCTGCGTCCAAGCGAGAGCGCTTTGGTTGCGGTACCCGCGCGGACCACGTCGCGCATGAGCGTGGTCATGATGAAGGCGTTGCGCGGGTCAATCGCCTGCTCGGCGTCCTTTCCGGCCACGGCGGGAGACTCTTCAAATACAACGGTACCTTTGGTGTCGACCACTTTCTTAATGAAATAGGGCTTCACGCGGTAGCCACCATTGGCGAAAACAGAGTACGCGCCCGCCATTTGCATGGGGTTGGTTTGCCCGGCACCTAGCGCGAGCGTGAGATACGCCGGATGTTGCTTGGCATCGAAGCCAAATTTGGTGACATAGTCTTGTGCATAACTCGGGCCGATGGAGCGCAAAATTCGGATCGACACCATATTTTTCGATTTGGCCAAGGCGCTGCGGACGCGCATGGGGCCATCAAATTTGCCGTCGTAGTTTTTAGGTTCCCATTCGTCGCCGCCAGTTTGAGCGGCTGAAAAGAATAGCGGCGCATCGTTAATCACGGTGGTTGCCGTAATGCCCTTTTCAAGCGCGGCTGAATAGATGAACGGCTTGAACGACGAACCGGGTTGACGGCTGGCCTGTGTCACGTGGTTGTATTGATTCTTTCCGAAGTCGAATCCGCCGACCAAGCTGCGAACCGCACCGTCTCTTGGGTCCATTGCGACCAGCGCCGCTTCGACCTGTGGCATCTGTGTGATGCGAAACACGCCTTTGTCGTCCTGCGTAATGCGCACCACGGCGCCGCGTCGCAAGCGTTCGCCGGAAGGAGCGGTGTCGGCCAACGCGTTTCGAACGAAGCGAATACTCTCCCCATCAAGCGGGTACACCTCGCCCTCGCCACGCGTCACGATCACACGTTTGGCGTTCGCTTCCAGCACGACAGCCGTGAGCAGGTCGTCGGCATCCGGAAACTGTGCGAACGCGGGCTCCAACGCCTCGGCCAGTGCCTCCTTGGGTTCGACGCCTTTAATCTGCGCGGGAAGCTCCACATAACCTTCCGGGCCGCGAAAGCTCTGACGCCGCTCGTAATCCAGCACGCCGCGTCGCAGCGCTTGGTACGCCGCTTCTTGGTCGCGGGGTTTGATCGTCGTGGTGACTGTCAGGCCGCGCGTATACGCAGACTCACCGACAAGATCAAATACGAATTGGCGGGCCATTTCGTTGAGGTAAGCCGAGTGCACTGTCGGTGCTGAATCGGTTTTGACGGTCGAAGTCGCTGCCTGAGCCGCTTTATAGTCGGCATCGTTGATGTAATCGAGCTCATGCATTCGGCGCAACACATACTGCTGCCGTAAGGCTGCGCGCTTGGGATTTACCAGCGGGTTGAAGGTGGACGGCGCCTTGGGCAACCCGGCCAGCATCGCCGCCTCCGGAACGGTCACTTTATCCAGCGGCTTGCCGTAGTAAGTGCGTGCGGCGGAGGCGAAGCCGAAAGAGCGCTCTCCAAGATAAATCTGATTTATGTAGAGCTCGAGAATCTGATCTTTAGTCAGCTCTTGCTCAATTTTGAAAGTGAGCGCTACCTCATTAGCCTTGCGAAGCAGCGTCTTTTCGCGCGTCAGAAAGAAATTTCGAGCGACCTGCATCGTAATAGTGCTGGCACCTATGCGCGAGCCAGTGACGACGTTGGTATAGACGACGCGCAGCGCCGCGAGCCAGTCAACCCCAGAATGTTCGTAAAAATTGGCGTCTTCGGCCGCGAGAATGGCTTGCCGCACGTGCAACGGAACTTGGGCAAGCTTGACGATGCTGCGTCGTTCCTCACCAAATTCCGCCAAGGTGGTGCCGTCTTCCGCCAAAACGCGCAGCGGCAGCTTGGGCTGATAGTCCGTTAATACATCCAATGACGGCAAACGGGCGCTAATCAGCGCCCAGACAAGGGCGCCTAAAACGCCGCCCACCAGCAACAACCCACCAAAAAGGGAGGAGAGGTAAACCACCCAACGCTTGAACATCGATGTCCTTATTCCCCCGGTGCGCCCGTTGCGGCTCGTGCTTCCGCCACAGCGCCGGTGATGACTCCGAGTATGCCAATGTTGTTTTTTCGACGATTATAGGGGGCAAAATTCGGTCACGGCTTGCCAGAGCGCGAGCCTTATGCAACACTCCTCTCCCAACTTAAAGTTTCAGGCGACATATGTGGCCTAAACTCTCAATGCAAAAAGATTTTTTGGGTTCGCTCCGAGGCGCGTTTGGGGCAAAAAGCACCCCGCTCATCGGCATCGACATCAGCAGTACAGCGGTGAAGCTGGTCGAACTAGCTGGAACCCGGCAAAAGCCAGAACTCAGTCGCTACACCATTGAGCCGCTGCCGCGTGACGCGGTCACCGATGGCAATGTCGCGAACATTGAAGTCGTGGGCGCTGCTATCGAACGCGCGCTCCGAAAGCTAGGTTCACGCACCAAATCGGCCGCCGCGGCGCTTCCCACCAGCATGGTGATCACCAAGCGCATCACGCTTCCTGCAACCGAGCGCGAAGACGATCTGGAGCAGGCGGTTGAAGGCGAAGCAAATCAGTACATTCCATTCGCGCTCGACGAAGTGAATCTCGACTACGCAGTCATTGGCCCCGTAGCGAACGACGAAACGCAAGTAGAGGTGCTTATCGCTGCAGCGCGCCGCGAAAAAGTTGAAGATCGCGTTGCGGCGCTGGAATCTGCGGGTCTCAAGCCTGCGGTGATGGACGTTGAGGCGATGGCGGTGATGGGCGCTTACGAGTTGATGGCTGAGGCGCTGCCCGGCAAAGGCATCGACCAAAACATTGGCGTGCTAGACGTTGGCGCCACGTCCACCCGTTTCTACGTATTCCGAAACGACGAGCAAATTTTTATGCGAGAAAGCCCCTTTGGTGGCAATCAATTAACGCAAGAAATTCAGCGTGCCTACAACATGACGGGCGATGAAGCAGAGGCTGCGAAGCGCTCAGGTAATTTGCCCGCCAACTACGATAACGATGTGCTTCGCCCTTACGTCGATACGTTGGCCATTGAAGCGGCACGCGCGTTGCAATTCTTCCTAACCTCAAGTGCGCAAGGTCAGCTTGATTACATGCTGCTCGGTGGCGGATGTGCTTCCTTGCCCGGTTTGTCCGATGCCGTCTCGCGTCGCACCAACGTAATCGCGTCCGTTGCGAACCCATTTTCTGAAATGTCCCTGAGCCCTGGCGTTAAATCACGTCAACTCGCGGCCGACGCGCCTGCGCTACTCGTGGCGTGTGGGCTGGCTATGCGGAGGTTCGACGCATGATTCGCATAAACCTGCTGCCTCACCGTGAGGCGAAGCGAGCGCTTAAGAAGCGTGAGTTTAATTTCATCATTTTGGGGGCGCTCGTAGGCGCTGCCGCGCTTTGGTATCTTGGCAAACTCATTCTTGACGAGCGCATAACCTCGCAGCAGCGGCGCAACGACATTCTTGTCACCGAAAACAAGAAACTTTCCGAGCAAATCGAGGAAATTAAGAAACTGAAGGATCAGACTTCGGCGTTGATTGCGCGGAAACAAGTTGTTGAAACACTGCAAGTCAACCGCAGTGCGTCAGTAAAGCTGATGGATCAATTGGTTCGACAGCTACCCGACGGCGTCTTTCTCAAGGCCATCAAACAAACCGGGCAGACGGTCAATGTCATCGGCCTAGCGCAGTCGAACGCACGCGTGTCAACGCTGATGCGCAACTTAGACGCTTCGCCCTATCTACAAAACGCGCAGCTCATTGAGATCAAGAACGTAACTGACAAGAATCAGCAGCGCATCAACGAATTTAGCCTCAATGTCTCGCTTAAAGGGCTTGAGGTCGCGCCGACTGTGAAACGACCTGCTGCGGGCGCACCGGTTGCCGCACCGGCGCCCGACGCGCGCACGAAGGTCATGCAAGCTATTACGAAATAAGGCGAAAGATGACTTGGGACGAATTAAAACGCCTAAACCCCAAAGAGATTGGGATATGGCCAGCGCCGGCAAAGTATGGCGCGGTGGCCGTGTTGTTTCTGTTGCTGGTGGGGCTCGCCGCTTATTTGGGCTGGATGCCGCAGTACGACGAGCTTGAAGCGAAGCAGAAACAAGAGCAAACCCTGAAGCAGGAGTACACCTCCAAGAAGGCTCAGGCGATTAATCTAGACCTGTACGTACAGCAGCTCAAAGAAGTAGAGCAGCAATTCGGCGCGCTTTTGCGGCAACTTCCGAGCAAACTTGAAATGGATGCATTGCTATCCGACATCAATCAAGCGGGTCTGGGGCGTGGCCTTCAATTTGATTTATTCAAGCCGAGCGCTGAACGCTTACAAGACTTTTACGCAGAGCAGCCGGTAGACGTGCGTGTGACTGGCAGTTATCACGACATCGCCGCGTTCACAAGCGACGTGTCGCAGTTGTCTCGCATCGTGACACTTAATGACGTTGCGATCATCAACAAAGACGCCAAAGACCAGACGCTCACAATGGAGGCGGTAGCCAAGACGTTTCGCTATCTTGACGACGACGAAGTCGCAGCGCAGCGTAAGGCTAGGGACGCTGCAAAGGCGGCCAAGCCATGAACATCAAACGCATACTCAGCGCGTCAATAATTGTTCTGATTCCGATGTTGTTTGCGGGATGCGCCGCTTCTGGTGAGGAAGAGCTGCGCACATGGATGTCAGAACAAGGTGCTAACGCGCGCGGCAAAATTGACGTAATTCCGGCGATGCGCCCCTACGAGCCTTTTGCGTACAACGCATTTGACCAAGCTGATCCGTTCAAACCGAGAAAAATCGAAACGGGGAAGGGCGCGAACGCGCCTGACACAACGCGCCGCAAAGAGGCCCTTGAAGGCTTTCCGCTTGAGTCATTGGCGATGGTTGGGACGCTCCAACGAGGTCGTACCGTCGTTGCGTTGATCAAGACCAGCGACAACAGAGTGTTTCAGGCGCGGCAGGGTAACCATGCGGGCCAAAATTTCGGCGTGATCACTGCGATCAGCGACAGCGAAGTCACGTTGAAAGAACTATTTCAGGATGGCGCAGGCGATTGGGCTGAGCGCCAAACCAAGATGATGCTGCAAGAGCGGGAGCAAAGCAAATGAACGTCAATCAACTATTGCGCGTAATTCGCGAGAGGAGTCGAACGTCGTTCGTCGCGGGCGTGCTGGGGAGTATGCTGGTCGCCAGTACCTCGTTTGCGCAGAACGTAATTGAGGACGTAGCCGTCGCCAAAGGCGCCGCCGGTCGAACCACATTGACCTTTTCGTTGAAAGACGTGCCAGCGGGCGCGCCGTCGGTGTTTGCGATTGCGACGCCGCCCCGGTTGGTTCTGGACTTCCCCAACACAACCAGCGTAGGTAAAGCCACTAACGACGTGACGGACTCCGTTCTCAGGAGTTACAACGTTGTTCAGGCGCAAGGTCGCACGCGCGTAGTGCTCAATCTGACGAAATCACAGTCTTACGAGATGAAGTCGGACGGAAAGAAACTTTCCGTTGCTTTGTTTGACGCGCCCGGCGCTGCTGCGGCGGATTCTGCGCCAGAAGCGGGGCGCTTCACTGGTGCGGCGAAAGCCGAAGGCGCAACGTTTGGTTTGCGCGATGTCGATTTTCGACGAGGGCCGGGCGGTGAAGGACGCATCATCGTCGACCTTTCTGATCCCAACGCTGGTGTAGACATAAAACCACAAGGCAAAACCTTAGTCGTGGACTTCCTGCGAACGCAAGTTCCGCGCAATCTCGAGCGCAAGTTGGACGTGTCTGATTTCGGCACTCCTGTCGTGCAGATTGATACGTTTGCGCAGGGAAGCAATACACGCATGGTGATTGAGCCACGCGGGCTCTGGGAGCACTCTGCGTACCAAACGGACAATCGTCTGATCATCGAGGTCAAACCGATTGTTGAAGACCCCAACAAGCTGACCCAAGGAACCCGGATTGGTTACAAAGGCGAGAAGCTCTCGCTAAACTTCCAAGACATCGCGGTGCGTTCTGTCCTTCAAGTGATTGGTGATTTCACCGGATTGAACATCATTGTTTCCGATACGGTGACCGGCAACGTAACCCTTCGTTTGAAAGATGTTCCTTGGGATCAAGCGCTTGATCTCGTGATGCAGGCGCGATCGCTCGACATGCGCAAGAACGGGAATGTCGTTTGGATCGCACCGAAAGAGGAATTGGCTCTAAAAGAGAAACAGGAACTCGAGGCCAAAGCACAGGTAGCGGATATTGAGCCCTTACGTACTGAAATTTTTCAACTCAATTACCAGAAGGCAGAAGATGTGCGCCTGATGCTCAAACCGAGTGGCGGTAGCAGCACAGCTGCGGGAGCGGGCGTTCCAGGAGGGGTTCTGTCGAAACGAGGCAACGTTTCCGTGGATGTCCGCACCAACATCCTGGTCGTGCAAGACACGCCTTCCAAGTTGGTTGAGGTGCGGGCGTTAATCCAACGAATTGATATTTCCGTGAAACAAGTCCTGATCGAAGCGCGGGTAGTAATTGCGGACGACAAATTTAGTCGACAGCTCGGAGCGCGATTTGGCGTGGGTGCGGGTGTCTACAACAACGGACGGAATATTGGTATCTCTGGGACGCCAATTGGCGATCCGAATCAAGCCAATATTCCGGGCACTGGAATTGCGACAGGTTTCTCGCCTTCGAGCTACTACTGGCGTATCAAACCGGACGCCACCACCGGGGGCGTGACGGGCGAATACATCAACTCTGTACCGTACAACGTTAACCTGCCGGTAACTAATCCAGCAGGCACGCTGGCGATGACGTTTCTCAATCTCGGCAATGGCAATCTCGTGAATCTAGAATTGTCCGCCGCCGAAGCGGCAAACCGCGGGAAGGTGATTTCGAGCCCGCGCGTCGTCACTGCTAACAATCAAAAAGCGTCGATTTCGCAGGGCCAAGAGTACACTTTGCGTGTCGCCGGTGGCGTCGGCGGCCAGTCGTCTGCGATAACCATCAAAGCAGTTTTGGGACTTGACGTCACACCGCAGGTTACGCCGGATGGACGTGTGATTCTCGACGTCGAAGTGAAAAAAGACTCCATTGCTGGCTTCCAAGACGGTAGCCCAATCGTCAACACGCGTCGCATCTCAACCAAAGTCATCGTAAACAACGGCGACACGGCGGTTCTTGGTGGTGTCTACGAAGAGACCATTACCGACTCAACGGACAAAGTGCCAGTGCTTGGTGATTTGCCTGCGGTAGGAAACCTGTTTAAGCGCACGAATCGCGGAAGCGACAAACAGGAGTTGCTGATCTTCCTGACGCCGAAGGTCATTGCCGACACCGCTGGGACGGTAAACTAGTATTTAGCGGGTTTACTGCTCCTAAAAACGCGGCGGTTGCCGCGTTTTTTTTGGTAAACAACGAGTCGACGTGAGCGTTAAGAAAATATTTCTGATCGGCCTGATGGGATCGGGCAAGACGACCATTGGCCAGCTGCTCGCCAAGCGCATTGCCTTGCCATTCATCGATTCCGATCATGAGCTCGAGCAACGCACGGGCGTGAGCGTAGCGACCATTTTTGAGATCGAAGGCGAGGCCGCGTTCCGCGCTCGCGAGGCTGCCATGATTGAGGAATTGACGCAACGCGACGGGATTATTCTGGGCACAGGGGGCGGTGCGGTGTTAGACGAGAACAGCAGGCGCGTCCTTCACTCGCGCGGAACTACTATCTACTTGCATTCGACGCCCGAAACGTCGTACGAACGTGTTCGCCGCAACCGCGATCGACCGCTTTTGATGGTTACTGACCCGCTCGCCCGATTGCGACAGCTGTACGAACTGCGGCACCCACTTTACACAGAAACAGCGCACCATATCGTCGAGTCTTATCGAGATCGCCCGAATGCAGTGGTCGGCGAGATTATGAGTCTGCTCGAAGGGGCAGCGTCTGCGATTCCGCAAGTGGCCGACGACGCGGCCGACCACTAATCTCCTTCTAGCCACCCGGTTCGGTCCCGGGAGAACTTCGTTGGCGCTGATCAATGCGAGCTCCCGCACCCGAGCAACTCAAACTACGTCTTTGTTCGCCTGGCGACAGCCCAGCGCGGGTTTGAGCTCACTTGGACCAAAAGTCGACTTCCGACTAAAGCTACACGAAGCGACCGTCTAGCAGTCCTTCGAGCAAAAAGCTGTTACTGACAGGGCTTTGAGCGTTGAGCCACGTAGCCGGTGTAGTCGGCTCTCGCGTCCCGGTCAGGCGCTGGCCAGACCGAGAGGCAGGTACAGACTGTTATTGGGCAGCAATCACGCACTTGATTTCGGCGGTCACGAGCTTGCCAG
>JAGNQL010000288.1 GCA_017989135.1 Burkholderiales bacterium
CGCGAAGACTGCGCCCGCAATGGCGACGCTCGCCGCGACGCCCACGCGGTGGCGACGCACAAACTTCCCGAGGCGATACGACGCGCTGTCGGCGCGGGCGGTGATGGGCTGATTGGCCAAATACCGCGCAAGATCGTCACGAAAATCCGCGACGCTTCGGTAGCGCTCTTCTGGCGCGATTTTTAGCGCCTTCGCGATGATGGTGTCTAGGTCGCCACGAAGTTGCGTTCGTAACCGATCTGCCTGAGTGCCCCGCTGTGACGCGATTTTTTCAATGTCTTGCATCGACGGCGTTTGCGCACGCTGCGTCAACGTCAGCTTTTCGCTCATGCGCGGCGATTCCGCTTCGAGCACGCGCTTCATGTAACTCGTAGTGTTGCTCGCAGCGCCGCTGTGCGGCGAGACACCGACGAGCAATCGAAACAACAGTACGCCCAACGAATAAACATCGGTTTGCGTTGAAACCGAATCGCCGCGAATCTGCTCGGGTGCTGCAAATTCCGGCGTAAACGCACGTCCCGCGAACTCCGTTAAATCGCTCGATTCCGCGCCTTCTCCTGCGATGGCATCCAGTCGATCTTCGATGAGTTTCGCGATACCAAAGTCGAGCACTTTAGCCGTGCCATCGCCCGCCACCAAAATATTGGAGGGCTTCAAATCTCGATGCACAACCAAGTTCGCATGCGCATGAGAAATCGCGTCACAGACCGGCAAGAACCGAGCAACACGCTCGCGAAGCGACAAGCGCTTCTCATCGAACGCTCGGTCAATTCGCTCGCCCGCAACATACTCGAGCACCAAGTAAAGCTGCCCGTTGCCCATCGCGCCCGCGTCTAGGAGACGCGCAATGTTCGGATGCTGCAAACGGCCAAGGAGCTGCCCCTCTCGCTCAAAGCGCTGCGCAGTGTGTTGATCGCCGAACGCGCGCAACAGCTTGATCGCCACTTGTCCACTGAAGCGACCGTCGGCGCGCTCCGCGAGCCACACCTGCCCCATCCCACCCACGCCGAGTGGGCGAACAAAACGATAGGCAGCAACCACCTGACCAGAGAGATCAGCGACATCGTCGAAACCACCCACCGCAGCGCCGCGCGTCGATGCCAGTTCCGCAAAAGGCTCACGGTTCAAATAGTCTGCCGACTCGGCCTCCTGATCTGCCGCCAGCAATGCCAAAACACGCGGATAAATGTCGGGCGACTCGGCACGAATTTTCGCGAGTTCGGCCTCGCGCTCGGCGTCTTGCACCGCAATGACGCGCTCGAACGCGGCCAATATCTCACGCCATCGCGCGGTACTTTCGCCCGTCGTGCGTGGCTCGCCAGATTCGCTCATATCTGCGACCGTGAACTACCGAGCACTTCGAACAAATACGCTCGCGCTTTCTGCCAGTCGCGTTTCACGGTCATCGACGAAACTCCGCGAATCTCTGCAATATCTTCCAAAGTCAGGCCGCCGAAATAGCGCATTTCCACCACGTCGTGCAGGCGCGCATCAATTCGCTTGAGCTGCTCCAGAGCCTCATGCAGTGCGCTGATCTCTTCCGCCACAAACACATCACTAGCAAGTCCAGTCACCAGTGTGTCAAAACCCATATCGCCGCCGCGCTTTTGCGCCCCGCGTTCGCGAACGTAATCGACGATGACGCTGCGCATCACAGCCGAGGCATAAGCAAAAAACGCGTTGCGATTGGCCGCGCTTAATGCGCCTCGTTGGGTCAAGCGCAAATACGCCTCATGCACCAATGCCGGGGCATCAAGATGGGTGAGCGTTGCCTGCCGACGCAAATGACTCCGAGCCAACCGCCGCAACTCGTCGTAAACCAATGGATAGAACTGATCGCCCGCCTCCGGCTTACCCGCGGCGAGCGAATCGAGCAGTTGCGTGATGTCGTCCATGCCCATTGTTGCGAAGTGTTCTTTCAAAACTATTGCCGTGTCCCGCTTCGACGGCCAATTGCACAGACGTTTTTGCCAAACAGAGCGCGCCAGCGGAGCAGCTGTCCGTCGCCGATCGCTGTGCGGTTCCAAGCTTCGGTGCCCAAATGTTCCGCCGTTCGCGCGATTTCCGTTTTAAGCGATGTTGGCAGGATTTTGCAATGGTTCAACTACTTTTAAGGGGTTCGTTCGTGTCTACTTTCTTTAGTTACTTCTTTGCGCTCCGTCGCGGTGCCACTATCGTGCGGTGCGCTGCGGCGATGGCGTTCGCATTTATCGCAACGACGGGCGCCGTCTATGCGCAGGCAGGCTTCGCGTCGGGTTGCGGGCCGTTCTTCAGCGGCAACCCTAACGTCGCGAACTTTCCCTCCGGAAATCAGCTCGCGCACAACCTTGCCCTGCCGCGCCCGCTCAACTTCGCTCCGGCGACACAGCCGTCAAACTGCGTCGCCTACAACGCGGTTCGCGTGAAACCCGCGCAGGCATTGCCCGCCGGAATGTCCGTGGCGCTGGTGATGAACGGGCCGGTGCAAACGTTGCAGTTCACCGGCACACCCACGACGCTTGGCACCGTTGGCCCCACCGAAATTGAGGTCTCTGCCAACGGCGGCACCAACTGGGCAACGGCCGTTCGAATCACTTTCGACGTTGCGGCGTGTCTCGACTGGAACGATTCTTCGACAAATTCGCTGTTCGCGCTTGAGCCGCCGGACTTATCGGGTCACTTCACCGCGCCTCTACCGTTGGTTGGCGTGCCGTACAACCATGTGTTTAGCCCACGAGTCGCCAGCCCATACACATACGCCGCCGGGGCTTACTGCCCGGCCGCGACGTACCGAATGGAATACAACAGCACGAGCGGCACCTCCATCCTTGCCGCCACCGGCCAAGCAAGCCCGCCGCTCTCTATTGCCGTGAGCGCGACACCGACTGAGGCCTACGTTCCCAACGGGGTATGCGGCGACCCTGAACTCTCCAGCGGGTTCAACGCCTCGGTGCGCGCTTTCAACGCCAGCGGAAACGAGATCGGCAGCTTCCCAGTCTGCTTCGGGCAACCGCAAGCCGGGATTACGCTGACCGGAAATCCTCCCTCGGGAACCGTCGGCACGGGCTACAGCAGCCAGTTGCAGAGCAATGGCGCGACGCCGCTCACCTTTTCGGTGCAAAGCGGAACAGTGCCGCCCGGCCTTACGCTCAGTGCGTCCGGCCTACTC
>JAGNQL010000289.1 GCA_017989135.1 Burkholderiales bacterium
ACCTGGAGCGACATCGTCAAACGCGCAAAGATCAGCGCAGACTGACACCGCACATGGTATTTGACGTCTTGGTGGTCGGCGGTGGTAACGCCGCGCTGTGTGCTGCGCTCATGGCGCGCGAGGCGGGCGCTTCGGTACTGCTCCTCGAAGCCGCGCCGCGGGAGTGGCGCGGCGGCAATTCCATGCACACGCGCAACTTGCGCTGCATGCATGACGCGCCACAGGACGTACTGACCGACGCGTATTCCGAAGAAGAATTTTGGCAAGACCTACTCAAGGTCACCGGCGGGCAAACCAACGAAGCGCTCGCGCGACTTACGATTCGACAATCGGCCACCTGCCGCGGTTGGATGCGCAAACACGGTGTGCATTTTCAGCCGTCGCTCTCGGGCACGTTGCATCTCTCGCGCACCAACGCGTTCTTCATGGGCGGCGGCAAAGCGCTCGTCAACGCGTATTACCGTAGCGCTGAAGCGCTCGGCGTAGAGATTCGATACAACGCGCCAGTCGATCGCGTTGAACTTGATGGCGATCGTTTTGTGGCCGCGCACATGGGTGGCGAGCGCATCGCTGCCAAAACTTGTGTGCTCGCGGCGGGCGGCTTCGAATCAAACCGCGAATGGCTGCGTGAAGCGTGGGGTCAGAACGACGCCGGCGAATGGCCCGCCGACAACTTTTTGATTCGCGGAACGCGTTTCAACCAAGGCGTGCTGCTCAAAGACATGATGAACGCGGGCGCGGACATGATCGGCGACCCGAGTCAATCGCACTGCGTGGCCATTGACGCGCGCGCACCGCTCTACGACGGCGGCATCGTCACGCGAATCGATTGCGTTTCGCTCGGTATCGTCGTCAACAAGAACGCCGAGCGCTTCTACGACGAAGGCGAAGACTTTTGGCCGAAGCGTTACGCGATTTGGGGCCGACTCGTCGCGCAACAGCCGGGGCAAATCGGCTACTCGATCATCGACGCCAAAGCCATCGGCCGCTTCATGCCACCGGTGTTTCCGGGCACGCAGGCGGACACGCTCGAAGCACTCGCCGGGAAACTCGGTCTCGATGCCGAAAAATTCACGAACACGGTTCGCGCGTTCAACGCCGCGTGCCAGCCGGGAGCGTTTGATCACACTACGCTCGACAACTGCGTGACCTCTGGCCTCACGCCCGCGAAGACTCATTGGGCACGCCCCATCGACACGCCTCCCTACTACGGTTACGCGGTACGCCCTGGTGTGACATTCACGTATCTTGGCCTGAAGACCGACGAAAACGCCGCCGTGCATTTCGGCGGCAAACCGAGCAGCAACCTATTTGTCGCGGGGGAAATGATGGCGGGCAACGTGCTCGGCAAGGGCTATACGGCCGGCGTCGGGATGTCGATTGGCACTGCGTTTGGTCGCATCGCGGGGACGTCCGCGGCCCGCTCCGCACAGCAGTTGGAGCGCGTCGGTGGCTAGCAAAATCATCCCGATCAAAAACCTCACGCCCGCGACGCACAGCGCCGAGGCCGAAGTCGCGCGGCAACTGCAAATCTGCAACGCGTGTCGCTACTGCGAAGGCTTCTGCGCGGTCTTTCCGGCGATGACGCGCCGCCTCGAATTCGGTCACGCTGACGTGCACTACCTCGCGAATTTGTGCCACAACTGCGGCGCTTGTTTGCACGCATGCCAATACGCGCCACCGCATGAATTCGCGGTGAACGTACCTAAAGCTATGGCGACGGTTCGCGCGAAAACCTACCAGGATTTCGCATGGCCGACGGCGTTGGGCGGTCTGTATAAAAGAAACGGGCTTACCTTGGCCGTTGCGTTGGCCGTCGGGCTCGCATTGTTTTTGCTGCTCGCCAGCGTGTTGCACAGCGGCGCATCATCCGCATCACTCAACGGTAATTTTTACAGCGTGTTTCCGCACAATCTGATGGTGAGCATGTTTGCGCCGGTGTTTCTGTTCGCAGCGCTCGCGCTCGGAATCGGCGTCACTCGCTTCTGGCGAATGTCGCCACCCGGCCCCATCACGCCTACAGCTGCGTCTGAAGCCGCCTGCGACGCCGCGCGATTAAAGTACCTCGACGGTGGCCATGGCGAAGGCTGCCACAACGAAGACGACGCTCACACATTGTGGAGACGCCGCTTCCACCACTTCACGTTCTACGGATTCATGCTCTGCTTCGCCGCGACGAGCGTGGCGACTATCTATCACTACGCACTCGGTTGGGTCGCGCCTTATGCCTATTCGAGCGTACCGAAACTCCTCGGCATCACCGGGGGCATCGGTTTGATCGTCGGACCCGTTGGACTTTTTTGGTTGAATCTGCGACGACATCCGGAGCACGGCGACGCGGCGCAGCGCACGATGGATCGTGGCTTTATCGCGCTCTTGTTTTTGGTAAGTGCGACGGGGCTGGTGCTGATGCTATTTAAGCAAACGGGTGCGTTGCCGACACTGCTCTCTATCCATTTGGGCGCGGTGATGGCGCTGTTTTTGACGATGCCGTACGGCAAATTCGCGCACGGCTTTTATCGTGTCGCGGCGCTATTGAAGTATGCGATTGAGCGGCGGCAACCGAGCAATTTGCAGCTCAAAGGTGATTGAGCGCACAACGAGGACGCACACCAAGCCTCTAAAGTAAATCTTCATCCATCAGCTTTTTAGCGAAAACGACTGCCATATGGTCGTTTCAGCGATAAAAGTGCCTACAACGTCCGTCCGACTGTCGTTCATAAACAAAAGCTGAATATCTAAACGTTCCCATTAGGATGTTCGTCGGTTCGTCAGTCGCACCGTGTCATCTGCGTCGATTCCTACAAACCTCCCGTCAGCGCGAACGAATCTGTCACGCTTGCCACACCGCCAAATACTGTATACATTTACAGCTATGGACGCCGTGTTTTACCAACAACTCATCGAAAGCGACAGCTTGCTGCGCAACCACGTGCAACGTGGCGCTTCGGCGGGTGTGGCGTTGGGCGCGGACGAAACCACAGGCCCCGGCATCGCGACGAGCTTTGCTGTGCTGGACGCTTTTCTGCCGTGGCGCGGCTGGCCGGTGGGTGCGATGACGGAGATCATGACCGATACGACGGGCTGCGGCGAAATGTCGTTGTTGCTGCCAGCGATGGCGCGTCTGACCCAAGAAA
>JAGNQL010000081.1 GCA_017989135.1 Burkholderiales bacterium
GCTCTAATCAGCTTTTTGGCTTCGGCGACTATTGGGCGGTCGTTACAGGTCGATTTTATTAATAGTCGACTTAGTGCATTAATTACGCGTAAGCCATACACAGCAGTCGCCCGAGCCATAAAGCTGTTAAACCACGTTTTATCTGTGTGGGTTCGGCGCGCAGGCTCGCTTCGCGCGCGAGCCATGCCGCAGCGCGCCACAAAAAGTCCGCGACGCAAGCGAAGTTCGCGCTTTCGGCACAGCGTTTGCTTACTATTGCACACTGATTGTGCACAACGCCTTAGTTCTGCGCGTGCACAATGTCCCCGTTCCGCGCACACTGCGCCGTACTTGCCCGTCACTCTTTGCGATTCGTAGCCCATGCACACCATCAAGCCGCCCCCCGCCTCCCACTACGACGAAATGCTTGCTTGGACGGGCGCAGGCCCGGCGGGCGTGCAAATGCAGCGGCAGCTACAAAGCTCCGGCGGACAGGTGCAAACCCAGACGGCCACCGTCGGCCCGCGCGACCATTACGCGCCGTACAGCGATTGGCTGACCCGCACGGCGGAGCAATCGCTCACACAGCGGCGTGCTCAGGCCGATTTGCTATTTCGTCGCATCGGCATCACCTTCACCGTCTCCGGCGACGACAGCGGCACCGAGCGACTCATTCCGTCGGACGTCATCCCGCGCATCATCACCGCCGACGAATGGTCGTACCTGGAGCGCGGACTCACGCAGCGCGTCACCGCGATCAACCATTTTTTGGCTGACATTTATCACGATCAAAAAATTCTCAAAGCGGGCTTAATTCCGCGCGAGCAAATCGAAGGCAACGCGCAGTTCCAGACCAAGATGATCGGCGTGAAAGTCCCGCATGACACCTACGTGTCGATCACTGGCGTGGACATCGTCCGTAACAACGACGGCAAGTATTACGTGTTGGAAGACAACCTTCGCGTGCCGTCCGGCGTGTCATACATGCTGATGAACCGCAAGATGATGATGCGGCTCTTCCCCGAGTTGTTTCTCAAACAAACCGTACGTCCAGTCGAGCACTACCCCGCGCTATTGCTGCAAACGCTGCGCGAAGCCACCGACATCGACAACCCGACTGTCGTGCTCCTAACACCTGGTCGCTACAACAGCGCCTACTTCGAGCACACGTTCCTCGCGCAGCAAATGGGCGTGCAATTGGTGGAAGGGCAAGACCTTTTCGTGAAGGACGATTTCGTCTACATGCGCACCACCAGCGGTCCGCAGCGGGTGGACGTGATGTATCGCCGCTTGGACGACAACTTCCTTGATCCGCTCGCCTTCCGTCCCGATTCGGCGCTCGGCGTGCCCGGTTTGTTCCAAGCGTATGCCAAGGGCAATGTGGTGATTTGCAATGCTGTCGGCACCGGCGTAGCCGACGACAAATCGATCTACCCGTACGTGCCGGACATGATTAAGTATTACCTCGACGAAGAGCCGATCTTGAACAACGTGACCACCTACCAATGCAGGAAGCCTGCGGACTTGTCCTACGTGCTCGCCAACATGAAAGATTTGGTGGTGAAAGAAGTGCACGGTGCGGGTGGTTACGGCATGCTCGTGGGGCCCGCCGCGACGGCGAAGGAGGTTGAAGAATTCGCAGTCGTAGTGAAAGCCAACCCGAGCAATTACATCGCGCAGCCCACGCTCTCGCTCTCAAGTTGCCCCACGTTCGTCGAGTCCGGCATCGCGCCACGCCACATCGATTTGCGCCCCTTCGTGCTCACTGGGCGCAGCGTGCGAATGGTGCCCGGCGGGCTGACGCGCGTGGCGCTACGCGAAGGCTCGCTCGTTGTGAATTCGTCGCAAGGCGGCGGCACGAAAGACACCTGGGTCCTAGGCGACGAAGGCGATGGTGACGTAACAAGCAACATGGAGGGCAAGTAATCATGCTGAGCCGCGTTGCTTCACACCTCTACTGGATGAGCCGCTACCTTGAGCGCTCCGAAAACATGGCGCGCATCTTGGACGTCACGCAATCGCTCGCGATGCTGGATCGTTCCGCCGATTCCGGCGGCGCCATGACACCCATCGTGATTACCGAAGCGCAAGCCGAATTCGCAGCGACAAATCTGCCTGCGACCTACGCGAACGTGATCGCGTTTTTAGCGTGGGACCGTCAGCATCCATCGTCGATTCGCAACTGCATCGAAGCCACGCGCGAGAACGCACGCGCCGTACGCGGATCGATCACGAGCGAAATGTGGGAGAACATCAACGACACCTGGATCGCTTTCCAAGAAAAGCAAAAAAATATTGACCCGATGATGACCGGCAACGAGTTTTTTGAGTGGGTCAAAGAGCGCAGCCACCTCTTCCGTGGTGTCACCTTTGCCACCGCGCGCCGCGATCAGCCGTATCACTTCACGCGCCTCGGCACCTTCATCGAGCGCGCCGACAACACCGCGCGTATTTTGAACGTGAAATACGCGGAGGAAGCGCCGGACAATTTCGAAGAAAAAGAACAAGATCGCGAAACGGATTACTACCGTCTGTCCGCAGTATTGCGCTCCGTTTCCGCACTCGAAGCGTATCGCGACACCTACCGCGACGTGATCGATGCGCGACGCGTTGCCGAGATCATGATCTTCGACGCCAAGCTGCCGCGTTCGCTGCGCTACTGCATGGATGAAACCACGCTCGTGCTCGACGAATTGCCCGAATCCAGCGGCCGCAACGCGCGCCGGATCGCCGCCGAAATCAACGTGCGCTTGCGCTACGGCACCATCGACGAAGTGCTCGAATACGGCCTCAAACGCTACCTCGCAGACTTCTTGCTCGATATGGTGCGTTTGGGTAACGCCGTCAATGCCGCGTATATGGAATTGCACTAGGCTGACATCGTCGCGCTAGCCGGTCGCAGCGCGCACTTCTGCGCGCTGCCACTCTGCTATTTGATTGCGAAACGCACGGTACTTGGCTTTTTTCCTTCAAGCGTGATTTCCACAACGGCCTTTGTCCCGGAAGCGACGTTGAATTTGCCCTTCGCCTCCATGCGGCTATCACCGGCAGGAAGGAGCGTCGCCTCCGTTTTTTCGGCACCGGTCAGTAGCGTTATCTTGCCTTTTGCGCCCTTAGTTGCCATCGGCTTCCCATGATCGCCAACGTGAATGGTGATCAGATCGGGTTTAGCTACGAGCTCAGCGTCGAACGCCTTACCCTCGGCCACTACACCGCCGAATTTCGGTCCGTGGTCGTGGTTGCCAGCCGCAAATATGGGGGGACTATTCGCAAACGCTATCGTGATGGTGATGAACGCGAGTACTGAGGATCGTTTTTTCATGTGATTTCCTTTCGGGGGTTAAAAACTAGAGCGCTTCGGAATCGCTGTCCGCCGCTAGGCGTTCAGCGGGTTGACGACCGAACAGCCAGAACATGGCGGGCGTCAAAAACGTATCGAGCAGGGTCGAGCTGATGAGGCCCGAAAAGATGACGACCGCCACCGGATGCAAAATTTCGGTGCCCGGTTGCTCCGCCTCGAACAAGAGCGGCGCCAGCGCAAACGCCGTCACGAGTGCTGTCATCAACACCGGTGCCAGTCGCTCCAACGAGCCGCGCAGAATCATCTTATGATCGAAATCCTCTTTTTCGAAGCGCATCAGGTTGATGTAGTGGCTGACTTTCAAAATGCCATTGCGCACCGAGATGCCAGCCAGCGTGATGAACCCGATTAGTGCAGCAATCGACAGCGGTTGCCCTGAGAGCCACAGTCCCAACACAGCGCCGACCAGCGCCAGCGGAATATTGGCCATGATGAGCAGCGCCAGTGTCGAGCTTTTGTAACGGCTGTAGAGGACGACAAACATCAAAATTAGCGACACGATGGACAGCAATCCAACCAGACGTGAAGCTTCTTCCTGCGCCTGAAACTGGCCGCCGAGCGTCACGAAATAACCTTCCGGCAGCTTCGTTTCGTTGACCACTTTACGAATATCTTCAACGACCTCGGACAGCGCACGCCCCTGCGCGTTGGCCGACAGAACAATGCGTCGTTTGCCATCGTCACGACTGATCTGATTTGGTCCATCGCTATCCTCAATAGTCGCGATCTTCGACAGCGGAATGCGCCCGGTCGGAGTCTCGATCAGAATTTGACCAAGGCCCGCCATCGTGCGCGCAGATTCCGGTAGTTTCACGACCAGTGCAAAGCGGCGACCACCTTCAACAATCTGCGCAATCTTTTCGCCTTCAACTAGGCTTTGCAGCGTGGCCAGCACTTGCGGTGTCGGTACTCCGTATTGCGCCGCTGCCGCGTAGTCGACGCGCACCTTGATCTGCGGTGCGAGCACCTGCTTTTCGATCGCGAGATCGGCGAGTCCCGGAATCGCGGCGAGCTTCGCGCGCAATACATCTGCCTGTCCGCGCAGCACATCAAGATCGTCGCCGAACAGCTTGATCGCGATCTGCGAGCGCACACCGGAGAGCATGTGATCGATGCGGTGCGAGATCGGCTGCCCAATCTCGATGGCCGCTGGAAAATTCACGAGCTTTGATCGAATGTCGGCCTTGACGGCGTCCATGCTGCGCTTGAGCTCGCCCGCAGGCTTGAGTCCCACGTCTAGCTCGCTCACATGTACGCCTTCTGCATGCTCGTCTAGTTCCGCACGGCCGCTACGGCGGCCAACGTGCGTGACCTCCGGTACCTGTTTGATAAGCACTTCCGCCTGCCTAGCGAGCGCAGACGTTTCTGCAAGCGTCACACCGGGGTTGAGGCGAATTCCGATTAGAAGTGTGCCCTCATTAAATGGCGGCAGAAAAGTCGTGGCGAAGAACGGTACCGCGGCAGCGGCTACCAGAATGGTCGCCGCGCCAGTCGTCAGTGCGGCGCGTGGTCGCTCCAGCACGCCAATTAACGCGCGTTTGTAACTGCGCTTCAGCCACACCAGAAATTTAGTATCACCATGATCTAACGACTTCATGCGTGGCAGCAAGTAATACGAAAGCACCGGTGTGACTGTCACCGACACGATCAACGAGGCAAGAGTCGATACGATGAACGCAATGCCAAGCGGCACAAACAATCGACCTTCCATGCCCGGCAGCGCAAACAGAGGAACAAACACCAGCACGATAATGATCGTCGCGTAAAGAATCGCCGAGCGCACTTCCATTGTGGCACGCGCCACGATCTCCACCGGGTTCATTCGATGCTCTGGATGCTTAATGCGATCTTCTTTCAAACGTCGCAGCACGTTCTCCACGCCAACCACTGCATCATCCACCAGCCCGCCAATCGCAATGGCCAGTCCGCCCAGCGTCATCGTGTTGATCGATAGCCCGAAATACTTGAACACTAGCGCGGTGACGAAGATGGAAACCGGAATCGCTGTGAGCGCGATCACGGTGGTACGCACGGTGCCGAGGAACACAAAAAGAATCACAGCAACGAAAGCAGAGGCGGCGATCAGCTTGCCGTTCAAGTTGTTGATAGAGCTTTCGATAAACGTTGCCTGCCGGAACGTGACCTTTGGTTCGCTCAAACCCGCCGGAAGCGTCTTCTTCATTTCTGCAAGCGCGGTCTCGATGTTGCGCGTGAGACCGATGGTGTCCGCCGTAGGCTGCTTTTGAATGCCGAGGATGACCGCCGGTTTGCCCTCATACCCTGCGTCGCCGCGCTTAATGGCAGGCGCAAACGTCACGTCCGCGATTTGTCGCAAAAGAATCGGTTGCCCGTCTTTGGCGGTCATCGCAAGATTGCGCAAGTCATCGAGCTTTGAGGTGCGACCGATATTACGAATTAGATACTCGCGGCCATTGATTTCAAGAAAACCACCAGACGTGTTCGATGAATAGCCCTTGAGAGCGGCCTCCATCTGTTCGTGGGTAATGCCGAGTTGCGCCATACGTAGCGTGTTCGGCTGCACCTGATATTGCCGCACTTCGCCGCCAATTGGGATCACCTGCGCCACGCCGGGGATCGCCATTAATCGGGGCCGCAGCACCCAGTCGGCATACTCACGCACGGCCATCGGTGAAATTTTCGCCACATCAATCGGGATGGCCACTTGCATGATCTCGCCCATGATCGAGCTGATCGGCCCCATACGCGGAATCACGCCTGCGGGCAAGCCTTCTTCCATGGATGAGAGCCGCTCCGACACCATTTGTCGTGCACGAAAAATATCGGTGCTCCAATTGAAGGTGACGTAAATGAAAGAAAGCCCCGAGCCGGAGGTCGAGCGCACGGTTTCTACACCGGGCAAACCGTTCATCGTAGTTTCCAGCGGGAAGGTGATGAGCTGCTCCACCTCTTCTGCGGCCATGCCGCCCGATTCGGTCATGATGGTGACTGTCGGTTTGTTCAAATCAGGGAACACATCCACCGGCATTTTTGACAGGGTGAATGCGCCGTACACCATAAGCACGACGCTGCTGATAATCACCAGCAAACGGTTGCTCAGGCTGCTTTTTAAGAGCCAGTTAAACATCGTGAATGACTCCGATCAACGCACTTGATTAATCAGCGTTGCACCGCGCGTGGCAACGCGATCACCGGCCTTCAATCCTGCGGTCACCGCCACCGACACGCCGTCCAGCGCCTCGGTCATCACCACGCGCGGCTCGAACTTCTCCGGTGCGGTTTTCACCCATACGATGGTCTGATTGGACGGGCTTTTCATAAGTGACGAAGCCGGAACCGCAATTGCATTCACTTTGGTTTTGCTCTGTACAAACACGCGTACCGGCTGCCCGATGGCGAGTGCTGATAGCGATGCATCATTGGCTTTGAACAACAGCGGCAGGGCCTGCTCGCGAAGTGATCGCGTTGCGCCTACGAACGTCAGCGCTGCCCGCTTGTCGCCGACGGCAATCGATGCTGCGCCAACGTCTGCGGCCATCGCGGGATCGAACGCCAGCGCTTCGATACGCAGGCGCGTCGGATCAATCACTTCAAACAACACCTCACGCGCATCGACGACCTGGCCGCTCACGACGCTCGCGGAAGCGATAACACCGCTGATAGGTGCCACCAGCGTATCGCGATTGCTGAGCCCCGTGCCCAGCGCATTTGCGCGCGCGGTCAAGCTGGCGATCTCATTCTCAGTCGCTTCGATTTCCTTGCGCGGAATGGTGTCAGCTAGTTCTTTCTGGCGCGCCAATCGCTTCTCGGCTAGCGCCTTATTGCCGCGTAACTCTGCGATAAGCGCGGTTTGGTTAGATCGCTCAATCTGGCCGGACGAAGGTGTGACATACGCCAGCACCTCCCCCTTGCGCACCGCTTGCCCAGGACTGGCCAGTCCGCGCGGGCCTGGCTCAATGCGGCCGGCAATCGTGGGCTGCACTTTACCGCCCGCATTCGGATCCATCATGACTTTGCCTGCTAACTCCGTCGTACGCGGCAAGTCTGCGGCTGCGGCTGGCATCGTGAGGACGCCAAGCTGCCGTTGGGCGGGCTTAGGTAGAAACACGCTGCCGTCGGCCTGACGCTGCGGCCCGTTGGCATTGGTCACCGGGCCACTGTCGCCGTGATCGTGCCCTTCGCCTGCTCTCAGTGGTGACGACATCATGACCAGCGTTGGCAGCGCTGCAATAGTCAATAAGTTACGCCAGTTCATGCTGCCACTCCCAAACGATTGCGATTGTTACGGCGGTTTGCCAGCATGCGGCGAGCGCCAAAGAACAACAGCAGCGTAGCGATAACGCCGCCGCCACCCCACTGCGCGGCGCGTTGCCAGCCGTGTGAGTGTGAGCCGGTCGTGGCGGTTGTAGCGGTGGGGTCGTGAACGTCCAAGTCTCCGGCGAGCAGATCGCTGTCCGCCCCGGCTTTTACCGTTAGCGTTATCGGATATTCCCCGGCCTTCGCAAACGGCTTCGCGTCAAAGTGATACTCACCGAGTTTCGCCTCGAATTTGCCTATCTGCTTGATGCCAGTGCTGGCAAGCTCAACCTCTGCATTGACCAACGGTTCATTGGTAGCAGCGCGGTCGATATAGACCACCAATTCATCCTTGCCGAGCACGCCCACGGCCTCAAACAAGTCCGACTGCACAGTGAAGCGCGGCAGTGCGGGGCCTGCTACTGAGGGTTTCGCCTCGCCATGATCGTGGCCGTCACCGGCTACGGCGAATGTGACAAATAGTGCGCTGGCGGCTACCGCACAGCCTTTGATAACAAAAGAAAAAGTCATGGCAACAGTCCTAAAGATTGATTGACACGCGAGATCGCATGCATGAGTTCGATGCGCGCGCGGCTGAGCGCCAAACTGGCGTTCGCTCGCTCTCCTTCCGCACGAAGACGAGTAGGCAAATCCAGTTCGCCCAGCCGATACGCTTTGGCGTAAAGCGTTGCGACTTCATTGGCCAATCGGCCCCGCTCGGTCAGTACCTCAATGCGCCGTTCTGCGCTGACCATCGCGGCCTGCGCACTCATAGCGTCCGCTTCAAGCTGTCGACGCACAAGCGGAACGCTCGCTTGTGCCTCGGCCAGCTCCGCGCCCGCCTGCGCAATGCGTGGCGCGGCGCGTTGCGTGCCACCAAACGGGAAGGAGATGCCGATCCGCGCCGTAGATGCATTGGCGCTGCCGTTGCCGCGCTCGTTCGTGAGCGCGAATGACACGGTAGGTGCACTGTTGGTAAGCGCGGACGCGTCATTCAACCTCGCGCGCGCCAGTTGTTCCGTTTGACCGGCCAGACGTAGCGACGGATGATCGTTGAGTGCACGTGGCGCAACGTTGCCTCGCGGTTCAACCGTATCCGCAAGCCCACGATTTGCCGCCTCACCGATCAATCCGCGCAACACCTGCCGCGCGGCGTTCAATCGCTGCTCCGCTTCAACGCGCGTTGATCGCAGGGTCTGCACGGTCAGCTCGGCTTGCAGCGTGTCAACGCGCGCAGAGTCGCCAGCCGCAGTGCGGCGTGCCGAATCAGTGGCGACCTGTTCCGCGCGTTTGACTTCATCCTCTGCAAGCGTCAACTCGCCCGCAGCGAGTTGCACGGCCCAATAGGCATCACGAACTTCGCCTGCGAGTTTGAGTGCAAGTTGTGCAAGGTTGGCGGTGTAGGCGGCTGATTCACCGCGAACGCTCGCGACCTGAAGTGCTCGCCTTGAAGCGGTTGCAATCGGCGCGCTGATTTCAACTTCAAACTCACGCAAACCGTCGCGGTTGCCGGTTTTGAGGCCGGAAGCGATGGTCGGGCTATCAGCCAACCACGAATCAGCGAGCGCTTCACGCGATTGCTGTTCGCGTTGCCGCTCGCTCGCAGCGAGTGTCCACGGTTGTTGGGCTAACGCCAACTGGAATGACTCCGCAAGCGTGAGCAACGCGGAGGTTGCAGTAACCGCAGAACGTGATGTCGTGTTGATCTGCGCGCCAGCGGGCAAAACCGTCAGGCTAGTGAAAATCGCCAAAAACAGTATCGAGCGAGCACACAGGGGTGCTCGGTTAAAAAAGGACATATTCGGTTCTCCAAAATCAAAATAAGATCAGGCAGGAACCGACGAGGCATGCGCCGACACGATTGCGTCAGGCGGGAAATTAATTGCGTCCCCGTCGGCTAGACGAGGGCTGACCAGTTGGGACGCTCGGGACGAGCAGTAGTCGCGTTGCGATGGTGTGCATCGTGCCCATTTGGGTTAATGGAACCGGCGGTAATCGGGCGGTTGCATTCAACGCAGGTTCCGAGCATTGCAAAGCAATGAAATAAGTGGCAAACGCCGCATTCACCGTGTGAGCGGGACGACGATTCATCTGCGTCAACGGTATCGGGCGCAGACTCGGACGTCGCCTCATGTAAATGCACCGTAGCGTGCAGATGATGCCCGCTACCTGCGTGCAAGCGCGCATCCACGCTTGCTGCCAAGGCGAACTGGAGCGGCAAAACGCAAAGTAAGAAAAGAAGGACTAGCCGGCGCATAGCTGATTAGTGTAACGATTTCGGTGAAAGTTCCGATGTTCGCAACAGCCGCAAACCATTGAACACCACCAACAAACTTGCGCCCATATCTGCAAACACAGCCATCCACATAGTTGCGTTACCGAACAACGCGAGGCCCATGAATAACAGCTTGATACCGAGAGCGAGCGTAATGTTTTGCCAAAGAATTCCGTGAGTGCGTTTGGATAGACGAATAGTTTCTGGGATTCGGCGTAGGTCGTCGTTCATCACTGCGATGTCAGCGGCCTCCATCGCAGTGTCAGTCCCAGCGCCGCCCATCGCGAAGCCAATATCAGCCTGGGCGAGCGCTGGGGCGTCATTGATGCCGTCGCCCGTCATAGCGGTCGCACCGTATTGCCGTTGCATGTCCTGAATGGCTTTGAGCTTGTCTTCGGGTAACAAGTTACCTCTGGCATCTGAAATACCGGCAATGCTCGCGACTGTGCTGGCGGTGGCTGCGTTGTCACCCGTCAACATCACAGGCTTCACACCCAACGCGATCAGTTCCGCCACCGCCTGCTGCGAAGACACCTTGATCGTGTCAGCAACCGCGAAGAGGGCGATCACTGCGTTGTCCGTCGCCAGTAACGTCACTGTACGGCCTTGATTTTCGTGGTCCTGTAACTTGGCTTCTATCGCTGGACTACAAATGCCGCGCTCTTCGATCAAGCGATGATTGCCGAACCAATACTGCGCACCGTCAATGTTCCCGCTGACGCCGCGACCGGCAATCGCTGCAAACGCTTCGACCGTTTGCGCTTGCGAGGTTCCATCGAGACCCGCAGCAACAGCTTTAGACACCGGGTGATCGGATTGCGCGGCGAGGCTGCGTGCTAGCGTTGCTGCAGCTTCACGCGAATGACTCTCCGCCAGCATTTCAAACCCAACCAGCTTGGGTTTGCCTTCCGTGATGGTTCCAGTTTTGTCGAGCGCGATCGCTTTGAGATTGCGCGCTTCTTCGAGGTACGTGCCGCCCTTGATCAGAATGCCGCGTCGCGCTGCTGCTGCGAGCGCGCTCACGACGGTGACCGGTGTTGAGATCACTAATGCGCACGGACAGGCAATCACCAGTAATACCAGCGCTTTGTACGCAGCGAGCGTCCATGTCCAACCAAGCAACCAAGGCGAGAGCAGCGCGACTGTCAGTGCAAGTGCAAAAACGGCTGGTGTGTAGATCGCAGCAAAGCGATCCACAAAGCGTTGCGTTGGCGCGCGCGTGCCTTGCGCTTGCTCAACGGCGTGGATGATGCGAGCCAAAGTGCTGTGGCTCGCCAAGGCGGTGATCTTGATCTCAAGCGTTGCAGTCTCGTTGATCGTGCCTGCAAACACCGTATCACCCGGTCGCTTGTCGACCGGGATGCTCTCGCCGGTCACTGGGGCCTGATTGATTGCGCTGTTGCCACTAACGATCAAACCGTCCAGCGGGATCCGCTCGCCCGGTTTCACTCGCACGACCGCATCGAGCGGCACGGCGCTAGACAGCATGTGCGCATAACTTCCGTCCGCCTGCTTAACGTCTGATTCTTCCGGTGCGAGAGACATGAGGCTTTTGATGGCATTGCGCGCACGATCCACGGAGCGCGCTTCGATCAGTTCA
>JAGNQL010000290.1 GCA_017989135.1 Burkholderiales bacterium
CCCGCAAGCGATTCTCATCGTTGGCTCGGGTACACCGGCCGCTACGCCGCACAAAGAGCTCGTGGCGCGTGGCTATAAAGGTCGCATCTACCAAACGCATGGTGTGGGCAACTCTGACTTCCTGCGTGTTGTCGGCAAAGACGGCAATGGCGCATTCCTGCCAGCGGGCCCAATGCTCGCCTACGAGCAGCTGCCCGACAGCAACCCAATTAAGAAAGTTGCCAAGGAATACATCACGCAGTACGAAGCCAAGTTCGGTCCGCGCACCACGTTCGGTGGCCACGCTTGGGACTCGTACATTGTGCTGAACAAAGCAATTCCTGAAGCGCTGAAATCGGCTAAGCCGGGCACAAAGGAGTTCCGCCTTGCTCTGCGCAACGCGCTTGAGAACACCAAAGAAGTCGTGGGTGTTCACGGTGTGTTCAACATGAGCGCAACCGACCACAACGGTCTGGACAATCGTGGTCGCACGATGTTCATGATCAAAGACGGCAAGTGGGCGTTGGCCACCAAGTAACGCGTTAGCGACGCTGGCGGTGTGGGCTGTGAGCCAGCACCGCGGTTGACTTGATCTGGGCAGGTGCGGTGACGTAGCCTGCCCTTCGTATTTGTTTGCGTTGAAAGCCTCGCGTTATGGATTTCTCGATTGCCACGCTGCTCGCCCAAGATGGGCTGACGAACGGCGCAATTTATTGCCTCCTAGCGCTCGCGCTGGTGCTGGTCTTTGCCGTCACGCGGGTGATCTTTGTTCCGCAGGGCGAGTTCGTCGCTTTTGCTGTTCTCACGTTGGCGGCGTTTGAGCAAAACAAGCTGCCGGGCACTGTGTGGCTTCTGCTCGCGCTGGCCGCTGCTGCCGTCTTGTCGGAAACTTTGACTTACCGACGCGAGCCTGCGCGCATTTTGCGCGCGGTCGCGGGAAGCGCTCTGCCGTGTGTCGTCGCAGCTGCCGTCGTGTGGGGCGTCTGGGCGTCACAAGCCGGGTTTGCGTTGCAGGTGCTTGCGACTGTGGTGTCTGTGACGGCGATGGGGCCTGCGGTGTACCGTTTGGCGTTTCAGCCCGTGGCCACGGCCCCCGTGCTCACGCTGCTGATCGTTTCTGTGGCGGTTCACTTTGTGTTGACCGGACTGGGGCTGCTGTTCTTCGGCGCGGAGGGCGCCCGCACCTCGGCCTTCACCACCACGTCGTTCTCGGTCGGCGGCGTGAACATTTCGGGCCAGAGTCTGCTGGTCTATGCATTTACCGCGTCGCTCGTGGTCATCATGGGCGCGTTCTTCAAGTACACGTTGTTCGGCAAAGCGCTTCGAGCCACCGCGGCTAACCGCACCGGTGCGCGGCTGGTGGGTGTGAGCCCGAATTTCGCAGGACGCTTGAGCCTGACGCTCGCAGCGGCCATCGGCGCCATCTCTGGTTTGCTGATTGGCCCGATTACTACCGTGTATTACGACTCGGGATTTTTGGTCGGGCTCAAAGGATTCGTCGGCGCAATCGTAGGCGGTCTGGCGAGCTATCCGATTGCCGCAGCTGGCGCAATCTTTGTTGGTTTGGTTGAAGCGTTTTCGTCGTTCTGGGCAAGCGCATACAAAGAAGTGATCGTTTTCACACTGATCTTGCCAATTTTGTTGTGGCGCTCTTTGACCACCACACATCACGAGGAGGAATGAGATGAATCCTCGTATTCTTCTAGCGATAGTTGTTGGCGTGATCGGCATTGCGCCGATGGTGGCTCCAGCGTTTTATGTGACGCTGCTTAACTACATTGGGCTTTACTCGCTCGTCGCGCTCGGTCTAGTCCTTCTGACTGGCGTAGCGGGACAAACGAGCTTCGGTCAAGCCGCGTTCGTCGGCTTGGGTGCGTACACCACCGCGGTGCTCACCACGCAGTACGGCATGTCGCCTTGGTTCACGCTGATCATCGCGCTAGCTATCACCTTGGCCGTTGGCTACTTGTTGGGCATCATCACGTTATCGATGGGCGGACATTACCTGCCGCTGGCCACCATCGCGTGGGGCATCTCGCTTTACTTTTTGATGGGCACGATTGAGAGCTTCGGTGGATTCACCGGCATCACGGGCGTTCCCGCAGTAACGCTTTTCGGATTCAAGCTGGAAAAAGAGGGCGAGTTTTACTACTTCATCTGGATCGTGGTGCTTGCCGCGCTGTGGTGCATAGCGAACTTGTTGGATTCGCGTCCGGGCCGCGCGATTCGCGCATTGAAGCAGGGCAGCACGATGGTCGAGGCGTTCGGCATTCATCCTGGCCGCACCAAGACGGCGGCGTTTGTCATTGCGGCGCTGCTCGCCTGTTTGTCGGGATGGCTCTACGCACATTTGCAGCGCTTCGTGAACCCGACGCCGTTCGGGATCAATCAGGGCATCGAGTATCTGTTTATGGCGGTCGTCGGCGGCGCGGTGAGCGTGTGGGGTGCAGTGCTCGGCGCTGCGCTGGTAACGCTCTTAAAGACGTGGCTGCAAGACTGGCTGCCGAAGCTCATTGGCGAGGCGGGCCAGTTCGAAATTATTGTGTTCGGCGTCTTGCTCGTGTTGCTCCTGCAATACGCGCGTGACGGACTGCTCCCGTACTTGCAGCGCTTCGTGCCCATACCGCCCCGCAAGCTTCCAGCGGCGGGCGACCGGCTGCCGCATCGCACGATGCCCGCTCTCGGTAGCGCAGTGCTTGACGTTAACGCCGCGCGCAAGACATTCGGCGGTTTGGTCGCGGTCAACGATGTGACGTTTAACGTAAATAGCGGCGAAGTGGTCGGCTTGATCGGCCCTAACGGCGCGGGCAAGAGCACCTGCTTCAACCTCATTTCCGGTGCACTGGAAGCAAGCGCCGGATCGATCAAGTTCATGGGTACGGAGCTGATTGGTAAGTCGGCGAGCGACATCGCCAAGCTCGGCCTCGGGCGCACTTTCCAGCACGTAAAGCTCGTCGGCACCATGACCGTCGTCGAGAACGTCGCGCTCGGCGCGTATCTACGTGGTTCGAAAGGCATCATTGCCTCGTCCTTGCGGCTCAACACTGCCGACGAAACGGCGGCGCTCGCCGAAGCCATGCGCCCGCTCGAGCGCGTCGCCCTTGCTGCGCATGCGCATGACGCCGCGAACCG
>JAGNQL010000082.1 GCA_017989135.1 Burkholderiales bacterium
CTGCCACGCAGCGCGTAGGGTGCGGTTCACCGCACCATCGCTCGTTGGCTCGTACTAATTTGGGTGCGGTGAACCGCACCCTACGTCGATCACGGGATATGTCGCGGTAGTGTTCGCCGTATCAACCTAGACCACCATCGGCGTAACCGCCCCATCCATCGCGAGCAGCGCGCCTGTGATGTAGCTCGCGCGGTTTGATGCGAGGTACACGACGGCGTCGGCGATTTCGCTGGGCTCGGCTATGCGGCCGAGCGGGCGTGTGGCTTTGGCGCGCGCTAGGGCTTCTTCCATACTGATGCCTTGTTGCCGGGCTTCGGCTTGCATGCCTTCTTGTAGGCGTTCGGTGAGCGTGAGGCCGGGGTTGACGGCATTTACGCGCACGCCTTTGCCTGCGTAGGCGGCGGCGAGGCCACTGCTGGCGAGCATGAGCGCGGCGTTGGCCGAGCCGCCTGCGAGGTGCGTGACGGCGGCGACTTTGCCGCCGGCGCCGATGACGTTCACGACCGCGCCGCGACCGCGTGCGCCCATCTTCTTGATAAGCGGGTTGATGACGTGAATGTAGGTGAAGAACTTCGCCTGCATCGCGTCGTGCCAAGCGTCGGTGGTGAGCTCGGCGGCGGGTGTTCGTTTGGCCGCACCTGCGCTGTTGACGAGCACGTCGACCGCTCCGAAGTCTCGCTCCACGGCCTCAACCATGCGTTCGGCTTCGGCCGCGTTGCGCAAATCAGCGGCGATGATGTTGACCGTCGCGCTCGGCGTGGCGCTTTGCAATTCGCGCTGCGCCGATTGCAGTGTGGCGAGCGTGCGCGAGACCAGCGTGACCCGCGCGCCTTCGGCGATGAAGCCGCGCGCACACGCAAGGCCAATGCCTTTGCTGCCGCCGGTGATGAGGACGTGAAGGTTGGTGAGTTCGAGGTTCATAGACGCGCAACTTCTTGTGTTTGGATGAGCATTGGATTCAACGCAGCGTAGCGCACTGCAGTGGTGCGACGCGTGTGACGGGTTCAGTTCGAACGCGCTAAGTTCGCGCGTTCACCATCACGACGACTAAATTGCGATTGGCGGCGTTTTCGAATCGGTGCGGCAATTCGCTGCTGAAGTGAAAACTGTCGCCGGCTGCGAGCGTCCATTGTTTGTCGCCGACGACTAACTTGAGGCGGCCTTGCAACACGTAGCCCGCCTCTTCGCCTTGGTGCGTGTAGAGATCGTCGCCGGACGAGGCATGCGGCTCAAAGTCTAGGAGCGTGAAGCTAAACGCACTGCTCGCAGCGCCGCCGCTGGCTAACGCGTGTTTGCGAATTCCGGATTTCCACATTGAAATCGACGAGCGCTCACCCGCGCGCGTGATGACCGGCACCTTGGGTTGTGCGACCGTTGGGCCGCGCACAATCTCCGCGAGGTTGATCTGCATCGCGTCGGCAAGGCTGGTGAGCGCGCGCAAGGTGGGCGACGACAAGCCGCGCTCCATCTGACTCAGAAAGCCTATCGAAAGCCCCGTGCGCGCGGACATTTCGTTGAGCCCCAAACCCTTGCTTCGGCGCAGTGCACGAATGCGCGCGCCGACCGCGGCGTCGACAATTTCGGCGCTAGCGAATTCTGTTGCCGCTACGGTTTCGGTTTTGCGTTTCATCTCACGAATATTCGATCATCGAGCGCTCGGGGGAATCGCCTCAGGGTGTAGACTATATTTCACGTACATGAAATTTAACCCAAACAGGGTTGGCGCCACGAGCCCCGCTAGCGGCTCCAGGAGAATGTTGATGAAGTTCAGAAGCATAGCTGCGGCACTTGCGATTCTTTCGGCCGTAATCACGAGCTCTAGCGCGCTCGCGCAGGACAAACCGCTAAAGGTGGGCTCGACGCCAACCGGCGTTCCGTTTACGTTCCTCGACACCAAGACCAATTCGATTCAAGGCATCATGGTCGACATCATCCGTGAAGTCGCCGCCGACGCGGGCTTCAAGGTGGAAGTCGAAGGCATGCCGTTTGCGACGTTGATTCCATCGCTCACCGGCAACAAGATCGACATCATCGCTGCCGCGATGTACATCACGCCGCCGCGCCAAGAAGTGGTCGATTTCTCGCGTCCGATTTACACCTACGGCGAAGGCTTGGTGGTGTCGAAAAAAGACACGCGCGAATACGCGAAGCTTGAAGACATGAAGGGCTTTACGGTCGGTGCGCAAAAGGGCACGGCCTATGTTGAGCCGCTGCAAAAGTCTGGCCTCTTCGCCGAAGTAAAAATCTACGACAACATCCCAGCGATTTTGTCGGACGTGAACGCGGGTCGCATTCAAGCGGGCTTCGCCGACAAACCGATCGTCGCCTACAACCTGCAACAAGGCCTGTTCGCAGAGACGCGTTTGGTCAAGGGTTACACGTCAACGCTTTCTGGTTCGGTAGGAATCGGCGTGCGCAAGGGTGACGCAGCGCTCCTGAAGCGCATCAACACGTCTCTCGAAAAGCTTCAGAAGAACGGCTCGGTAGACAAGATTTTGGCGAAGTGGGGCCAGTAGCCAACGCTATTCGTCTAAGCGATTTGTAGGCGCGGACTCGGCCGCGCTTCCGGGTGGCAACGAGCGACGCCAAGTCGTCGCCTACGCCGTCGCCGTCCCTTATGCGAACTGTATTAAGCCGGTACCACACGCATGACATTAACTTACCCACAACCTTGATTCCACATGTTCTGGACTGACGCAGCGAACTTCATGCCCATCCTTCTGGAGGGGCTGCGGCTGACGGTGATCGTCACACTGGGTTCGCTGCTACTCTCGACATTGCTGGGGCTCGTGTGGGCGCTGATGCGCGTGTCGGGCATCGGGCCGTTGGTGTGGAGCGCGAAGTGCATCGTGAACGTGATTCGCGGCATTCCGATCATCGTTCAACTTTTTTACATCTACTTTGTGTTGCCGGAATTCGGCATCACGTTGACCGCGCTGCAAGCCTCGGTGATCGGACTCGGCGTGGCGTATTCGGCATATCAATCGGAGAACTTCCGCGCTGGTATCGAAGCGATTGACCACGGACAAATCGAGGCCGCGCAATCGCTCGGCATGGGGTGGGCGATGATGATGCGCCGCGTGATCATTCCGCAGGCCGTGAAAATCGTTCTACCGCCCTACGGCAACACGATGATCATGATGCTCAAGGACTCGTCGCAAGCCTCGACGATTACGGTCGCAGAGCTTGCCATGAAGGGACAGATGTTGGCGTCGTCCACGTTCAAAAATTCCACCGTGTTCACGCTGGTGGCGCTTCTCTATTTGGTCATGAGTGTGCCGCTCATTTTGTTTGTGGGTTGGCTCGAACGTAGGTCTAAAAAATAGTGAGCACGCCGCCCGTCATCGAACTCATCGACGTACACAAGCACTTCGGTACGAACCATGTGCTACGCGGTATCAGCGCCACGATTTCGCGCGGCGAAGTGGTATGCATCATTGGGCCTTCGGGCTCTGGAAAATCCACGATTCTTCGCTGCATCAATGGGCTTGAGGCGTATGACGGTGGCGAGGTTCGCGTGGATGGCATTCGCGTAGATCGGGCATCACCGACCATCGCTTCGATTCGCACGCATGTGTCGATGGTGTTTCAACGTTTCAATTTATTTCCGCATCGCACCGCGCTGGAGAACGTGATCGAAGGGCCGGTTTTTGTGAAGCGCGAACCGCGCGAGCAGGCTGAAGCGCGCGGGCGAGAACTGCTTGCGCGAGTGGGGCTCGCTGACAAAGCCGACGCGAAGCCGGGGCAGCTCTCTGGTGGTCAGATGCAGCGCGTTGCGATTGCGCGCGCGCTGGCGATGCAGCCGGACGCGATTTTGTTTGACGAGCCGACCTCGGCGCTGGACCCGGAGTTGGTCGGCGAAGTCTTGTCGGTGATGCGCACGCTGGCCGAAGAAGGCATGACGATGGCGGTGGTGACACATGAGATGGGCTTCGCGCGCGAAGTGGCGGATCGTGTGCTGTTTATCGACGGCGGTGTGATCGTTGAAGGTGGCGAAGCACAGCGCGTGTTGACCGATCCGCAGCACCCACGCACACAAGACTTTTTGCGCCGCGTACTGCGACCGATTTAGCGCGCTTCTCCGGCGGCGCACGATAACGTCGCCGCCGCTGCGGCGCGACACCCATCACAAGCCACAACGGAGACTTTTCATGACTGCCGCTTTTCCGCTTGAACCCTCACTCTGGGCCGCGACGGCCACCGCCGCGACGCCCACGCCCCCGCTGGTTGGCGACGTTGACGCGGACGTGTGCATTATTGGCGGCGGCTACGCGGGGCTGTCCACCGCGCTGCATCTGGCAGAACTTGGCACGAAGGTCGTTTTGCTTGAAGCGCACGAACCGGGCTGGGGCGGCTCAGGACGCAATGGCGGTCAGGTCATTCCGGGATTGAAATACGATCCGGACGAACTCGTCGCGATGTTTCCCGGAGAGCGCGGCGAGCGACTCGCGCAGTTTGCGGGCACTACAGCGGACACCGTTTTTGATCTGATCAAAAAGCACGATATGGCCGTGCCGCACGTTCGCAACGGTTGGATTCAAGGCGCGCACACTGCGGCGGGCTTGGATCTGGTCACCAAGCGCGCGGCGCAATGGAAAGCGCGTGGCGTCGAGGGCGCGCGGGCGTTGTCCGCGAGCGAAGCAGCGACGCTTCTCGGAACCGACAAGTATGTTGGCGGTTGGCTCGACCCGCGTGGCGGTGGCGTGCAACCGTTGTCGTACGCGCGCGAGCTATGCAAGGCCGCGATCAATGCGGGCGCAAAAATTCATGGACAGAGCGAGGTTACAACGCTTGAACGCGACGGCACTCGCTGGCATGTGCGTACGGCAAGCGGCGCATCAGTGCGCGCGGAGCGAGTCGTGCTCTGCACCAACGGTTACACCGGCGCGCTTCGGCCGGGACTCGCGAAATCGG
Organism: Burkholderiales bacterium; assembly: GCA_017989135.1. Taxonomy (GTDB): domain Bacteria; phylum Pseudomonadota; class Gammaproteobacteria; order Burkholderiales; family Casimicrobiaceae; genus Casimicrobium. The sequence goes on from JAGNQL010000082.1 coordinate 4,915, forward strand.
TGATCGCGCCCAACTCGTTCCAAGTAGCGACCGAGCCTTTGTCGGAAGACGTGGCGAAGACGATCTTGCCGCAAGGCCACGTTTCGTCGGACACGCGCCAGCTTCTTTTCTACTTCCGTTTCGATCATCAGCGTCGCTTCATCATGGGCGGACGCGGACCGTTCCGTGAACCCACGTCGCCAGCCGATTGGGGGCACCTTGAACGCGTAATTGGCCGCATGTTTCCCGCCGCCGCGAAAGCGCCGATCGCGTTTCGCTGGTGCGGCCGCGTGGCGATCACGCGGGACTTCTTGCCGCATTTGCACGAGCCACAGCCGGGCCTCCTGATCAACATCGGCTGCATGGGCCGCGGCGTGGGTCTGCAAACGTCGATGGGCCGCGCGATGGCCAATTACATCGTGAGCAATAAGACTGACGCGTTGCCGTTGCCACTCTCGACAATGAAGAGTTTCCCGTTGCATCAGTTCCGCCGGTTGTACCTCTCGGCGATCATCGCTTGGTATCAGATGAACGATGGTGGGCTGGCCTAGCAACAGCGTCACTTAGTCCGACTGATTGACGGATACAGCTTTTATGCGTCAGCGACTGGTCGGTGGTCGTTTCAGTGTGTTTTTTCTTCAAGTCAACTATTACAATAATCTGCCTTAAAGCGCCGCCCGCTGGTCGCTGGAGCCGAAAAGCTGATTCATGCACATCTGTGCGCATTACCGACGCACCGCTCACTGATGAATCCGCGCATTTACATTTAGTTCGGCGCGACGAACCCGCTCTCGCGACTCGCGCGCTTGCCCGTGTCGGTGGCGAGAAATTCTGCGAGACGCGCACCGTTCGGGCGGTCTTTGAGCGCGGCGATTTGGTAGCGCGTGGCGAGCTGATGTGGCGCGGGTAACGCGCCGACGTAGCGCACGCTGTTGTGTTGCACGATCTCGCTTGATTGGCTCACGCCCAACGCGAACTTTCCTGCACCGACCGCCTCGATCACTTCCACGCCGAACGGCAGCACGGTGACCTTAGCGGCGACGCGATCATGAATGCCCAACGCGACTAGTGTCTTCACGAAATGCGCACCCGCCGTCGCGCCGCTCGCGGGCAGCCAACACCGGTATAGTTCGGCTCATGCTGATGCCTCGCGACCCCACTGTCCTCGCCAACGAGATTCGCTTCGCGCATGTGAGCTCGGGCGCGCGCATTGCGTGGGCGAAGAGCGGGCGCGGGCCCGCGTTGGTGCGTGTGGCGCATTGGATGACTAACGTCGAGCACGACACTACGTCACCCATTTGGCGTCCGTGGTTGCTTGGATTCGGTCGCCGTTTGCAAACGATTCGCTACGATGAACGCGGCTGTGGTTTGTCGGGCAGCGACGATGTCGAGCTCGGGCTTGAAGCGGCGCTGGAAGAGCTTGAAGCCGTGATCGACGCGACGGGACTGCAGCGTGTTGCGCTACTCGGGCAATCAGGCGCATCGGCACCGGCCATCGCTTACGCGGTGAAGCACCCGGATCGCGTGTCGCATCTGGTGTTGTTGGGCGGTTACATGGCAGGCATCGCGCACACTGGCGCAAGCGCCGACGATCTCGCCTTCTACGAGGCTAAGGTGCGCTTGGTTGAGTTGGGTTGGGGGCGCAACGATCCGGCGGTGCAACAGTTCTTTTCGACAACAATGCTGCCCGATGCGACACCCGAGCAAATTGTGATGCTCAACGAGCAACAGCGTCAGTCTTGCGATGGCGCGCGTGCCGCAAAAATTATGCGAGCGCGCATCAGGCTTGATGTGCGCTCGCTGGCACCGTTGGTGCGCTGTCCGACGCTGGTGCTGCATTCGGCAGGCGACATGATGGTACACATCGAACGTGGACGCGCGATGGCCGCTGCTATCCCCGGCGCGCGCTTCGAAACGCTCGCCACGCGCAACCACATTCCGGGGCCAGGCGATGGCGGTTTTGAACGATTCATCGAAGCGGTTTCCGATTTTGTTGCGGGTGAAACGAACCAACTGACGTTGACCCCACGCGAAAAGGACTTGGCGCATGCGGTGGCCGATGGTCTAGACAATTTGCAGCTCGCGGCGCGGTTGGGCATCGCAGAGAAAACAGCGCGCAACGCGTTGTCAGCGCTGTATTCAAAGCTCGGTGTTGAAGGTCGCCCGCAGGCCATCGTGTTACTTCGAGCAGAAGGTTTCGGCGGGCAGAAGCCCCTCCCGTGAATCCTCAGTCGTAGGCGAGGACTTGGCCGCGTACTCCATGCTCCAATCGGGACATATGTCCCGCCTAATTCGCCGCGCCACAGCCATTCCCGCACAAACCGGGACACCTGCCACGTAGACCTCGCGCCTCGCCACTGATGCAATAGCAGCCATCAAAACTGCATTCATCCGAGGCTCCTCATGTTCGTAAAACGTCCCGACGCCAGCCTGCTTTCGCTCTCCTTCGGTCATGGACCGCAAACGCTTCTGGCGCTGGGCGGCTGGATCGGTAGTGGGGAGGTTTGGCATGACCTCTTCGGCGAGCTACCGCACTGGCGCTGCGTGAGCATGGATCATCGCGGCAGCGGCGCAAGCACGCACAGCACCTCGCCAATCACTCTCGAGGCGATGGTCGACGACGTGCTCGCCGTGATGGACGCTCAGGGCATTGATCGCTGCGTGCTCGCCGCCGAATCAGGCGGCGCGGGCGTGGCGTTGGAGGTCGCGCTGAAGGCCACTGACCGCATCAGCGGGTTGGTGCTCGTGGGCGCTTCGTGGCGGCGCGTGTTACCTACGCACTTCGACGATTTCGTCGAATGGCTGCGAAAGGATTTTGACGGCGCGATCAGGGCATTCGCAACGAGCTGCGTGCCGGAGGCTAACGGAGGGGATCAGCGTCGCTGGGGCTACCAGGTGTTGCGCCGCTCGACGCTGCAAAGCGCCATAGAACTGCTGCAGTGCCGCTGCGCCCTCAACGTGGAGGATCGTCTCTCTACGATGCGGGTGCCCACGCTGCTGATTCACGGCTCGCTGGACGGCGTTTCACCCCCCGACGATTCGCGACTGTTGGCGAAGCGTTTGTTGGACGCCGAGCTGCACATCCTGCCCGGTCTTGGGCATGTGCCGATTCTGACCGCTCCCGCGGCTGTCGCACGATTGATTGAGCAGCGGTTTACCAGCGTGCAAGTACGGGCGGCCGCATGAAGGCGCTGATCGCGTCGTTGCTTGGCGCGGCGAGCCTTGCCGTCTGCGCCGCGCCGACTGACCTAGACACTACGTTTGGCGGCACCGGAAAAGTGATCACCGACATCAACGACAGCGACTTTGCCACCAGTGTGGCGGTTCAAACCGATGGCAAGATTGTGGTGGCGGGATATTGCGTCAACGGCGCAGTAATTTGCGTGGCTCGCTACAGCGCGACAGGCGTACTAGACGCCACATTCAACACCACAGGCACGGTGCAGACGCCGGTCAATTCCGGCACCGACCGCGCCTTGGGCCTTGCGATTCAGGGCGACGGAAAAATCGTGGTATCGGGCGCGTGTGAACGACCATTAGTGGGCTTTCCAGGGGCTTTCACTATCGAGTTTTGCGTAGTGCGCTACACGACGACCGGAGCGCTTGACACGAGCTTTAACGGCACTGGTATCGTGCAGGTCGCGGCGGGGGGTAACGGTCAGGATCTTGGCAGTGCAGTCGCGATCCAAATAGATAACAAGATTGTTGTGGCAGGCACATGCGCCAACTTTTCTAGCACCGCAGCTGAAATCTGCATTGTGCGATTCACCAGCGCAGGCGCATTCGACACCACCTTCAATGCCACCGGTAAAGTCGTCACCGCCTTGGGAAGCGGACTGAACACTGGGCAAACAGTCGTCGTTCAACCTGACGGCAAAATCGTTGCGGCCGGCAATTGCGATAGCGTGGCGATCCAGGAGTTTTGTGTGCTGCGCTACACCACAAACGGGGTATCAGACGCCACTTTCAACGCGACGGGCATTCTCCGCTTTCCCATTGGCTCAGGGTCTGCGTTGGCAAACAGTTTGACCCTGCAAGCAGATGGAAAATACGTGCTGGCTGGCCGATGCTCAAACGGTGCCAATCTTGACTTTTGCATGGCGCGCGTGACGGCGGCTGGTGTACTGGACAGCACATTCAACAGCACGGGCAAAGTCATCACCGCGATGGGCGGCGCTGAAGACGTCGCGCACAAGGTCGCCATTGACGCCGACGGCAAGATCGTGTTGGCGGGCTATTGCGAGGTTTCGACCAATAACTTTTTCCCGTGCATGGCGCGCTACACCACTGTCGGCCTGTTGGACACGACATTCAACACCACCGGAAAATTTATCGCGTCGGCCAATCCGGGCCCGAACGCCCAGCGGGGCATGACGTTGCAGGCGGACGGAAAAATCATTCTAGTGGGTAGTACAGGCAACAACTTTCTCGTGTCGAGATACGAAGGCAGCCCGACACCGCCATGTCGTCTAGACATCGACGGCGACGGTCTCGTGCTGGCAACCACCGATTCGCTAGTTCATGCACGCATCGCCATCGGACTATCCGGCAACGCTGTCACCAACGGCATCGGGTTTCCGGTTGCGGCGACACGCAAGACTTGGACCGCCATTCGCGCGTATCTCGTCGCGAGCTGTGCCATGATCTTGCCGCCATAGCTTCATGCGTCGGTCCAAGAAAACCCGTGTACGCATTCGGTTCGCATCGACCGCAACTTCAGGAGCGTTCCCATGATCACCAACAACATCAGCACGATTCTTTTAGTCACTGGCCTTGTCACCATGCTGCCGCTATTGCAGTTTTTGTTTCCGGCGGCGATTCTCAAGCTGCTCAACAAGATTGAAATTAGGGACGAAGCAGGCCTGTTTTTCGCGCGGCATTGGGGCATGATGGCGTTTGTCGTGGGCGGCTTGCTGGTCTACGCGTCCGGGCACCCCGAAGCGCGCTTGCCCGTCATCAGCGCGGCGTTGATCGAGAAGGCGGCGTTGGTGCTGCTGATCGCGCTCAACTGGAACAAGCCGTTCGGCAAAGGCTTTGCCGTGACGTTGCTATTTGATGGCGCTTGCTGTGTGATCTACGGGCTGTATCTGGTGGGTCTGGCGTAGCGCGGCTGCTAGGCGCTACTTCAACCCGGAGGAATTAAGCGTCCGCGCACTAACAAAATCAACGTGCGCACCGTCAGAAACGCGATGATCGCTGTCGCGAGCAACACTGCGACAAACGCAACTTGCACCGGCCACCCGCCGCGCGCCACAGTCTCCACGATGACTGCGGCGAGAGCCGCCACTGGGAACGAGAACGACCAGAAGCCGAGCGAGAACGGCACGTCGCTCCACCAACGCCAGCGCACGAGCACGCCGATCATCGGGCCGCACGCGACGCCAAGGCCGATCAAAATCACGTCAGCCGGGAGGGTCGGCCACAGCACGGAGGCCGCGAGCGTGGCAATCGCCGCAGGGGCCATTTCGACGCCAATCGTCGGCCGAAAAGGCGGTGGCAATGGGCCAGCGAATAAGCGATTCAAAACGCGTGCTTCGAGCAGCGCCCAGCCGCTGAGCCCCATGCCAAAGAGCAGGACTGCAAACCCATGAAGGCCCATTGCCTGTAATGTCATCGCTCCGATCAACCCGCTGCCGACCACCGGAATGTAGAGCGCGGGGGTGACCATATCCGCGGGCATCGCACCCGTTGAAAGCTGTGACACGACGCGCCAGACGAACACGGCTTCAACTGCCAGCGCGACCAACACTATGGGCAATGCGTACGGCGAAGGTTGCGCCAAGAGCGGCGTCCACAACGCGATCGCCAGCATCACGACCAAGGGAACGACCGACAACATTGCGCCATGCACGGGATGCGAAAAATCTCGCCGAACCTCGTCGCGAAATCGCCAAAGCTTGAAGACCAATAACAGCAGCAGCAATTCCAACAACCCGGTTGCCACGTTAAGGATAGCCGTAGCAACCAGATCGGTGTGTTCCAGCTTAAAACCCGCGAGACGCCGCCAAGCGCTCGCCAGCCCCAGCAGGCCGAGCACAATCGCGAACAATCCGGGCGGCAGTCGCGCAAGCCAGTGGCGGCCGGTGCCAATGGGCGTAACCGTCGCGGGGCCAGCCGAGCGACCAGCATTTGAGGGCGAGTCAATAATGTTCATCTCGTGAGTGTATTGCGCGCGAGGTTTAATTTTCACAACAATCGGTAGCGGCAAACGCGCAGTCGAAGAGCGAGTCGTTAAAAGTAGAATCTCCTCCCGCCCCATTTCCCCACACCGCTTTTTTCAGTCGCGCTTTGTAGCCGGCCGAGGCGGCGCTTTTTCGCTTTTATGACTCAACCGGCTCCTCAAACACTTGCCCTAGGTCTCGATTTCGGCACCACCAACACCGTGGTTGCCACGTCCAGCGCGCGCGGCCAAGCCACCGTGTTGCCATTCACGCTCGACGCGCGCAGTCACTCAACGTTTCGTTCGGCGATGTGCTTTTGGGACGAAGAAACCGAGAGCGCCCATGATTTACGTTTCGAGGCCGGTCCGTGGGCGATTGAGCGCTTCATTGATGACCCGATGGA
>JAGNQL010000083.1 GCA_017989135.1 Burkholderiales bacterium
CTTCGATCTGTTGCTCGCGCTGATCGCTCGCGCCGTCGACGATGTGCAGCAGTAAATCGGACTCGACCGCTTCCAGGAGCGTCGCTTTGAACGCCTGCACCAGTTCGTGCGGAAGAGCGCGCACAAAGCCCACTGTGTCGGAGGCGACCATCGGTTGCGCGTCCGCGACGTAGAGCTTACGAACGGTCGTGTCGAGCGTGGCAAACAATTGATCGGCGGCGTAAGTGCCGGCCGCGGTCAATCGATTAAACAGCGTGCTTTTTCCGGCGTTGGTATAGCCGACAATCGCAATGGAGCGAGTGTTAGAGCGCTCGCGACGGCGACGCTGCGTGTGGCGTTGCTTCTCGACCTTCTCGAGGCGCTCTTGCAACGCACGAATCTTGATCGAGATGAGGCGGCGGTCAATTTCAAGCTGTTTCTCGCCGGGGCCGCGCAAACCGATGCCGCCACGTTGGCGCTCAAGATGCGACCAGCCGCGCACGAGGCGCGTGGACAAATGCTCAAGTTGGGCGAGTTCGACCGCGAGCTTGCCTTCGGCGCTACGGGCACGTTGCGCGAAGATGTCGAGAATCAACGTGCGCCGATCAATCACACGGCATTCCAGCACGCGCTCAAGATTTCGCTCTTGCACACCGGAAAGTGAGTGGTTAAAGATTACAAGCTCAGCCGTTTCGGCTGCGCAGGCGGCGCCGATTTCTTCGACCTTACCTTTGCCGGCATAAGTCGCGGCGTCGGGGCGGTCACGCCGCCCGGTGACAATGGCCGCCGTGTCAGCGCCAGCGGTAGCCGCCAGCGACTGCAATTCTTCAATGTCGTCGGCCATAGGCGCTTTACCAAAGGCAAGCTGCACCAGTACCGCACGGTCATTCCCGGCGTGGCGTTCAAACATGGCGACTCAAGCTGGCGCGCATTGCCGCAGCCATCAATGCCCGAAGGGCGTTACTCAGAGGCTTCGTCCCCGTGCGGAATGTTCACAGCGCGGGCGGGAACGATCGTGGAGATTGCGTGTTTGTAGACCATCTGGGTAACGGTGTTCTTGAGGAGGACCACGTATTGGTCAAACGACTCAACCTGACCTTGCAGTTTGATGCCGTTGACTAGGTAGATCGACACCTGTACGTGCTCTTTGCGCAGCGTATTGAGGAATGGGTCTTGGAGGGATTGCCCTTTGTTGCTCATTTCTTATTCTCCGTATTTTTAGTTCAATGATGCGGCCGGGCGGCTGTCGCCACCTATGTCTGAGATGGTGACGCCGCCGGTAAGTTCAAGTCACAGTGGCAAACCGTGTCTCGAACATTCTTCTTGGCGGGGCCGCGTCGCTTAGTATGACCGTGTGCGACGCCCCGTCGGTGCTTCAACCGCGTAAGGATTATGCCCCGTAATGAACTGCAAACGTAGCGGGGTACCCTGAAGCTCGAAATATTCGAGAAAAAATCGTTCGAGGTAGCGCTTGTAGGTCTCGGAAATTCGATTGAGCGAAGTCCCGTGAATCACCACAATTGGCGGATTGCTGCCGCCTTGATGGGCGTAGCGCATCTTCGGTCGAATCGTTCCAGCACGTGGAGGCTGCTGCTTCACCACTGCGTCTTGCAACGCGCGGGTGAGTTTTGGTGTGGGTAGCTTTTTGAATGCAGCACCATGCGCGCGGTTGGCTGCGGCCATGACTTTGTCGAGGCCTTGCTTGGACTTTGCCGAGATCGTTAGCGTCTCAGCGTAATCAAGGTAGTAAAGCTTTCGAGTGCAGTCTTCGTTGATGATCTTCCTAGCATCCGAATCAGCGGCGTCCCACTTGTTGATGCAGATGACGAGCGCGCGGCCAGCGTCTTGGATGAACGAGCCGAGTTGGACGTCATGGTCACTGATGCCAGCCGTGGCATCGACGACGAAAATGACGACGTTGGCGTCTTCAATCGCTTGCAGCGTCTTGATAACCGAGAACTTTTCGATTGCTTCTGTGACCTTGCCGCGCTTCCGGATACCAGCGGTGTCGATCAGCGTGTATTCGCGATTTTTATAAGTGAAATCTAGATAAATCGAATCGCGCGTGGTGCCCGGCTGATCGAACGCGATCACGCGTTCTTCGCCGAGAAGCGCATTCACGAGCGTGCTCTTGCCCACGTTCGGATGGCCGACAATCGCGATCTTGGTGCGCGGCGGTGGCTCCGGGATGAATTCTGGTTCTTCGCCTTCGGCGTAGGTTTTCGGCTCGGAAGCTGCGGCTTTTGCACCGTCTTCGTCGTCTTCGGTGATTTCTGGCTGCGGGAATTTTTCGTCGAGCGCATGCTCGATCAACGCGTTTACGCGGTCGCCTTGCGTCGCGGAAATTGCGTAGGGGTCGCCAATTCCCAGCTCGTAAAACTCGGCCGTCACGCGCGCGTCGTTCATGCCTTCGGTTTTGTTGACCGCAAGGTACACGGACAACCCGCGACGACGCAGCAAGTCAGCGATGCGCGCGTCCTGTGGCGTAACGCCTGCACGGCCGTCCACGATAAAGAAAACGATGTCGGCTTCGTCGAGCGCTTGCAGCGTTTGCCGCGCCATTTCCTTCAGGATGCCGTCTTTAGCTACGGGCTCGAAGCCACCGGTATCGATGACGACGAAGCGGTGGTCGCCGACGCGGCCTTGGCCATACTGGCGATCACGCGTGAGACCGGGGAAGTCGGCAACCAGCGCCGCGCGCGAACGCGTGAGTCGGTTGAAGAGCGTGCTCTTTCCGACGTTAGGACGTCCGACGAGGGCGATGGTGGGAAGCATTTTCTTTTTCTTTTTTTATCAGTAAGTACAAGAGCCGACGCGGCGGTTTAGCGCTTGTTGCGCTCGTTAGCGTGACGCCACCGAGCGCCGCACGCGCACTATCGCGCGCCGATAGCGGCCAGTTGACCGCTTTGCGTTTGTATCAAGACGTTGTTGCCGCTGGAAACTAGGCCGACGTTCGAGATAAACGCTTCGCCGAGGCCGCGACCGGAAATCTTGCCGTTGTTGCGGTCCACCAAGTGAACAGCGCCTTCGGCGTCTTGCACGGCCACGAAATCGCCAAGTAGCGCGATGCCAGTCGCGCGGCGACCGGCGAGCACGTCTTGCTTCCAAATCGTGCCGCCCGTGGCCTTATCAAGCGCTTGCACGAAGCCTTTTTCGTCGGCGACGTACACGTAACGCGCATCGATCACCGGGCCGTTGAGCGAACTGATGTCGCGCGACCACAGCAAGGTGCCGCGCACGAGATCGAAACATGCGACGCGACCCTGATAGGCGGCTGCGCACACGCGATCGGTGTCCACGGCGGGGCGGCCAACCACGTCGACCAACCGCTCAAGTTCCGAGGTGCCTTTCGGCGTCGCAACGGTGGCTTCCCAGCCGATGGTACCGGTGTTCGCATCAATGGCGAGCAACTTGCCTTGCGCCGTGCCCACAAACACCGCGCCGCGCGTCGCGGCGGGAATGGCGGTGGAGCGAACGGTGAGGGCTGGCAACACACGCTGAATGCGCCATTTGCGCTCGCCGGTCTTGATGTCGAACGACGTAATCGCGCCGTCACCACCCAACACAACCACGGAGTTATCGGAGATTGCGGCAGGTGAAATCACTTCGCTACTGGCTTTGGCGCTCCAGCGCACTGCGCCCTTGGCGTCAAACGCGATGACTTCGGCCTTGTTGGTGCCGACGACAACGATGTCCACTGCAGCGGACACACCGCCAGAAACCTCGCCTTTGCCCGCTGGCGTCTGCATTTTGCTCACGACCGCGCCGGTCTTTTCGTCGAACACGGTGATCGTGCCCGTCGAATGCGCGGCGTACACCAAACCGTTGGCGACGACCGGAATCAAACTGCTCACTTGTTTGCCGCCGAGCGGCGCTTGCCACGCGGTGGTCACCGCTGCGCTGCCGCTTACGGCGGGTAACGGCAGAATTTTTTTGTCCGAGCTGGAGAACCAACCCGTCACCGTAGAACAGCCACTGAGCGCCAACGCAGCCGATACCGCCAAGACGACCGACCGCGTTGATGAGGCGGCCAGCAAGCTCACGGCGTTCATGGTTTTGCTCCGGCGGCTGGCGCAGCAGCAGCAGGCGTTGGCGTCACGGGTGCGGGCGTAGCAACTGCTGCTGGCGCGGCAGGAGCGGGAGCCGCAACTGGAGCCGACGCAGCAGGCGCGGCGACGTTACCGCCGGCAAGTGCGTCAAGCTTCAACTGCGTATACGATTTTTGTGCGCCTTTAGCGTCGAGTTTGGCCAGCGCGGCTTCGTAGGCGGACTTGGCATCAGCCGCTTTGCCTTGAAGGTTGAACACGTCGCCCTTCATGTCGAGAAACAAGCCCTCGAACGAGGCGCTATGTTTGCCGTCAAGCGCAGCGAGCGCCGCATCGAATTGCTTTTGGTCGACCAGCACTGCGGCTAAGCGTAGGCGCGCGATGTTCTTCAGCTCGTCTTCCTTGCTATTGGCCACGACCCATTCGAGATTCGATCTCGCGCCGGGCAGATCGCCAGCATCGAACGCAGCTTTCGCGGCGAGCAATGCGGCGCGTGGCGCGTAGCCCGTGCTCGGGAATTTTTCGAGCAACGGCGCGATTGCTTCTTTTACTTTTGCGGGCTCATTCTTCGTGAGCGCCTCGGTGACGTTCGCATAGAGGCCGCTGGCCGCCATGGCTTGATTGGTCGTCCACGTCTTCCAGCCCCAATTGCCACCCACGAGCAACGCAATGACCGCGACAGAGCCGATCACGTATTTGCCGTATTGCGCCCACCAGGCTTTAAGGTCGCCGAGCTTTTCTTGTTCGTCTAAGTCGTATGCAGCCATCTTCGAAATTCTTTGGGTGTCTGGGTTGGTGTGGGTGGACTATTGGCCGCGCAAGTGCGCCACCAGAGCCGAACTCGTAATTATCGCCTGTTCGCCTTGAATTGGCTCACCGGAGGCATTACGCATAGGTTTCAATGCAACAGTGCCAGCGGTCACTTCGTTTTCACCGATAACCAACGCGAAGCGCGCACCACTTCCGTCGGCCTTTTTCATTTGGCTCTTGAAACTGCCGCCGCCCGCGTGTTGGGTGACCGAGAGGCCCGCGTCGCGCAGTGTCTCGGCGATCTGGCTCGCGAACGCAGCCGCGCCGACGCCAGCGTGCACGATGTACGCGTCTTGGGTGGCTACTTGCGTGGACTCGTCGAGCATCATGAGTACGCGCTCGACGCCCATACCAAAACCAATCGCAGGCGTAGGTTTGCCGCCGAGTTGCTCGAATAAGCCGTCGTAGCGCCCGCCACCACAGACGGTGAGCGGTCCACCGAAACGATCCGTGATGAATTCAAACGCGGTGCGGTTGTAGTAATCCATGCCGCGAACGATGCGCGGATTCACGACGAACGGCACACCAGCCTCGCGCAGCAACGCCTGCAGGCCCGCGAAGTGCGCGCGCGATTCGTCTTGCAGCGAATCGAGAAGGATCGGCGCGGTCTTATTGACTTCGATGACGCTCGCGACTTTGCTGTCGAGAATGCGCATGGGATTGGTGTGTAGGCGGCGCTTAGCTTCGTCGTCCAGCGCGCTGAGATTGGCTTCGTAGTGGGCGATGAGCTTGGCGCGATACGCGGCGCGCTCATCCGTGTTGCCCAGTGAATTTATTTCAAGACGCACATCATTGATGCCCAGCTCACGCCAAATGCGCGCCGTCATGATCATGATTTCGGCGTCAACGTCCGGGCCGTCGAAGCCGAAGCATTCCACGTCAAACTGGTTGAACTGACGGTAGCGTCCCTTCTGCGGACGCTCGTGACGGAACACCTGGCCCAGCGTGTAGACGCGCGCTGGAGCGTTGTACGTAAGGTTTGCCTCGATGGCCGCCCGCACCAATCCAGCCGTCAGTTCAGGCCGCAGCGTGAGCGCTTCACCGTTCAATTTGTCCTCAAACGAGTACATCTCTTTTTCGACGATGTCGGTCACTTCGCCGATCGAGCGAACGAAGAGGGGCGTGTGCTCGACGATGGGCGCACGCATGTTTCGATAGCCGTACTGGCGGGCGACGCGAGTGACGGTTTCTTCGAAGAATTCCCAGCGCGCAGATTCGCCGGGGAGGATGTCGTTCATGCCCCGGACTGCTTGGAGCTTAGTTTGTTGTGGCTTTTCCATGATGTGTTTTGCTGTGCAGTGTGAGACTCGCGCCTGAAGCGCAAAAAAATGACTGTGGCCTGCGAGACTCGAAAACGAAAATTACGTTGCGTTACAGCTTTTTGCTTCCAGCGACCGACCGGTGGTCGTTTGGGGCTCAAATTATCAATAGTTGACTATTGCAAAAATTGCCCTGAAACGACTATTGGGCTGTCGCTCGCGCAAAAAAGCTGTTGGAGGAAACTACCTCCGTAGGCTCTACGCAACGCGAATCGGGATGACTTTGTCCGTGGCTGCCACGGGCGCGGTGTCGGGTCGATGTCGTTCGTCTGTTGCGCCGCTCGCGCCGGGGCCATAAGTGCGCAGCACGTAGGCGTCGAGCATCGCTTGAAATTCTTCGGCGATATGGTCGCCCTTGAGCGTCACCGTTTTCTTGCCGTCTTCGTAGACCGGCGCCACGGGCAGCTCGCCAGTGCCTGGCAAGCTAATGCCGATGTTTGCCATTTTTGACTCGCCGGGGCCGTTGACCACGCAACCCATCACGGCCACGCTCATGCCTTCAACTCCAGGATACACGTCGCGCCAGACGGGCATTTGCGCGCGCAAGTAGCTCTGCGTTTTCGCCGCGAGTTCTTGGAAGAACGTGCTGGTCGTGCGGCCACAACCGGGGCAGGCCGTCACCAACGGCGTGAACGTCCGTAGCCCCATCGTTTGCAGCATTTCTTGTGCAACGATGACTTCCTTCGTTCGATCGCCACCGGGCTCGGGCGTGAGCGACACGCGGATGGTGTCGCCGATGCCTTGCTGCAACAAAATTCCCATCGCGGCGGTGGAGGCCACGATGCCTTTGCTTCCCATGCCCGCCTCGGTCAAGCCGAGATGCAGCGGATAGTCGCAGCGCGCCGCTAAATCGCTGTACACCGCGATCAAGTCCTGCACATCGCTGACTTTGCACGACAAGACAATTTGATTCGACGGCAGGCCAACTTCTTGTGCCAACGCAGCGGACTCAAGCGCCGAAGTGACGAGCGCATCACGCATCACTTGTTGTGCGCTTTTTGGTTGCGCCAGACGCGAGTTCTCGTCCATCAAGCGGCCCATCAAATCTTGATCGAGGCTGCCCCAGTTCACACCGATGCGCACGGGTTTTTGCTCGCGGCAGGCGATCTCAATCATCTGCGCGAATTGTGTGTCGTGTTTGTTGCCACGACCCACATTGCCCGGATTGATTCTGTACTTCGCGAGCGCTTTGGCGCACTCGGGGTAGTCTCGCAGCAGCTTGTGGCCGTTAAAGTGAAAGTCCCCCACGAGCGGCACATTGCAATGGAGCTTATCCAACCCTTCGCGAATGGCGGCCACGGCCGCGGCAGCTTCGGGAGAGTTCACCGTGATGCGCACCACCTCCGAGCCAGCTTGCGCGAGCGCCGCGACCTGCGCGATGGTGCCCGCAATGTCCGCTGTATCGGTGTTGGTCATCGACTGCACCATGATCGGGGCGACGTTGTCCAACGACCCGCCAACGCGCACATGCCCGATACGCACTTGTTGCGTGGCGCGGCGGGACTTAAGGCTTGTGGCGTTCATCATGCAGGCGAAAATTACTGTGTTACTCGATACGGAAACGCGCAACGTCGTTGCGCGTAACGTTAGCCATGTCGAACGGTTTTCCGTCGATCAAGAGCGTCACATTGCTGGCGTTGCCAACGGCGAACGACAGCGGCGGCGTTCCCGAAAATTCGCGCGTTCCCGGCTGTGCATTTTCCGAAAAAATGACTTCACCTTTGCTACGCACTTCGGTCCACGATTTGCCTTTGAAGGTGATCGAAACGCGGCGTTCCCCGAGCAAAGGAGCCGTGGCGGGCGCGACCGGCGCGGTGTTTGCCGCGGTGGACGTCTCAGGATTGGCAACGGGCGGGGAAACGATTCCGTTTGCCGTCGGCGCTGCCGGCGCTGCAGTGGCATTCCCGCTGCTTGCGGGCGCTGCTTCGGGCGTTCCACTCTGCGGTGCATTCGCTGCCGTTGGGGGGGCGATCACGCTGCCGGAGGTGGTGGAGCCGTTAGCAGAGGTCGCGGCGGCAGCCTGAGCTTGTCGTGCTGCATCCGCTTGTTCAGCCTGCGCGGCCACGGCCGTTTTTAAGGTCGGCGGAGGGGTGCCCCCCAACTTTGCTGGCAGCAGCGACGCCAAATGACCGCCCTGAAAATAGGCGACGCCAGCAACCAGCGCAGCGACTAGAAGTGCGGGCACTACCCAACGTGTCGCGCTACGTGATTTTCCGGACGGATCAAACGTGACTTCGTTCATCGCTTCCGATGGGGAGGCCTTAATTTCAGCCGTAGGTGCGCTCTGCGACGCTGACAATTCGAGACCGAGACTGGCGGGATCAAGGCTAACCAAGCGCGCGTAACTGCGCATAAAGCCGCGTGTAAACGTGCGCTCGGGCAGGGAAGCCCAATCGCCCGTTTCGATGGCTGCGATCTGCCGGGCCGCGAGCTTCAATTTACCCGCGATATCCTCTTGCGTCATCCCGGCGCGCTCGCGCGCAGCGCGGAGCATTTCTCCTGGCGGTACTGCGCCGACGGTGTTGCCTTCAATCATTGGGGGGGCGCTTGCCTCAAGGCTCATTGGCAGCCTCCTTTGCGTAATAGTTCATTGAGTGGCGAGTCTGGAAACCGCGACTTGAGTTGCATGGTGTACGACTCGTCGGCGCCCTTGTCGTTGAGATTGCGTTCTGCGCACGCGCCGTAAAAATAGAGCTCTGGTGTGTGCGGCTGAGCGTTGAGGCCCATGCGGACGTGGCGGCGCACTTCGTCATAGCGCGCCGTCTTCAGCGCGATTGCCGCTAGTCCTTGGTAGCCGCGTGAGCTAAAGGGCTGCATCTGAATGAGTCGCGAAAAATAGCTCTCCGCAGGACGAATCAGGCTCGCGCCCAGCGCGCAGGTACCGGCGTTTTCTAGCGCTTGATTCGGTGTTTGGTAGAGTGGTAAACGTAGCGCAGCGTCGAACTGTTCAAGGCCGTCTTTCGCACGATTTTGGCGACACAAATACGAGCCGTAGTTGTTGCGAATTTCACCTTCGGCCGGCGCGACTTTTATCGCTTCCAGAAAGGAGGCATCGGCTTTCGCGAACTCGTTGAGCTCCGCGTGTACCAGCCCCAAAATGCTGTGCGCCACGCCATATCGCGGGTCGAGTCGAATCGCCTCGCGCAGCTCTTCGAGCGCTACGGCCATTTGTCCGCGTTGAAAATAATTCGCCGCTAGCTCCGTGTGTACGCGTGCGCGGTAGCGCAGCGGGTCTTCGCTGTTAGCCTGCGTGGTGGTTTGTGGGGCTTCGTCCTCGGCTTTTTTGCCGGTCGAAAAATTCGCGCACGCGGTGAGCAATGCGCACAACATGACGCTGACACTGATGTTCAAAGCTCGTTTCATGCGGTGGTGCCTCCGGTGGCGGTGGATTCGGTGGTGAGGACTTCGCCTTGCGTGCCATGTGTACTTTTGGCTGCTTGAGCGGATTTAATCGCAATGGTACGCCGCGTTCGATCTTTAATCTGCCCAGCCAGCTGGCCGCAGGCAGCGTCAATGTCGTCGCCACGCGTTTTGCGGATAGTGGTCACGATGCCTGCGTCGGACAAGCGACGCTGAAACGCGACGATTCGCTCACGAGGCGATTTTTTGAATTCAGAGTTCGGGAACGGATTGAACGGGATCAGGTTCAGTTTGCACGGCACTTGGCGCGCGATTTTGATCAACGCTTCGGCGTGTTCCGGCTGATCGTTCACACCGTCGAGCATCACGTATTCAAACGTGATGAAGTCACGCGGCGCAAACTCAAGATAGCGGTTGCACGCGGCGATCAGTTCTTTGAGCGGGTAACGCTTGTTGATCGGCACCAATACGTCTCGAAGGGCGTCGGTCGGAGCGTGCAGGCTCACCGCAAGTGCGACCGGCACCACGCGCGCCATCTCGTCGATTTGCGGGACCATGCCCGACGTTGACACCGTGACGCGGCGGCGCGAGAGGCCGTACGCGTTGTCGTCAAGCATCATTTCGAGCGCAGGGAACACGGCGAGGTAATTGGCCAGCGGCTCGCCCATGCCCATCATCACGACGTTGGTCACAGGTTGCACGCCGTCCGGCGTACGGCCGTCGATGCCCATGTCGGCTTTCAGCACTTTGTCTGCATAGCGCAACTGGCCGATGATCTCGCCGGTCGATAAATTTCGGTTGAAGCCTTGTTTGCCCGTTGAGCAAAACGCGCAGTCGAGCGCGCAACCCGCTTGCGAGGAAATGCACAGCGTGCCGCGGTCTTCTTCGGGAATGAACACAGCGTCAACGGCGCTGGAGCCGACGTCAAACAACCACTTTCGCGTGCCGTCGCTCGCGGTCGAATCGCGAATGACCGTGAGGTCGCGGATTTCGGCGTGGGCGGCGAGCAGTTCTCGCGTCGTTTTGGCGATGTCGGTCATCGCCGCAAACTCAGTGACTTGCGATTGATGCAGCCACTTGAGAGTTTGTTTTGCGCGCATGTTCACGCTAGACGACTTTTCGCCGATATGGGCGTAAAAAGCCGCCAGCGCGGGCTGGTTCAGCTCAAGCAGATTTTGCAGGGTGGCCACTGAATCCTGATGGTGCCGGAATGCATGCGCGCGATCGGTTTGGGTGAAACCGATTAGCCGCCGAACACTTGGCTTTGTGGGAAGAAGTAAGCGATTTCGACCGCTGCGGTTTCTGGCGCGTCAGAGCCGTGAACGGCGTTAGCGTCGATCGAATCAGCGAAGTCGGCGCGGATCGTGCCTGGTGCGGCCTTCTTCGGGTCGGTAGCGCCCATCAGATCGCGGTTTTTAGCGATTGCGTTTTCGCCTTGCAATACTTGCAGAACGACCGGGCCGGAGATCATGAAGTCCACGAGGTCTTTGAAGAATGGGCGGGCGCTGTGCACAGCGTAGAAGCCTTCAGCTTCGGCGCGCGAGAGGTGAGCCATGCGCGAAGCGATGACTTTCAGGCCAGCGGCTTCAAAACGGCCGACGATGGCGCCGATGGCGTTCTTCGCAACTGCGTCAGGTTTGATGATAGAAAAGGTGCGTTCGATTGCCATGGGTATCTCCAGTAGTGATGCGCTCGGGTCGGAACGAAATTGCGGCGCACGGAGCCTTGCAAGGAGATCACTCCGTGCGGCAAGCCTCGGCACCAAAACCCGAAAAACGCTTATGAAACAAAGCCCTACATTCTAGCATCGCGAAATGCGCTCGGTTGGGCTCGCAG
>JAGNQL010000291.1 GCA_017989135.1 Burkholderiales bacterium
GCGTTGCACCGTCTTTGAGTGCGAGAACTCGACCGAGCAACACCGACAGCCAGAAGCCCATGAACAACGTAAACGCAAGCAGCACGGCCACGCCAGCGCCGCTGTTTTTGGTGCGCTCGATGCCGTAGCTAAACGCCATCACTGCACCCATCAAAATCATGAAGTTCATCCACCAAGGGCCAAAGCCCTTGAAACCGATCGACACGCCGAGCACTGCGCCGATGACCGTAGGCACCATTGAGGCGGCGAGCAACATGTAAGTGTTGCGCAAGACGCGGTTTTGCGACGACGCAAGCGCGCCAGTCTGGCCGTTGATCGACGTAACGTTGTTGGTATCCATAAGAACCTCCGTAACCGATGAAATCGTGATGCGCGGAATGTAGGGGCAACGCGTGTGGATTGCAACCCCCCGCGCGGTACGGGCATGGTTTACCCCTAGTCATCGATGGCGGGGCGACGATGCGCATCGGAGCGTTTCGCCCTAGCGGTGGTTCGGTTAATTGCAGGGGCATGCTGACGTGTACTTTTTTGTACAGCGGTAGTTACGCCGTACTGCGCGCGGCGTGTCTTTGGGGCTTCCGTAGGCGCAACCGCTCTGCGTTGGCTAGTGGGACGCAAAGCACAACAGTGTTGGGTTGAGGGCGTGCGGGGATAGTTGATACGCTTGTGGCATGAGAGAACTTTTCCGTCATCCGTTGGCCGCGCCGAGCGCTGCATCCGTCAATCGTCGTCGGTTCGTCTTGGCAGGCTTTGGCGCGGCGCTTCCGCCTTGGCTCGCCGCGCAAACTCCTGCCGTTGCGGAGTCGCCCCCCGTCGCCACTGAAGCGGAGGTGCCCTACGTGCAAACGCCGCCGCTTCTAGTGCGTCGCATGCTTCAACTAGCTGAGGTGAAACGCAATGACTTGTTGTGGGATCTTGGCTCCGGTGACGGTCGAATCGTGATTGCGGCCGCGAAACAATTCGGAGCGCGTGCTGTGGGGTACGAAATTGACCCCATGTTGATTCGCGAGAGCCGGAAATTGGCGCGGCTAGCGGGCGTTGCCAACCGCACCCAATTCCTTGAGCGTGACTTGTTCACGCTTAACTTTGCCGAACCGTCAGTGGTTACGCTCTATCTACTGCCGGAGTTCAACCTGAAGCTCCGGCCGCTGCTGCTTCAGCAAATGCGCCCAGGCTCACGGGTGGTATCGCACGAGTGGGACATGGGCGACTGGCACGCGGACGAAACGCTTCTGTTTCCGTCGCCACAGAAGCCGCATGGAACGAAAAAAGAACACACAGTGCTGCTTTGGGTGATACCAGCGAAGGTTGCGGGGCGTTGGCAACTAACGTTAGGCGGAGCCGACCGAAGCAAGTCCCGCACACTCACGCTGACGCAACACTTCCAGCGGGTCAGCGCCACATTGGAGGACAGCGAAGTGCTGTGGACGCAGCTGCGTGGCACCGAGCTCTCGATGGCGATCAGGCGTGGTGCTGCGGTAGAGCTTCTTCGTGGCACGGTCACCGACGCGCAGTGGACCGGTCAGATCGAGAGGCTCGGACAATGGGGCAACTCAACCGGCGAGCTGATCGGCAAATTCAGTGCTCGTCGTTTGGCTGACTAAGCATGCGCTATCAGGGAAAGATCGTCGAGTGGAATGACGCGAAAGCGTTTGGTTTTGTGTTGCCCAATGCGGGTGGTCGCAAGATTTTTGTGCATCTCAACGAGTTCGCAGACCGTCGCTATCGACCTCAGGTGGGGATGCTGATCACATTTGAAATTGGGCTGGACACAAGCCGCCGCAGTTGCGCGGTTAACGCCGCAATCGTGGAGTCGCGACGCGAGGTCAAGGCCGCGCAACAGCTGCGTGAGGCGCGCGAGGGGCGTTCGACATTGAGCGTTTGGCTCGCCGCTGCGTGGACGATCGTGGTTTTTGCACTGGCGATTGCGTCGCGCTATCCGTGGAAAGTCGTCGCTGCGTGGGCGGCGATAAACGCGGTGACATTTGTTTTCTATGCCGCAGACAAGGCGGCGGCCAAGCGAGGCGGATGGCGCACGCCCGAGGCGCATTTGCATCTGCTTGCGCTCGTCGGCGGATGGCCAGCGGCGGCGTATGCGCAACGTGCTTTCCGCCATAAAACCAGCAAAGAATCTTTTCGAGCGACGTACTGGCTGACCGTGATCGGCAATATCGGCGCCATGCTTTGGTTGGCGAGTTCGTCCGGACGAAACTTCGTAATGGGCGTAGTTTGAACGACACAGCGGCGGAGTGAGACGGCTAGGACGTTCCTCTCTACAGCTTTTTGGCCGCAGCGACTGCCCAGCGGTCTATTGCAGTCCAAAACATTACAAGTCAAGATTATCAATTATCGGCTGCAAACGACCGCCCGCTGGTCGTTTTGAGCAGAAAGCTGTAGGGAGCCTTCCCTGCGCGCGCTAGCGGAAGAAACATTGCCTAGGGCTAACGCGTGCCACGCCGCGTGTCACAGTCACGTCGCGTTGCCGTCGCGCAGGCGTTTTGCTTCGGCTTTTGCGGCGTCGAAGGCTTCGCGCCGTCGAGCAAGCTCTTGCGGCGACAGACGATCCGCGTTGCTGTAGTCGAGCTTCCAGTCGGCGCTTTCTGCCCAGACGAGCGACGACTGCACCGTCGAGCGCGGGCCCGGCGCATCGGCGAGCAATTGCAACGCGCAGTCCAACGTGTACGCCTGCGACGCCACATCGTTGGGACGTCCGGCAGCGTTGCCCAGCGGAAAGTCCGAGAACAGCAGGCGCGGCACGCCGACATGCTCGACGATGTCCTTGGCGCAGCCCATAACGACGGTGGCGATACCGTGCGCCTCCAAACTACGTGCGGCGAGACTCAACGTTTGGTGGCACACAGGGCAGTTGGCGACCAGCACAGCCGCATCGGTGTGATCTTCAAGACAACGAGCGACCAGCTCGGGGCAGTCGACGTCGAGTGTGAGCTGTTGGCTGCGGTTGGTCGGCGCGCCATGAAAACGCGCGGCGACCGAACCGATGCGCCCTGCCGCCGCAGCGTGCCGCAGCGCGGGCAGCGGGAAGTAGCTGCCGGGGTCTTCGGCGGTCGTGTGA
>JAGNQL010000292.1 GCA_017989135.1 Burkholderiales bacterium
GCCTAGTTGGCACCGGCGTACTCGAATCCATCGACCTGATCGGGCGTGACCGTTTCGAGATCATCGGCCTCAATTCCGACCCCAGCGCGGTGAACAATTTTCGCTGCGATGTTTGCTATGTTTCCTCGCCAACCGCCGAGCGCGCCGCGCTGATCGTGCAGCTTGACGCACTCGCGGCGCGGCATCCGCCTGACCTGGTGATTCCTGGGCGTGACGACGACGTGGTGGTGCTCGCGCATTGGCGTGCGCAGCGCCCGGAGCTTGCGATCATGGTCGGTAGCGTCGCGATGGCTGAAATTATTCGCGACAAATGGGCGAGCTACGAATGGGCGCGCGCCAACGATTTGCCGTTCGCGCGCAGTGCAATCGACGCGCCCGCGCTCACGGCGTTGCACCGCGATGTCGGCTTGCCGTTGGTCGCAAAACCGCGCCTCGGTTTCGGCTCCAACGGCGTTCGTATTTTGATGACGCCGACGCATGTCAACGCCGCGCTTAACCGCCCCGACACCATCGTGCAAGAAGCGATTGACCCGTCGCCCACGCTCGCGCCCGACGCGCTCGCCGAGGGAGTTCCGCTGTGGTTTGCGCCGGTGCAACCGGGCAGCCCGCTGGGCATCAGTTTGCTCGACGACGCGGGCTGCCATTTCATCTCCACCTCGTGCTCGCGCCACGTTCGCGGCTCCGCCATCGACACCAGGTTGCTCGACGACGCTGCGCTCAAAGACGTGCTCATGCGCTACTCGGAGGTCGCGTGGCGCGACGGCTGGCGCGGGCTCTTCAGCATTCAAGCCAGGCGCAACGCGGCGGGCGAACACATCGTCATCGAACTCGCCGGTCGCTTCATGGGCGCCACCAGCGCGCTCGCTGTGCTCGGCGTGCCCGTCTTCGAGCGCGTCCTCGAAACCTACGTCCCCGACTATCGCGCGACGCTGCCGCAGCGCCCAAATTTTCACCTTCGCGTAGTCAAACAAATTGCCTCACGCGCCCTCGACATGCGAGACGAGGCAACGCTGCGCAGCACAGGCCAATGGCGTGCGCCGTAGCCGCGTGTGACGTGCGAGGCGCTAATAGCTTTATGCCTGCAGCGACTGCTGAGCGGTCGTTGCAGGCCAAAAATTACGTTTATCGACTAGCAAGATAAATCGCCCGAAAGCGCCACCTGACTGTCGTTCGGCGTGAAAAGCCATTGAACGCTCGTGCTACATTTCCGCGCGCACACAACACGCACGCTTTGTTTCCCATTCTTCAATTTGTAGTCCACGTGAAAACACACCTCTTTCGAGCGCTCAACGTCGCGCTCTCCGCCGCCGTCTTGCTAGTCCACGCCCCCGCCGTCGCCCAAACTCCCGCGCGCCCCGACAAGATCATGACCATCAGCGAGCTTCGCGCGTGCATGAAAATGCAGCAGGCCAACGACGCTGCTGCGCTGGAGATCCAACAAGACCAAACCAACTACACGCGCGACAAAGACGCGCTCAAAGCCGAGCAGCTTGAGGTCAACAAAGGCAACGACGATATTCGCGCACGCGGCGCCGCACTACGCGCCGAGAGCGACGCGATCAGCGCGCGCGTCAGCGAAATGTCCAACCTACGCCAAGCCGCCAAGACCGACGAAGAAAAAGCCGCGTACGAAGCCGAGCGTGTGAAGCTCCTCGCAAGAAACAGCGCCTACGAGAAAAACGTCGCCGAATTTGGCGTCGCACAAAAGGCACAAATTGAACGCGTCAACGCCGTCAACGCCCGCATCGACGCCGTCAACGCGCGCAGCCACGGCATCAATGACCGCGTAGAGCCGCAACAGAAAAAAGCCGCCGCCTGGCGCGAGCAATGCGGCAACCGCCGCTTCCGCGAAGAAGACGAAGCCGTGATCAAGAAAGAGTTAGCCGCAGGCAAATAGGCGCAACGGCGCGACTCCCGCCGGAGGCGTTGTAAACCCGTAGGGTGCCGGTTCACCGCACCCAAATTGATACCAACCACCGTGGATCGGGCGCCAACGTCGGCCCCATCTCCCCGTTCGCCCTGAGCGCAGCGAAGGGTTCGATGGACCGAGGTGGCTCGTTTGCCACGGCTTCGTTTCGCCCGTTGGGCGAGGCACTTTTGGCATTGCCCAAAAGTACCCAAAAGGCTAGCCCCGGACCCCGCTGTTCCCTGTGGTGCTCGCAACGGGCGGGACCCGCACAAATCGCCCGATGGCGCGCTAACCGCGCGCGGTGGGCTCATGGTGCGGTTCTACGACCGCCCGTTGCTCCGCTCCTCGGCGCGGGGTGACGGGGCGCATGAAGCAAAAAGAACGCTGCGCTGATCGACATTTCGGCATTGTCCAGCGAAACTAACTGATGCTCTAACTTGAAACGGTTACGTATGCCTTCTCGACCTCACCAATTTCCACCATCATTTTTGCTTCTTCAACAGGAAGGACACCTGATCAGTCGCTGCCTTACTACAGGATTGACGGAGTTAAGAACAGCAAATGTTCACAGCAAGGGCGCTTTTTACTCAGCTTCGTTCAATTTGTCAGTAGGTTTCGAGCGGTTGATGAAAGCGTCCATCATTCTCGACCACATGCTGAAGAATGAACTGCGGGCTCCGACCCGTAAGGAATTGAAGAGTTTTGGGCATGACCTGCTTTGCCTTTACCGTTCATGCACCGCGATATCAATGGATGAGTCGCGCAGACTGCCCGAATTCGCAACTCTCGAAGAGACTTCACGCGAAATTCTCGTACTGCTTAGCGATTTTTCGGAAACAACGAGATATCACAATCTCGATGCGCTAAGCTCAATGAGTCAACCCAAGGATCCTCTAGCCGGCTGGAACCATATTCTGGTCGCGATACTTGCACGAGACGTAACCGAGAAACGCAAAGCAAGAATCCGAGCGAACGCGGGTGAGTTTTTGACGCCAATCGCTGATCGTGTCGTCACTATCATGCAGGGGTTGGATCAACAGCCCCTTTCCGCCGTGGACGCACTCGCACTGCCCTGCTTGCATCTGGAAGCGATAAAGCACGCCGTCCTATACATCGTTAAATTGCTGTGTCCGCTGCGGGATTTGATTGCCGATC
>JAGNQL010000084.1 GCA_017989135.1 Burkholderiales bacterium
CCGCGACACACGGGCTCAAATTGCAGCCGTTTATCCCGACCATTCCGATCAAAGTCGCAATGGAAGCCCCGTGTACAGTCATTTTGGTGAAGCAAGAACTGCCATTTGCGCAGTTGGGTGCGCCGGACTGAGCTTTCTGAAATAGCCAGCATCAGCAGAACAATAAGAAAACTCTTAATAATTGCGTTACGATACGCATTAGTAAAAGTTCCTTTCGTATGCGTCGGGCGTGGTTCTGCATCGGCCAAACCCCTGCGCGGCCAACATGTTCAAGCTCTTCCAAAAATCTCCTGCTGACGCGGCGCAAAGCAGTGTTTCGACGCTCGCCGAGCAGACTTTCATCACTGAAGCGCTGCTGTCTGCTGCGGAGGCACTGATCGGCAACCCGCAACCAGAAACGGTCGCGCGCAGCTTCTGTGACGGCATCGTCAACGCTTCGCCGAACATCTGTTTGGCGTGGGTGTGGTTTGGTGATCCTCGCGTAGAGGTCATGCAGCCTCAGGTCGCGGTCGGCCACGCTATGGCCAACGTTTCCACACCCCTCATCGTGGATGCCGAGCTGCTGTTCCCAGCCGGTGCGCCGCCGCCTGGTGGATTGCGCACGCAAACGAGTGAGCTTTCGACTAATTCGATGCATGCGTCGATTCGCGAAGCGGCGTCGCGATACGGCGCTCGCAGTATGTTGGTCGCCCCAATCTCACGTGACGTGGACGAGCGCGGATTAGTCGCGTTTTACTCCACGCGACCCAAATATTTCGAGACCATGGGCATTGGCCTGTTCGATGGCGTCGCTCGGTTGCTGCACACTGTGCTCGCCCATGCACGCAACAACGCGCAGCGCACACCCGCGAAGGCTGCTGACTCAGTCACCGGGCTGGTGAATCGGCGCCATTGTCGACAGTGGCTAGAGTATGAGTGGGCTACACAGAGCGAGCATGTCACGCGCGGGCTCTTGCTGATGCTGGATCTTGATTCTTTGGCCGATATCAACGAACGCTTTGGACACATCGTAGGCGACCTGACGCTTAAGCAAGTGGCGCAAACATTATTAGGCAACGTGCGCAAGTCCGATATGGTGGCTCGGTGGGACGACACAAAGTTTCTGGTGTGGTTGCCGGGTATGTCCGCTGTAGTGGCCTCCGCGACAGCCGAAAAGTTGCACGCCACGATTTCACAGCTTCCGGTGCCCTCGTCCGACACCGACGGTGATACGGTCAACGCATCCCTCGGCGCAACGCCCGTCGCCGCGAGCGACACGTTCACCACTGCGCTTGACCGTGTCGAGAGGGCCTTGGAGAGCGCGAAACACTATGGACAGCGCAGCGGTGTGGTCGTGGCGCGACCCGGCGGTTAGTCGGGCGCTGGAGGCGGTGGGCTTTGTGCCGTCCGCCTCACCACGGCGTCAATGTGCCAGGCCGCGATAAACATCGCGCCAATGACCGGCCCAATCACAAAACCATTAATGCCGAACACCGCCATGCCGCCGAGCGTCGTAATCATCACGACGTAGTCAGGCATTCGCGTGTCCTTCCCGACCAGAATTGGCCGCAACACGTTGTCGACAAGCCCGATAACCAACACGCCCCACGCAGTGAGAGCGACCGCCTGCCAAAGCGCGCCGCTCACAAAAAAGTAAAGCGCCACCGGTGCCCAGACTAAGCCTGCGCCTACCGCCGGTAACAGCGACAAAAACACCATGAGCACCGCCCACAGCAGCGCCCCGCTCACGTCCAAAAACCAAAACGCGACGCCGCCCAACGTTCCTTGGATCACCGCGACGAGCAGATTGCCTTTGACCACCGCGCGAATGACCGTACTAAATTTTGCAAACAATTCTTGCTTGAACGCGGGTGCCAACGGCATGGCTTCACGCAACGCGCCGGACAGCGCCGCACCGTCGCGAATGAGGAAAAACGCGAGGTAGAGCGTGATGCACAGATCGGCCATGAACTCGAACGTGTTTTGCCCGATGCTCAAGGCCTGTGTGGCGATGAACTGCGTACCTTGCGACAGCGCGGCAGATATTCGTCGTTGCAACGTGTTCCAGTCGATGAGGCCCAGTCGATCCAGTAACGCGCTCACCCAGCTTGGCAGTGCGTCAAAAAGGTCATGCAAATACCGGCCCGGATTGATGGCACCGGACTGCACCTGTTCGTACAGTGTTGCCGCTTCGCGCGTGAGCGAAGCGATCACCGCCACCAACGGAAGAATCGCGATCAGCACCACGGCCAACAAGGTGACGAGCGCTGCAACATTGCGCCGTCCATGCAGTTTCAACAACAGCCAACGATACAGTGGCGCAAACAGCAGCGCGATGATGCCCGCCCACAAAATGGTCCCGTAAAACGGCCAGAGGATCCACGCGAGCGCACCAGACACGACGGTCAGCAACACCCACAGCGCCCTGCTTTGCAGCAGCGCAGAAGGCGGTTTAACGGGGGAATTCATGGCGCTCCTCGGCCGAGGCCAGATTAAGCGCCCCATCCTAGCAGCGATGCGCGTCGGCGTCTGTGCGGCAGTTCAACAGCTTTTCGCTTGCAACGACCGCCAAGCGGCGGCTACAAGGCCGTTTTATGCATAGTTGAGATGTTGTCTTTTGTGCCAAAAACGACCGTCGGGTAGTCGCTAGCGCTTAAAAGCTGTAACTCATTTGCGATGGGAGCGGAAACGGCAAAGTGCCGACACGAAAGAAAAACCCGGCGCGAACGCGAGCGCTCGGGCCGGGTAATTTGGGCGTGCGCGACGCGACGAGCGCAGCGCGCGACGAGCGCGATCAGCGCATTACAGCCGTCCGCAGAACACGATGCCTTCGTCGGTGTAGCCGCGCGAAACCATCTCCGCGAGCGCCGCCTCGGTGTCGACGTAACGATGATTCGGGTCAGTAACCACAGCGGCGGGGTTCGCCTTTTGCTTGAACACGCGCCAAATGTTCTTCGTGTTCGCGGGGCAAACACGCACCTGCCCGCGACCGACGATAGTGAACACATCAGGCACCGTGAAGTACATGTCGATGCCTTCGTTGGTCGCCCATGACTGCGCGCCGATAGTGGCGATTTCTGACGCAATCGTCAAATAGAAGTGCGTCGAAAATTCACCGGACTTGTACGCGAAGAATCGCGTCACTGGCGTGCCTTGCCCCGCGCTTGGCGAGTACGCCTTGAACGTCACGCCAGTGCGCGCGAGCGCTGAGCCGTTGGGTTGATCGAGCAGCTTCTTTTCGGTGAGGCGCGCGGTCATGAAATATTTCACGAGCGTCGGACTGTAATACTCAACCACTTCCAGATCGGTGCCGAACATGCCGTTGACCGCGACCTTGGCAATGGCTGGATAGCTCTTGCCACTCACCGGATCGTTTAGGTAGCCCACCAGCGCGACGCTGCCGTCATGCGTTAGCGTCGACGCGCGAACACGGCCATATTGATTGTTCGGCTTGATTTCGTACACCGCCGTTGGATAGCCGCCGGACGGAATTGCGCCGGAGCCGGACATGCGCGCCGTAAACCAAGTCTCATCAGCCGATCCACCACGCACATGGCCCGTCATCAACACGTCGCCGTTGGACAGCGCGTGAATGCCTTTGCCGTAGCCCTCGTTGTGGTTTGAACCCACCAAAGCCACGCCAGCATAGCCCGGGATGGTGCCGTTGGTGAACGTTGCGTCCTGCGAGCCGCTTGTTGACAGTCGCCGCGCGACTGCCACGCTGTTGCCGCCGACCAGGCCGTAGCCCGCGGTCAATATGCGACCGCTTGCGTCGAAGGCAACCGCTTCGAATTGATCGTTCGCGCTGGTGTTCAGGTCTGTCGTGTTGGATGCACCGCCCTCGGACCCGTTCGCGGTGAAACTCGTCAGATACTGCTGAAACGTCGTTCCATTGGGTGCAACATACTGAATCCAACCCGCCACGACAAAACTGTTGTCAGCGCGCATTGCGATGGCGCTCGGAACGACGTTGCCGCCGTTCACACTCAGGTAGAACGAACCGCCCGTGCTGAATGTCGCGTCGCTTTCGCTGCCGTTGGCCTTGATCCGAAACATATCCATCGCCCACTTGCCGTCCGACTTGGTGACGAATCCCGCGACGATGATCTGCCCGTCGCTTTGTACCGCCAGCGCACGCACGCCGTTGGGGACGCCGCCAGAGCGACTTTGCAAGTAGCTGCCTTCGAAGCCGAATCCGCTGTCGACGACACCCGCCGCAGAGATGCGTGTGATGACGTACGCACCACCGCTGGATGTGGTGAAGCCTTCGCTTCCGATCACGATTTTGCCGTCAGGTGTGAGCGCGATGCCGTAGGGCACGATACCGCTCAAAACACCCGACGGCGCAATGGTGAGTACGCCAGTCCCGGCGAAGCCGGTATCGAGATCGCCGGTCGGCGTGAACCGCGCAACGATGGCCGCGCCGTAACCGCCGGTCGCGTTTCGTAGCCAGCCCGTGGCTACGAGTTTCCCGTCGGGTTGTTTAACCACAGCGCGGAATTCGCCGCCGTTCGCGCCGAGCGTAAGCACTCGCGCACCATTGGTGCCAAAGGAGCTATCGAGCGCGCCCGGCGCCACAGCCTGTGCGTGCACGAACTGCGCAGCCAGAAGCGCGAACGCCGGAAGCAGCGCGCGCAGAATTGAGGAAAAGATTCGCATGGTCGTCGTCCGAAAATGAGGGTACTTCGGTTAAGACGTAAAACCACGGGCAGACGCGACGTCAAGTCCGCTAACGGACTTGACGCGATGGCTCGGTAAGCGCATCAGGCGGGCTAAATCCCGCCCATACAGATGTACTTAATTTCGAGGTAGTCGTCGACGCCGTACTTCGAGCCTTCGCGGCCGAGACCTGATTGCTTGACGCCACCGAACGGCACGACTTCGTTGGCGATCACACCCGCGTTGACGCCGACTAGGCCGACTTCCAACGCTTCGGCGACGCGCCACACGCGGCCAATGTCGCGCGCGTAGAAATAGCTCGCTAGGCCGAACTCGGACGCGTTCGCGAGTGCGATCACTTCATCTTCGGTTTTGAATCGAAACAGCGGCGCGACGGGTCCAAACGTTTCTTCAACCGAAACACGCATCGCGGGCGTCACGTTGGCGAGCACGGTCGGCTCGTAAAACTGTCCGCCCTTCGAGTGCGATTTGCCGCCGGTCAAGACGGTCGCGCCCTTGCTCACGGCATCGGCGACGTGTTCTTGCACTTTCTTAAGCGCTTGCGCGTCAATCAACGGCCCTTGCGACACACCGTCCTCAAAGCCTTGGCCGACAACCATTTGCTGAACCTTCGCCGTGAGCTTTGCGGCGAACGCGTCGTACACACTGTCTTGCACGTAGATGCGATTGGCGCACACGCAGGTCTGCCCTGTGTTGCGATACTTTGAAGCCATCGCGCCTTCGACAGCGGCGTCGATGTCGGCATCGTCGAACACGATGAAGCTCGCGTTGCCGCCGAGCTCTAAGCCCATCTTCTTCACGGTGTCAGCGCTCTGCCGCATCAGGATGCGGCCCACTTCGGTCGAACCGGTGAAGGTGACCTTCTTCACGATGGGTGACGCACACAAAACTTTGCCTACTTCTGGCGCTTTCGATGCGTCGCAGGTGATGATGTTGAACACGCCTTTGGGCATGCCGGCCTGCTCTGCGAGCGCCATGAGCGCGAGCGCGCAATACGGCGTTTGCTCGGCAGGCTTCACCACGAACGTGCAGCCGACCGCGAGGCCCGGCGCGCATTTGCGCGTGATCATTGCGATCGGAAAGTTCCACGGCGTAATCGCGGCGCAGACGCCAATCGGTTGCTTGATCACCACGAAGCGCCGATCCGGCGATTGCGTCGGAATCACGTCGCCGTACGCGCGCTTTCCCTCTTCGGCAAACCATTCCACGAAGCTCGCGCCGTACGCGACTTCGCCTTTCGCTTCGGCAAACGGTTTGCCTTGTTCAAGCACCATGAGGCTCGCGAGATCATCGGCGTTGGCCATGATGAGATCAAACCATTTGCGCAAAATCGCCGAGCGCGCTTTCGCGCTCATCTTGCTCCACGCAGGAAGCGCTGCGTTCGCCGCGTCAATCGCGCGCTGCGTCTCTGCGGTGCCCATGTCCGGCACTTGGCCAATGATTTCCCCTGTGGCGGGGTTGTCGACGCCGAAGGTCTTGCCGGAATCCGCGTCGCACCACGCGCCGTTGATGTAGGCCTGTTGACGGAAAAGGAGGGGGTCTTTGAGTTTCATGGAAGGCCTTCAGAAGAGAAGCGCACGAGGCGCGTATCGTGAAAAAGATTATGCGCGTCGGGCGAGAACGTCGGCGCGTTGACGAGCGCGTGAACGATACTTTGAGCTATACAGCTTTTTGGCTTAAACGACAGGCCGGCGGTCGTTTGCGGCGTAAATATCGCATAGTCAACTTACGGAATAAATTGGCTGAAAATCCCGCGTGGCTGTCGCTCACGCCACAAAGCCATTACTTCCGTAAACGCGCTTTCGGTGTGACGGCGATCGCGCGCTCGGCCAATCGGCGCGGCATGGTTTCGGTGTCCAAATCGTCTAGCGGCAGTCCGTCGATCACGCCGTCGAGCATCAAGTTTGCGAGCCCATGCGACAAGCTCCAGCCCGTCAGCGCAATCTCCGGCCCTTGTTTTGCATCATGCGCGCACGCTGCCGCGAGCAACATCGCAAACGCACGCGCTGATGCCGCGCGCATTTCCGGAAATTCGTTCTTGCGCGCACACAGCGGCCCGAACATCACACGAAACTGCGCGGGATTAGCGAGCGCACAACGCACATACGCCTCGCCAATTTGCAGCAAACGCTCCTTCGTGTCAGCCACCGCAACGGTGGGTGCCATCGCTTCGGATAAACGGTCGAACCCACGCGTCGCCACCGCCGCGAGCAAGTCGTCAAGGCTCGCAAAGTGGTGATACGGCGCGGCGTGCGACACGCCAGCCGCACGCGCCACATCGCGCAACGTGAGCCCCGCGGCGCCTTTCGTGGCGAGCACATCGTCGGCCGCCGCCAATAACGTTTCGCGCAGATTGCCGTGGTGATACGGCTTCACGACTTTTGGCTTGCGCGTGCTTTTCGCTTTTGCCGGCGGTTGAGCTTTCGGTTGGGTGGAAGTCAGTAACGGCGATTTCATATCGCTATCTTGACACGAGAAGGATTGCGGTGGAAGAATGCGCTTAATCTTTCTCTTGTAAAGATAATTCAATCCTCCTCTGCTACAACACCTACATCGACGAAATCACAGGAAATCCATCGCATGAACCGCGTCGTCAAAGTACCCGTCCCCGAGGCGAGCAAACTCATTGCGTCATTTAGGCAAGTGACGTTTGCCGACGCGTACCAAGTGGCGATCATCAACCCAGCGCTCACCGCGGAAGAGGCCGCCCTCGCCATCTTCGGCCACAGCCCGGCGTGGGTCGGCGCGCTCATGAAAGCGCGCGGCGTATTCGCGAAAGCCGTGGGCCTCAAGCACTCCGACATGCGATCTGGCGAGCAACAGCGCGGCATTTTCAAAGTGCAACAACGCCACTCGAACGAAATCATCATTGGCGAAGACGATTCGCATTTGAACTTTCGCATTTCGATACTGCGCGCGGGCAACGCGGACGAAGCGGGCGCACAAACCGTGACGGTGTCGACGGCAGTGGAAACGCACAACGCGATGGGTCGCGCGTACATGTTCGTGGTCAAACCATTTCACCGCGTGATTGCACGCAGCATGATGCAACGCGCGGCAAATGCGGGTCGGCTTTAATCCCCGTTCTTGGTGAGCCTGTCGAACCATGAACACAACTATTGGAACGCGATGAACAAGCGAAACCTACAAATCGCCACCGCGATCCTCGCGCTCGTGCCCATCATCACCGGCCTCATCGGACTCACGGGTCTCAGCGACCCGCTCTACGCTGCGCTCAACCTGCCCCACGACGCGACGCTTGACAGCAACCTACGCTTCTACTCCGGCGTATGGCTTGGCGTCGGCCTCGCCGCAGCGTGGATCGTCCCGCGCATAGAACGCGAAACCACGCTATTTCGCGCGCTATGGCTCATGATTTTCCTAGGCGGCATTGGCCGTCTGCTCTCGCTCACGATAGCGGGCATGCCGTTCGCACCGTTCGTAGGCTTCACAGCGCTCGAAATTCTCGGAGCGCCGTTTTTTGTTTGGTGGCAGGGGCGGGTGGCTGGGACTTAGTAGAGCCCACACGACCCACTAAAGAACGACTGAATCTCGGCGCTCGTGCGTCGTGTCGCAGAGGCATTTGTTGCGTTGCTTACCAAACTGTCGCCGCGGAAGCCGAGCAGGAAGCGCAGAAACAGCAGCCCGTCGGTTTCCGGCAGCACCTGTCCGTCGCCGTCAACGTCGTAGCCACTGAGTTGCACGCCCTCTGCAATTTGCAGCGCGCTTTTCGGCACGCAGGCATGAGTTGCGTTGTTCACCAGAGCCGCGCCCTGCAGGCCCAACATGCGGCGCAACACAAGAATCCCGTCGGTCAACGTCAGTACAGCGCCATCGCCATCAACGTCGGGCTTGCAGGCACCCACCTGAAGACGCCACGACACGTAGTTTGGTGTTGTCACGATACCTGTGACGTTACTAAATTGCACAGGCGAGCCAGGATAGTTATAGGAGGTGACCCCCACGGGCGGCACGAAATACACGTCGCCGCTCATTCCGGCGGGACCAACGCATTGCCAATTAGAAGATGAATCGGAGATCGCGCTGCAAGTGACGCCCGGCGTTGTCGAACAAATGCTGGCCACACTCACGGTGTGTGCGTACCCCCGGACGACGCCACCAGCAACCGTCGAGAACGAAATTGACGCTGGCACCGCCGCTAGCAAATCCTGATTGCCGGCGAAACTGGCGGTCACTGTGTTGGTGCCGAGTGCCGCGCTTGGAATTTGGCAGTCAAAGTACGACCCCGCCCATCCAGTGCTGAACGAACCCAGTTGTTGTCCGTAACTGCATGAGCCAGCATTAAGCGATATCGAGTACGGCGACACGAAGCCCGTGACATTAAGGCCGGTCGCCGTCAGGATCGAGACGCGCAGCTTCACACGGTCACCCGCCACGAATGTGTTGCTAGCGGGGTCGGCTGTCACCAGCAACGTGCTGGCCGCTTTGGTCAACGGCAAAGTAAGCGCCGGCGCTGACGAACTGAGATAGCTTTGCGTCGAGTACGACGAGGAGAACTGCGCCGTAATCGGCATGGCTGAGGCGCTCATCAACATTTCACAGGTGGCAGAAAGCAGCGCCGTGGCCGCCGTGTTCGATAAACAGTTCGAAGTTGTCGAGTAGCTCGCGGGTTGCGGTCCCTGCAGCCCGTAATTTAGAGGCGAGGTAGGTGTGGGACCGTCAACGCGCGCGGTGACGCGCACAACCGAAAAAGCCGTGTACGGCCCGGGTGTGTCGACAACGAGCGTGGTGGTTGTCGTGGCGGCGACAAATAAGAGCGGCGGCGAGGTGGCGACTGCGAAGCCGTCGCTACTGGCCGTGAGCGTCACGCCAGCCTCAACCGCGTCATACTGTATTGAAGACGCGGTGCACTGGCTTTCTCCCACCGATATAGTGCATGTCACAACGCCATCCAAGTTTCCCGTACCGTTGCCAAGCGCGAGCCGAACGACAGTAGCGATGGCAGCGGTCGCCGGTGCATCCGCCGACGTTCGCAATCCAACAGTGACCGAAAAGAGCGAGCGATACTGCACCGCCGTTGTGGGCGTGCTCAGGAACTTGAGTTTCAGCGGCGACGGTACCAACGCGCTAAGCTGGATTCTCCGCAGGCTTACCTCGCGCGGGCCTAACTCGCTACGCGGTGCCTCGCCAAGTGCGATCATGTCGCCACTGGGATCAAGGCGCGCTTCCGTAAACGCCGCAATCGGCGAACTGAGCAGCGAGGCGTGTCGCCAAAGCTCCGTGCCGTCAGAGGCAAGCGCCCAAATCACTGGCGGGAGCCTCTTTTGACTGCTCGACGAAGCTAATGCGTAGATAGTGCCGTTTGGCGCGCTATTAATTGAGGTCACACATTCGCTGCTGGTGCCCACCAAATCGGACGCCAGAGTCCATCGTTCATTGCCGCTCGCGGTCCAGGCGCTCATCTGCGAAAGGCCGGAATCACCCGATTCGCCTTGCGAGCCATATGCGCACCCGCCGGCCACCACTCCACCGTCGGCTTCGACGTGTATAGTCTTTATCAGAAAAGTCGGTCGCTGCGGCAAAGACGTCACTAGACGCTGCCATAGCATTTGTCCCGACGAGCCGATCTTATAGACACGGCCCTCCCCGCAAGTCTCAGTAGCAACGACCATTTCGTCAGTCTCCGTAAACGTAGCTGCCGAAACGCTGTCATAACAGCCAGGTGCGTCGAGCGGCGTTGTAGAAAGCAAATTCCCGGTTGGCGATACGCGGATCACGACAAATGTGTTGGTAGACGGCATGGTCCCGAATGCCCATGCGTTGCCGTTGGTGTCGGTGGTTAAGTATTTGACGTTTGCGATGCCAGCGCTGGTTTCGAATACGCCCACACCGGCCGATGTGACGCGCCCGATACGATCGCCCGTGACGTAGACAATGTCACCTGACGGCAATTCCGTCAGCGCGTTCCAGTTGCTGTAGCCGACGTAATTAGGACTACTGTACTGCCACTGTACTGCTCCGCTCGCACTGAATTTTTTAACTCGTTCAGTGTTGCTCGCTGAGATGACCACACGACCGCCGTCACTTGTGAAAGGTGCGCCACAGTCAGTCTGAGTTGTGCCAATTTCACTCAGCACAGCGCCGTTGTTCGCGTCAAACTTAGTCCATGTTTGCGCTGAATACGATTCAGAGACGGTTGAGCGCGCCCACCAAGCAACGGGGCTGGACGCCGTTGCTCCGGGGTAAAGCTTTGGACCGGAGGCGGCGATTCGCGGCATCAAACAGTCACTGCGCGCCATCGCCCGGGCCGGCCGTGCCATGGCCGAATTGGTCCAGTCCGATCCCATCGGTAACGCGAAATACATCAGATTGCTAGCGACGGTAGTCGTAAAGTACCCGGACACGCTGCTGTCGAACGCGGCGACAACGCCGCCTGTGACTGGCAACCAACTAGACGGCACTTGCGCATCATTCGCGGTGTACGACTTTTGCGCGGATCCCGGGCTGCCGTCGAGAGCCGAGATCGGATAGAGCGACGCAGTTCGCTTCGAAGTGGCTGCGTCGGTGGTGCAACCGACAGCCAAAATACTGCTGTCTACCAGCAGCACCTGACTGAGTGCAGAGAATTGTCGTTGCCAAAGTATCGCGCCTGACGCAGACAATTTGACAACGCTCGGGGG
>JAGNQL010000293.1 GCA_017989135.1 Burkholderiales bacterium
GCGCCTGTGGTGGATGCGCCAAAAGCAAACTGGCTGGAGCGCTTTGGTCTGTCTCGAAAAAGCGCAACGCCCGCGGGTCACACGCGCGGCGTCGCCGCCGACATGGCCGCGTTGCCCTTCGCTCGCGAACATGCGGACGTGCTCTGGAGCAATTTTGCGTTGCAGTGGGCGAACGATTTGCCAGCGCTTTTCGCCGAATGGAATCGCGTGCTCAAAATCGGCGGCGTGATGATGTTCACCGCGCCAGGGCCGGACACGTTGATCGAGCTGCGTCGCGCGCTCACGTGGGCGAACGTCGCACCCGATGAACGCGTGCAGCGCTTCACAGATTTGCACGACATCGGCGACATGCTCGTGCATGCGGGTTTCGCCGATCCGGTGATGGACATGGAAGTGATCACGCTCGAATACGCAAGCGTCGACGCGCTCTGGCGCGACCTCAAAGCGCAGGCCGCGAGCAACGCCATGCAGACGCGGCCGCGCGGATTGATGACGCCGCGAAAGCTGCGCGCGATTGAAGCTGCGCTCGACGCCGGACGACGCGACGGCGGCCCGATTCGCATCAGCGTCGAGGTGATTTACGGTCACGCGTGGAAAGTCGCGCCGAAGAAAACTGCGGACGGTCACGCCGTCGTGCGGCTCGATGCAATTGGACGTGGTAAACCTCCGGGCGCAGCGCGCAGCGGCGTGTGATTCGCGTGATGGCAAATTGCGGCAACAGCTTTTCGGCACGAGCGACTGCTAGACGGTCGTTTCAAGCGTTTTTTGTCAACATTCGACTTAATAGTAAAAATGGCTGCAACGACCGCCTGCCTGTCGTTTGGAGGTAAAAGCTGATACATGAGCATTTTGGTATGTGTGCCCGTCTACAACGGGTTTGAGTCCACCGAGCGTTGCCTGAGCGCGCTCGCCTCCGCGCGCGTGGCCGCACCGTTTCGTACGCTCATCATCAACGACACCTCGCCCGACGCGCGTGTGCGCCCGATGCTCGACGCGTACTCGCTCGCGCACGCCGACACCGAGGTGCGCCACAACGTCGTGAACCGCGGCTTTACGTGGAACGTGAACCAAGCGTTCAGAGCCGCGCGCAGCGGCGAGCATGTGGTCTTGCTCAACTCCGACGCACTCGTCACCAACACCTGGTTAGACGAAATGCTCGCCTGTGTCACCGCCGACGCGACCATCGGCACCGTTACACCGTTCTCAAACAACGCCACGATTTGCAGCTTCCCCGACTTCACGCGCGCGCATCCGGTGCCAGAACGCACCGAGCGCGAACGCATCGCCACCGCCTTGCGAGCATCACGCGCCGACCCGATTGACTTGCCCACCGGCGTGGGGTTTTGCATGCTCATTTCCGCAACCTGCCGCGAGACAGTGGGCATGTTCGACGTGGAAAACTTCCCGCGCGGCTACGGCGAAGAAAACGATTTCTGCATGCGGGCGGCCGCAGCAGGCCTGCGCAATGTGCTGTGCCCCAACGCTTATGTCGCGCACGAAGGCGGCGTGTCGTTTAGCAGCGATACGCAAGCGCTCATGAAGATCGGCGCGGAACGCTTACTCGCGAAACATCCGACGTATGACGCAGAAGTGAGCGCGTGGATTGCGCGTGATCCGGCGCGTGCACGGCGGGACGCTGTGGCGGCGGCGCTTGCAGCCCTTAACCCCGCGTAGGGTGGGTTCTTAACCCACCACAAATTGTTTCCAAGCAACGTGGATTCGGCTCGAACGTTGGCGCCTAACTTCCGTTCGCCCTGAGCCTGTCGAAGGGTCTGATGGAATTATGTGGTTCGTTTGCCACGGCTTCGTTTCGCCCGTTGGGCGAGGTACTTTTGGCATTGCCCAAAAGTACCCAAAAGGCTAGCCCCGAACCCCGCTTGTTCCCTCCGGTGCTCGCAACGGGCGGGACCAAAACAAATCGCCCGATGGCGCGCTAACCGCGCGCAGTGGGCTCATGGTTTTGGTCTACGACCGCCCGTTGCTCCGCTCCTCGGCGCGGGGTGACGGGGCGTTAAAGGCAACAAATGATCGCTTCGCGATTGGGTTATCAGAACCCTGATGCCAGAGTTCAGGCTGTATGGCTAATCGGTTCGTGGCATCATCCGGAACAGCAGATCCTTAGCCACCTGATTCATGTCCGCAGACAACACGTCCTCTGGGGACAATCCGAAAGAGACCTTTGTCATCGTGAACGCGTTGTAGAGTTTGTCATCGACATATACGCCCGCACGAATGTAGAGTGTTGGTCTAGCGGCAATTGATCTGGCAGTAAAGAGCATAGCGCCTGCGAGCGCCGGGCCATGCGCTCCCACGGCCGCGCCGGCGTACGTTTCCGTGACGTCCACGTAAGCGGAGCTAATGGTTGACGTGACTAGCAAAGACGCCACCTTCAGTGTCTTTCCTGCAAGAAAGGTGTTTCCTTGCGCCGCCAGCTCGCGCTCTAGGCGACTGACAGAAGTTGGGGAAATGACGTCGTCGCCCAGTGTTCTTTCGACAGTGAGCCCCAGTCTCTTGTCGCCCGTCTTTTTTTCAATCTCGTCACGTTCATCCAGCAATGTGAATGTAGGCGTGACTCTGGTCGCTGTAGGCGAAACCGAAGTAATTTGACTAGGATTACTTGTGCAGGCAGTAAGTGCAACAAAAGTTGCAAGCGTGACGGCGCGGCGGAATAGATTCGATGAGTGCTTCAGCATTGACACGAATGGTGCGTAAGTGGGTCTCACCTAGCGTATCAGCTTGCACAATACGCGATGCGTGAAGAGTATCCGTCGTAAATTATCGCGAAGCGATCATTTTTTCAAGTTAACGCCCCGTCACCCCGCGCCGAGGAGCGGAGCAACGGGCGGTCGTAGACCCGCAACATGAGCCCACTGGTTGCGCGTTAGCGCAACTTTCGGGCGAAAACGTAGCCGCGAAGCGGCGAGGCTTCGGTGCAGGCTAACTTGCGCAGCAAGTTAAGCGAAGCGGCCGAAACCAATTGTGCGGGTCCCGCCCGTTGCGAGCACCACAGGGAACAGCGGGGTTCGGGGC
>JAGNQL010000085.1 GCA_017989135.1 Burkholderiales bacterium
AAATTACTGGCACGCTGCTTGGTTTCCACGATGACGCGGTCGCCGTGGAAGTAGACGGTGTGGTGATGAACATACCTTATGTAAACGTTGCACGCGCTCGCGTGGTGCCACAGTTTTAGTCGGAGAAAAAGATGAATCGCGAAATATTGGTACTTGCTGACGCGTTGGCCCGTGAAAAGAGCGTGCCGAAGGAAGTCATTTTCCAAGCCCTAGAGCAGGCGCTCGCGTCAGCTACCAAGCGACTGAACAAAGAGCGTATCGAGGCGCGTGTCGAAATAGATCGCGATTCAGGCGATTACAAATCATTCCGTCGTTGGCTAATTGTGCCTGATGACGATTTCGTTGACCCAGATAATCAAATGATGCTTCGCGAAGCACACGAGTTCGATACCACTAAGTTGATGGGCGAATTTGTTGAGGAACCGCTTGAGCCCGTGCCGTTTGGACGTATTGGAGCACAAGCCGCTAAGCAAGTGATTTTGCAGCGCGTTCGTGATGCTGAGCGCGAGCAGGTTTTGGAAGAATTTCTTGATCGTAACGACCAATTGATTAACGGTACCGTTCGTCGTATTGACCGTGGAAATGTCATTGTGGAATCTGGTCGAGTGGAAGGTGTTATTCCGCGCGATCAATTGATTTCCAAGGAAAACTTCCGAGTGGGCGATCGGGTGCGTGCGTATGTTCTGCGCATCGACAGACAGGCGCGCGGCCCACAATTGATTCTGTCGCGTACGGCGCCTCAATTCGTTTCTGCGTTGTTTGAGCTTGAAGTGCCTGAGATTGAAGAAGGCGTTATCGAGATTAAAGCGGTCGCTCGCGATCCTGGTTTGCGCGCAAAAATCGCAGTTAAATCAAACGACGCACGCCTCGATCCGCAAGGCACTTGTATTGGTATGCGCGGCTCACGCGTCAATTCGGTCACTAACGAATTGGCTGGCGAACGAATTGACATTATTTTGTTCGCAGAGGACACCGCGCAATTCGTTATCAACGCACTCGCACCCGCTCAAATCACCAGCATTGTTGTGGATGAAGAACGTCACGCGATGGATGTGGTCGTCAACGAGGACAATCTTGCCTTGGCAATCGGCAAGGGCGGTCAAAATGTACGCCTTGCATCTGAATTGACCGGATGGCAGCTCAATCTCATGAGCGAAGAGCAATCTGTAAACAAAGCTGAAGCGGAATCGACGCGTCTGCGCGATGCCTTCATGGCAAAAATGGACGTCGACGAAGAGGTCGCCCAAATTCTCGTCGACGAGGGATTCTCTACCGTTGAGGAAGTTGCCTACGTTCCAGTCGCCGAACTACAAGCTATCGAAGCGTTCGACGAAGATACGGTTCAAGAGCTCCGCACGCGCGCGCGCAATGCGGCGCTTACCGACGAAATTGCCAAAGAAGAAGTGCTAGAGAACGCGTCGGACGATCTCAAGACTTTGGAAGGGGTTGACACCGAACTGTTGATGAAGTTATCGCGCTTCGGAATCACCACTCGCGACGCGTTAGGCGATTTGGCATCGGATGAGCTCTGTGCTATCCGCGTGCTTCCGGAAGATCGGGCCCGCGCGTTGATCGATAACGACTTTGCTGATTTGACAGATGAGGAGCGCCAGCAAATGGGCCGTTCTGACGCCAAAGCAGCCACACAACTCATTGCACGTGCCCGCGAATCTTGGTTCGCGGCAGCGCAGTAACACGAGGGGGCCGCTTGAGCATCACAAAAACGACTGTTACTGAATTTGCGGGTGAACTGAATCTTAGTCCGGACGCGCTGCTAAAGCAGCTCGCCGCTGCAGGCGTAACCGCGACAGCTGCAGATGCGGCGTTGTCTGCTTCCGACAAGGGGAAGCTGCTCGACTACCTGCGTAAGCAGCACGGTGCTTCCGATGATGGTGCG
Organism: Burkholderiales bacterium; assembly: GCA_017989135.1. Taxonomy (GTDB): domain Bacteria; phylum Pseudomonadota; class Gammaproteobacteria; order Burkholderiales; family Casimicrobiaceae; genus Casimicrobium. The sequence continues at coordinate 1,898 of JAGNQL010000085.1, forward strand.
TCAAAGCGAATTACGCTAGTACGCAAATCAACGAGCGAACTGAGAACTGCGGATGCCTCGGGCAAATCGCGCATGGTTCAAGTGGAAGTTCGCAAGAAGCGTGTTCTGGTTACCCGACCTTCTGAGGCATCTCCAGTCGCGGCGAGCCAGCCCTCTGGCACTCAAGTGCCGGTCGAACTGCCGCGTCCTACGAATGTACTGTCTGCTAATGAGGTTGCGACGCGCGAGGCGGAAGCAAGCCGCGGAGCAACGCTTCGTGCGCTGCAAGAAGAAGAGCAGGCGAAAAAGTTAGCAAAAGGGACGACAGCAATACCTGCAGATCAGGCGGCGGCGGGAGTTAATCTTGAGGCGCCCGCTATCGATGCTGTTAGCGCACCTGTTGCCGCAGCGAGTGAGAACACGAGCGATGATGCAGTTAAAACTGCGCCGCGCAAACCCGTCGTCGGCGAATCAGTCGTAATGGTTGTAAAGCCGAAGCCAATCGTCGCTGAAGCTACTGCGACGGTAGTACCCGCGCAGCCTGTTGCTACGACGACAGTCGCCGCTTCGACATTGGATGCTGCTCCAGCGCCACGACCAAAAGTCCCAGCTGCAGCGACGCCACCATCGTCGGCAGCCCGTCCGCGCATTGGTGAGCGTGTCGACATGACGCCATTGCCGCCAAAACCAAAGTCGACCGAAAACACATTGCATCGTCCGGCGAAGCCGGGGGCGACCGCGAAGCCGGGTGCCACTGCGCCGGCCGCAGGCGCACGTGTCGGGGCAAAGCCAGGTGACAAAAAAGCGCCAGCTTGGCAAGAAGACGCCGCACGCAAAAAGGTTATGAAGCCGCGCGATGGTGGTACACCCGACGCAACGGCGTCCAAAGATGGCTGGAAATCTGGTGCTCGCGGCAAGGGCCACAGCAAGCAGCGCGGCTCTGAATCGCAGCGAGGCCCGGTTGTTGAGCAAGTAGATGCCACGCCGCGCGAAATCATCGTTCCGGAAACGATCACTGTGGGTGAACTCGCTCACAAGATGTCGATCAAGGCCGCTGAACTCATCAAGAGCATGATGAAGATGGGGCAGATGGTCACGATCAATCAAGTGCTTGACCGTGATACCGCAATGATCCTCGTTGAGGAAATGGGGCGCGTAGCAATCGCTGCAAAGGACGATGATCCTGATGCCGCTCTGTCTGAATCGTCTGGCGACGTCGACATCAACGCCGTTACGCGTCCACCCGTTGTGACAATCATGGGCCACGTTGACCACGGCAAAACGTCCCTGCTCGACAAAATTCGTAGTGCCCGTGTTGCCAGCGGCGAAGCCGGTGGCATCACCCAGCACATCGGCGCGTACCATGTAACTACGCCACGCGGCGTAATTACCTTCCTAGACACGCCAGGTCACGAAGCCTTTACTGCCATGCGTGCGCGTGGAGCAAAAGTTACCGACATCGTCATCCTCGTGGTGGCCGCGGACGATGGCGTGATGCCGCAAACAAAGGAAGCCATTGCGCATGCCAAAGCGGCAAATGTGCCGGTCATCGTTGCGGTCAACAAAATTGACAAACCGGGTGCAAACCTTGAGCGCGTTAAACAAGAGTTAGTCACTGAGGGCGTCGTGCCCGAGGAATATGGTGGCGAGGCGATTTTCGTTCCGGTATCGGCTCTAACCGGTCAAGGCATTGATTCATTGCTCGAAACCATTCTGCTGCAAGCGGAAGTGCTTGAACTCAAAGCCCCAGTCGACGCGCCTGCGCGTGGCTTGGTGATTGAGGCTCGCTTGGACAAAGGCCGTGGTCCCGTGGCTACTGTACTCGTTACCAGCGGCACGCTCAAACGTGGCGACATGGTCTTGGCGGGCTCGGTATTCGGCCGCGTGCGTGCGATGAGCGACGAAGACGGCAAGACAGTTACGTCTGCTGGCCCTGCCATTCCGGTCGAGATTCAAGGCCTGTCGGACGTGCCTGGTGCAGGCGACGACCTATTAGTGCTGGGCGACGAGCGCAAAGCGCGCGAAATCGCGTTGTTCCGCCAAGGTAAATACCGCGACGTTAAGTTGGCGAAACAACAGGCAGCGAAGCTTGAAAATGCGTTTGCCAACATGGGTGAAGCCGCTGCCAAGCAACTGCCGCTCATCATCAAAGCTGACGTTCAAGGTTCGTACGAAGGTTTGGCGCACGCTTTGGCCAAGCTCTCAACCGAAGAGGTTCGCGTGCAAGTGGTTCACAGCGCAGTCGGTGCCATCACCGAGAGCGACGTTAATCTTGCCGCAGCGTCTAAGGCCATCATCATCGGCTTTAACGTACGCGCAGATGCGACCGCGCGCAAGCTGTCCGAGAACGAAGGCGTGCAGATTCGCTACTACGACATCATTTACGAAGCGGTGGATGATGTGAAGAACGCCTTGTCGGGCATGCTTGCACCGGAGCAAAAAGAGAGCACACTGGGTCTCGTCGAAATTCGACAAGTCTTCCGCATCTCGAAGATTGGCGCTATTGCGGGCTGTTACGTGCTTGAAGGCGTGGTCAAACGCAACGCCTTGGTTCGCTTGCTTCGCGATAACGTGGTCACATGGAGTGGTGAGCTTGATTCGCTTAAGCGCTTCAAGGACGACGTTAAAGAGGTCAAAGAGGGCTACGAATGCGGTCTCTCGCTCAAGAATTACAACGAAATCGAAGAAGGCGACCGCCTGGAAATTTACGAAATCGTTGAAGTCTCGCGTACGCTGTAGCCCCAATGAAACAAGGGCTAAAGCCGCGCGCACTGCGAATATCTGAGCAAGTTCAACGCGAACTTGCGAAGATGCTCGCCACGGAAGTGAAGGACCCACGAGTCAAGGGTGTCACCATCACGCAAGTGGAGGTGACCTCTGACTTGTCTCACGCCATGGTGCGCTACGTGCACCATGACGGCTACGCCGGGCAGGCGGAGGCTGATCTGGGCTTCAAGAGCGTGAATGGCTTTTTGCGCCACGGCATTGCCGAACGCTTGTCGATTTTCAAAGCGCCGCAACTGCGGTTTGAGTACGACAAAACGTTCGAAGAGGGGACGCGCCTGTCGGCGTTGATCGACATCGCGCGTGCTGATGACGCTCGCGTGGTCGCTCCCGACGCGGCGACCATTGTCGCGCCTCACGACAGCCAATAAATCGATGAATTTGCACGGTGTTGCACTCGTCGATAAACCGGCGGGGATGTCTTCGTTTTCGGTCGTGTCGCGACTGCGGCGGGTATTCAAATCGGTTGGTGTTACTAAGGCGGGTCACACTGGGACGCTAGACCCGCTGGCCACCGGGTTGCTGCCCATTTGCATTGGTGAGTCGACCAAATACGCACAGCGTTTACTCGATTCTGACAAGGGGTATCGCGCCGTCATTCAACTTGGAGCTGCCACAACGACGGGCGACGCCGAAGGCGAAATCACCGCGCGTCGTGATGCCAAAGTTGATGCGGCCGCGCTCGCTACGGCACTTCAAAAATTTCGCGGCCCCATCGTGCAAATCCCGCCAATCTACTCAGCGCTGAAAATCGCCGGGAAGCCAGCGTACGAATACGCTCGTGCGGGCCAAGCCGTCGAAATCGCTCCGCGCAGCGTGACTATTCACGAACTCAATTTGCTAGCGTTTGATGAGCAATCGCAGACAGTCACTATTGACGTTCGCTGCAGCAAGGGCACCTATATTCGCACACTTGCCATCGACTTGGCCCTCGCGCTAGACAACGTAGGGCACTTGCTGAACCTGCAGCGCACCCTCACCGGTGGTTTTTCGCTGACACAAGCGAAGCCATTGGACGCATGGATGGAGGCCGATGACGCGACGCGCGTCGCTTGGCTGCTACCGACGGATCAATTGGTAGCGGACTTGCCGTCCTTGAGGCTCGACGCGCAGCAGTCCGTGGAGATTCGACAAGGCAAAGTGGTGCATTTGATGGCGCCGACGAGCGCTCTCGACACGCCGGTGACCGCTCCCGAGCCTTTGTTGAGACTCTACGAACCTTCTGGAGCGTTTCTAGGCCTTGGTAGCCTAGATGCGTCGCACGTCCTGCGCGCTGAGCGCCTGCTCAACACGGCTTCACGCTAATCGCTCTCGCGAATCGCAGGACGACTGAGCATCGAAATCTTCCCCACCTAGAGCGTCAACGCCCACTATGCGCGATGGCGCGCAAGCGCTGCGATTTGGGGCCGTCTCGTCACCACTCTCGTGCGGCTAGGTTTCGCTCCAATGTCGCGGGTAGGTCTGCACAAGAATTTTCTTAGTTGAATTCCGTTGAAAAGTCGTTGCTCAAGCCTTGCCATGCCATTAGCATGATGAGGTTCTGCAACTCATTGGAAAACGCATGATTCAGGTCTCCCGTTGGTGCCACGTGAAAAACAAGAAACTACTAGCGCGCGCTTTTTTTGGCTCGTTGACGGCCTGCGCTGCGTTTACCTTAAGCGGCATCGCGACTGCTGAAATTGTCATTGGTCGAACTCTTCCGCTGACCGGAGCGTTCGCTACCTATGGAATCGCGAAACGCGACGGCGCAGACGCGCTGATTGCACGTATCAACCGCGAAGGCGGCGTAAATGGTCAATTGCTTCGCGTTGAAACGCTGGACGACACCTACTTGCCCGCAAAAACGGTTGCCAACTTGAAGCAGCTTGCCGACCAGCAGCGCCCCGTTGCATTCCTTGGCCTGTTCGGCGTGCCAACCATTGCGGCCGCGATTCCCGTCATTACGGAGCTGAAGGTTCCAACAGTGGGGTTGACGTCCGGCACCGCGGCGCTACGCGCCAATTACAACCCGTACATATTCCCGGTTCGCGCGAGTTACGCGGAAGAAGCAAAGTCAATCGTTACCCATCTCAAGCTCATCGGCCTGACACAAGTCGCGATCATTCAACAAGATTTGCCCTTCGGCCAAGCCACGCGTGACACCTTCGTGGCGGCGCTCACCGCGGCGGGCATCACCACCTTCACTGAGCACAAAGTGTCAGCGTCGGGCGACACTGCGGCGGCGGCGGTCGAACAGATGAAAAAGACGAATCCGCAAGCCGTATTTCTCGCCATGCTTTCGAACGCAGCGGTACCCGTGTTGAAGGAAATGTCGAAACAGGTTCGCGGCGTATCTAGCTACGCGTTTTCGCCGATCGACACCACGCTCGTCATGAAGCAGACAGAGGGCGCGGCCAAAGGGCTCGGTGTTACGCAAATCGTGCCCATTCCCACCGGGGCCTCGATGCTCGTCGTGCGCGATTACCTGCGCGACCTTGAAGCGCTTAAGCGCGGCGAACCGTCGTTCTATAGTTTGGAAGCGTACCTCGAAGCGGCCGTGCTAGTTGAGGGCATCAAACGCTCCGGTTCGGCGTCCCCGTCTGCGGCCGCGTTAATTCGCGCACTCGAAACGATGAATCCTTACGATAATCGCGGTTTCACCGTGCGCTACAACAATCGATCACATGAAGGTAGTCGCTACGTAGATCTCACCGTGATCGGTCGCAACGGTGTAATGCACTAACAGCTTTTATGTGAAAAACCTATGAAACGACTGCCAGCCGGTCGTTTTATGAGAAAAATCGCCAAAGTCGATATGTGCCACAAATAAGCGCTAACCGCCGCCTGGCGGTCGCTGGAGCCAAAAAGCTGAAGCTTTAGTTTGATTGTCTATCGAATCGTACCGAGCGCCCGCAGGATTTTCTCCGGCGTTATCGGTTGCGAATAGACCGCAGTGTTAAACGGTCGCAATGCGTCATTGATGGCGTTCATGATCGCAGCCGGTGCGCCCGCGGTCCCAGCCTCGCCGGCACCCTTAGCGCCGAGCACTGAAGATTTCGTCGGCGTTTCGATGTGCGCCACGTCGATGTCCGGCATCTCGGCAGCCATCGGCACCAGATAGTCCGCCATGTTGCCGTTTTGCAGCATTCCTCCTTCGTCATACAAGCATTCCTCGTACAACGCGCCGCCGATGCCTTGCACGACCGCACCACGCATCTGTTCGTCTACAAGCATCGGGTTGATCACGCGACCGCAATCCTCAACCACCCAATGCTTCAGGAGCTTCACGAACCCCGTGTCCACATCCACCTCGACAAGGCTCGCCTGCACGCCGTTAGTGAAGATAAACGGATAGTCACGCTGCGCGTAATGCCGTGTGACCATGAGTTCGCCCGTCACGCCTGCAGGTAACGTGTCCGGGCGGAAGTATGCAATGCGACCGAGTTCATGTAGCGCAATCACCGATTCTCCGGTGCTGGCATCTACGATTTTCGCGTCTCGCAGCGCGAGTGTTTCGGCTTCGCGCTTCAAAATCACGCCTGCGAGGCTGAGAATGTTCTTACGCAACGCGAAGCCCGCTTGCAAAACGGCCTCGCCGCCAATGCCTGCGCCTCGCGACGCCCAAGTGCCGCCGCCATACGGCGTCACGTCGGTGTCGCCGGTCACCACGCGAATGGCCGACATCGGCACACCCACGACGTCCGCTGCAATCTGCGCGAAGATACCCTCGGTGCCTTGCCCCTGTTCGCCGACGCCGACCATTACGGTGACCACGCCTGTGGGCTCAAGGCGGATCGTCGCGCCGTCCTGCGCCGAAATACGCGCGCCGCCCACGCCGTAGAACGCTGCGCTTGGGTTGGTCAACTCGATCAACGCGGCGAATCCGATACCCCGATACACGCCGCGTTTGCGTAGGCTTTCTTGCTCGGCGCGTACTGCCGGATAGTTCATCATCACAGCAATTTTTTCTAGGCACGCCTCGTGCGACAAACCTTCAAACTTCACACCTGAGGCGCCCGCGCACGGATACGCGTTGTCACGAATGACGTTCTGTTGGCGGATGACGAGTGGGTCGATGCCCAGCTTATTGGCAGCAGCATCCACCAACGCTTCCGTGACCGCGCACGCAATCGGATGACCAACGCCACGGTACTGGCAGGTCGGCGTTTTGTTCTGAAACACCACGTTGAGCTTCGCTCGATAGTGTTGGTGACGATACGGACCGCCGACCAGGTTCACGACTTGATTGCCCTCAATGGCGCTGGTGCGCGGGAACATTGAATACGGACCGATGCCGGTTAAATCGTCTATCTCAAACGCAAGAATCTCGCCGGATTTCGCCGCAGCGATGCGCCCCGTCACGCGGTGTTGTCGCGCGTGAATATCGGTCGTAAACGATTCGAGTCGATCTGCGACGAACTTCACGGGCCGCTCAAGCATGATGGAAAGCGCCACCGTCGCGAAGTCATCTGGGTACGCGTGCACCTTGATTCCGAACGAACCACCAACGTCTTTACAGATGACCCGAATATGTGATTCGGGCAGACCGAACTGCCGCGAGTACAGATCCTGCATCATGTGCGGAGCCTGCTGCGAGTGATGCACGGTCAGCCGCTTCTCGCTGGGGTTGAAATCACTGATTTGGCAGCGTGGCTCCAGCGTCACGCCGGTGTGACGACCGAACTGAAATGTCACTTCGGCTACAGCGTCGGCTTTTGCGAAAGCTTCATCCACGCCACCCGTGTCCAAGCTGCGCGTGAAACACAAATTGTCGCCAAGATCCGGGTGAATAATCGGCGTCGCCGCATCAAGCGCTGTTTCGGTCTCAACGACCGCGGGCAACGCCTCCCACTCCACGACCAAATACTGCAATGCGTCTTCGGCTTGTGCGCGTGTTTCAGCGACAACGGCCACCACAGGCTCGCCCTGCCAGCGAGCGCGTTCGATCGCAAGCGGATACTGCGGCGCGGACTTCATGCCCGCCATGTGCGAGAGCGTGGCTACCCACGGCTTGCAGACTTTCGCCATTTCCACGCCATCAACCACGGCAACGACGCCCGGCATCAGGCGCGCAAAGCTCGCATCGATACGCGTAATGCGCGCGTGTGCCGACGGGCTGCGCCAGTACACAACGTGCACCATGCGCGGTATCTCAATATCATCGACGAAAGTTCCGCGGCCCTCGGCCAGGCGCACGGCGTTGGGTCGACTGACGCTTTGGCCGATGTAGCGGTCGTGTTCAGAGATCGGGGGCAGCGCTGTTTCTGCGTGGCTCATCGTGCGACTCCCGTGTTCGCGGTCGTTGTTGCAGCACGCTCGGCCAATACATCGCAAATCGCTTCAACAATGGCTTGGTAACCCGTGCATCGACAATAGTTGCTGGACATCCATTCGCGAACTTCTTCTCGCGTTGCCGTTGGTTGCGACTGTACGAGATCCAATGCCGCGGTGAGCATCCCCGGCGTGCAATAGCCGCACTGCAGTGCGTTTCGTCGAACAAAGGCGGCTTGCAAATCCGCGGCCACACCGCTCTTGGTGATGCCCTCAATGGTCTCTACCGTGCCGCCGTCTGCCTGCACCGCGAGCACGAGGCAACCGCGAACCAATTTGCCGTTGAGCATGACGGAGCAGGCGCCGCAAACGCCATGTTCGCAGCCGACGTGCGACCCCTTCAGTCCCAAATCTTCGCGCAAGAAATCAATCAAATGTTGGCGCGGCTGTACTTCGCGACGTTCCAATCGGCCGTTTACGGTAAGTTGCACCGTCAGCTTGTCGAGTGTCGTATCCATCGCCTTAGGCTCCACGGGCTGCGTTGGTGAGCATGCGCTTAAGGAGCACGCCCGCAAGATGTCGTTTGGTGTCCGCATTGCTCGTCAGGTCGGCAACGGGTTCGATTTCAGCTTTGAGCGCTGCGCAGGCCTGCTCAATGAGTGCATCGGTGAGTGGTGCCCCTTCGACAATCGCTTCTGCGCGCGTGGCACGAAGCGGCGTTGCACCGATGCCAAGCAGCACTAGGCGAACTTGCGAAAGCGCGTTGCCAGAACGATGCGCGCACCCCGCAAGCCCCGCGATCGCGTAGTCCCCATGACGGCGCGACAGTTCCGCGAAGTCACACCACTGTAGGGCTGTTTTGACGGGAACTTCAATGGCCGTGACGAGTTCGCCTGCTTGAAGTGCTGTTTGGTACAGATCGACGAAGAAATCGACTGCCGCCATGCGTCGTTCGCCCGCTGCGCCCTGTACAACGATCATCGCATCGAGTGCAACGACGCAGGTCGGCCACTCTGCTGCGGGGTCCGCGTAGGCAACGGAACCGCCGATGGTGCCAAGATTGCGTATCGCACGGTGCGCGATATTCGGCGCGGTCTTACTCAGCAACGGCGCGTTCGTTGCAATCAGAGCAGATGATTCGATCTCGCTATGTGTAGTCAACGCCCCGATGCGAAGCATCTGCCCGTTGACGGAGATACCGCGCATCAGTTCAATGCCCGAAATATCGATCAACACGCTCGGCTCAGAGAGCCTCATGT
>JAGNQL010000294.1 GCA_017989135.1 Burkholderiales bacterium
CGTAAAACACGTTGTTGGCCACCGTCACTGTCGTGTTCGACGTGAACGTCGATGAACCACGCGCCAAAAAGTACGTCGGATCGAAAGGAGTGGGCGTGGAGTTGCCCAAGGCCTGCGCGTTAAAAATAGTGAACGCGTCTTTGTACGAAGGCAGTCGCCAGTCGCTTCGTCCGCATAGGTTTGCGGCGTTGACGGCGGCTACATAGTCCTGCGTGTTGCACGCGGCTAGTGTTGAGTTACAAGTAGTCGTGGCGCCCACGCTGCCGGCATCGCCGCCGTTGGACGCGCTGTCGGTGTTGTACCAGGTGTAGGTATTGGCAACATCACGCAAACCCGGCGCCGCAGGGTTGGAAGTCTTGACCTCCCACACGAGTCCTGTCACGTTGTCGCGTGTGCACGCCCAGTCGTTCGCACCCGGCCCGAGTGCAGTGCTCGCAGCCACCGCGTTGCCGGCATTACTGATTTTCGTGAAGTCATATCCCGCCGCGCCTGCACCGATTTTGGTTAGCGCCGTATTCGCGTCGCGCCCCATGCGTGAGTCTTGTCGGGGATAAGTGCCGGTGTCCGAGGTCACCGCAGCGGTACAGGCCACCGCAAATTGACTGTCGGTATAGCACGCGGTCGTTCCGGTGTCGTTAACGGCGTGCACGTGGAACGGAAAGGCGGCGGCGATAACAAGGACGCTGAGCGAACTAAGCCACATCGGCCGGTGCAGGAGAATTCGAGGCTGGTGCTTCATCATGTGTCTACGAAATACGCACGTGGCGCGACACAAGTATTCTGCTCACGCATCGCGTGAAATACACCGGCCCAAAAGTACAGGGTTACGCGATGACAAGCTCTCTCAAGTCGTGTCGGCGCGTGGCAAGCGCTGATTGATGCGCGAGCGATTCGCCGAAATCAACAAAGGCCGAAGGCCTAACCCGCGCGCCCCGCAATCGTCGCCAACGCGGCGTCAAGCCGTTCCGCAAAGAACGTCGACTGGAGCGCGAGCGGTGCCGCCGTCTCTAACCGCGATCGCAACGCATCGTCGCGTATCACGCGCTCGCACGTTGCAGCAAGCTCATCGTATGACGCAACCGCCAACGCCGCGGTGTACTCCTCCGGCAAGCGTTCGTCAGTGTGCATTTCGGTTACGACGGCTTTGCTGTTATTCAGCATGTAGCTGACACGGTATTGTTCGAAGACGCTGTCAGGGACGACTCCAATATTGAGCACGACCTTGGATCGCGCGACCAATTGATCGCGGACAGTTCCCTCCACACCGCCCTCGGCAGCGTACACACGCAAACCCGCATCGCGAAGTTGCTCGAGCGTCTTACCGCGCCGTTCATTTATTCGTCCGTAGAAAAGTACATCAATGTCCTGCGTCCCCGGCGGCAGCGTTAGGCTCGATACGTTTCGTTGTGCATATCCGATCGGCACCCACGCGTACGACGCGGAAGGTACGTTTGCGCGGACAAATGCGTCAACGTTGCGGCGACTGTAATCCCAAACGTGCATCCCATCCAAAAGCGGCAAATAGGTAGCCCAGTCGATATGTCCAGAAACTTGCTCGGGATTTGCAATTGGCTCCGAGTTAATGATCACCGATCCACGCGGAAGAACGCCCTTTCGCGTGGTCGCGCCCAAACCATGGAAACCGAACACATAGTTGGTTCCGGACCGGACAATCTCGTTCACGCCCATACCAACCGACAGTCCGCGCGAATCTAGAGCCTCTGCAAGTGCCGTCGCCGCATCCCAAAATACCGGGCGCATCACCTCGTTTCCGATGAAGGTGACGAAATTTAGTTCCGGTCTACCAGCGAGCACCCCGACACGCAATGTATGGAGCTGCGACGACGAGACCGGCGGAGCACTGGCAATACTCAACGGCGGTTCACTTTCTTGTGACATGAGCGCGGGGCAATGTGATTGAGGGGCAATCGTAGCAGCGCGACCTCCAAGCGTTCACCGCCTCGACTACGAACTACCGTTTCGAACCGTCGTCGCACTCTGGGCGCTACGCCTAAGGCCACCATTTGGCGCAATATTCAGAGTACTTCCTTTCCCAAGCCTCTGACCGAAACGCCCCCATGCTCTGGTGCGTAATAGCAATTGGCCAAGTCCCTACCCGTAAGCCTTTTTGTCGAGCTGATCGACAAAAGTCCAAGTCGTAGAAATGAAAATCGAACCTTGAATCGAAGGCCACATCGCGTTCTCTGAGTGCATCGGAGTTCACTGCTATGAGCACGCCGTCTAGCAGTTCGCAGGCTGCGGGCGTCTCTCCGAAATACGCGATTGGACCAAACGGACCTCGCGCATGCGCAACGGCTCCGCTCAGATTCGCTGGATCGTCCTGCGTGAAGTTCTCATCGCAGAAACCCCAACCGGGCTGTCGTGGCAGCGATCGGCGATTCCCGGCGACGCCAATTACGTCGAATCTTTGCGTTGCTTCGAGAATCCTGGTCGAAAGGAAATAGTCGTCGATCCAGACGTCGTCGTGAACGAAGACAAGTACTTCGCCTTCGCGAGCAGCGGCCAGTCGGGCGTTGTAGACGTCAGGCAACCCGCGCGAATTTTGGAACACGATGTGACATCGAATGCGTCGGTCACGCGACAACCGTTGCAGCGAGATGCCGAGCGCCGAAGACTTCCAAAAAGCCGCATCCGTAAGGCGCGTTGCGCTGACGATTTCGATCACAGCTCATCCTTCGCTGCTGAGAGACGTGCAAGCGCGGTATCCAAGCACTGCGCAAATAGAGGGAGCTTCAACACTTCAGATCCCGCACCCCCAAGCCGAGTGCGCCACGCATGGTCCGTCACGAGGCGAGCACAAGTCTCGGCCAGCTCATCGTATCGCGCAACTACCAGCGCCGCGGTGTACTCCTCCGGCAAGCGCTCATCAGCGTGCATTTCCGTGACCACGGCTTTGCCGTTGTTCATCAGGTAGCTCACGCGATATTGCTCAAAAACGCTCGCGTCGACTGCGCCCACGTTGAGTACGAC
>JAGNQL010000295.1 GCA_017989135.1 Burkholderiales bacterium
TCATAGGGGTTTCTTGAAAAATCTATTGAAAGAATACAGAGGCACCCAGGTGTGCATCGCTCCAATTGTTGCGGAACACAGCGAACAGTTCACGTCGCCATCCCGTTGGTGATTCAGGCACGGGCGCGCTGCTGCGTGCCGCGAGTGTCGCCTCGTCCACATGCAAGATGAGCTCGCCAGCGTCGCAGTCTACGGTGACGATGTCGCCATCCAGCACGCGAGCCAATGGCCCACCTGAGGCTGCTTCGGGCGTGACGTGAATGGCAGCGGGTACTTTGCCCGATGCGCCAGACATGCGCCCGTCCGTCACCAGCGCCACTTTAAGGCCGCGATCAAGCAAGACAGAAAGCGCGGGTGTGAGCTGATGCAGCTCCGGCATTCCGCAGGCGCGCGGCCCTTGGTTGCGAACGATCACCACGGCGTCCGCAGTAAAGCGATTGGCCTTAAATGCGGCGATCACGTCGACTTGCGCGTCGAACACATGCGCGGGCGCAGTGACCAAACGATGTTCCGGCGCCACGGCAGAAATCTTCAAAATGGCTTGTCCAAGATTGCCGCTAAGTGCGCGCAATCCGCCTTCAGGGCCGAATGGATTTCCGGCAGAACGCAGCACCGTTACATCTAGCGAGTTTGCAACCGCTGGTTGGTAGTTGAGCGTATTCGAATGTGCATCAAGCGCATGCGTGTATGTACGCATGCCGCTGCCCATGACTGTTTCAACATCGTCGTGCATGAGGCCCGCGTCAAGTAGTTCGCGGATCAAAAAAGCCGTGCCACCAACGCGATTGAAATCGTTTACATCGGCTTCGCCGTTTGGATAGAGGCGCGTCAATAGCGGCGTGACTTTCGACAGCGCGTCAATGTCCTGCCACGTCAATTCAAAGCCCGCCGCGCGCGCAATCGCGACCCAATGCATCGTGTGATTAGTCGAGCCACCCGTGGCGAGCAGCGCCACAATCGCGTTGACTAAAACGCGTTCATTCACCCATTCGCCAATGCCGCGCTGCAGCTTTGAGAGCGCCGCGATCCGCTGGCTAGCGGCGCGTGTTAGCGCTGTGCGGCGCGGGTCACTCGGTTGCGCGAACGCCGCGCCGGGGATCATCAAGCCCATCGCTTCAAGGAGCATTTGGTTGCTGTTCGCCGTTCCGTAAAACGTGCAGGTACCTTCGGTGTGGTACGCCGCCATTTCAGCTTCGAGCAGTGCGGACGGCGCCACTTTTCCTTGCGCGTGAAGCTTGCGAACGTCTGATTTTTCTTTGTTCGAGAGCCCGCTCGGCATTGGCCCTGCAGGAACGAAAATCGCGGGTAAATGCCCAAACGACAACGCGCCCATCAACAAGCCGGGCACGATCTTGTCGCACACGCCTAGCAGCATCGCGCCGTCGTACAAGTCGTGCGTCAGCGCCACTGCCGTTGACATCGCGATCACATCGCGGGAGAAGAGCGAGAGCTCCATGCCCGGCTGCCCTTGCGTCACGCCGTCGCACATCGCTGGCACCCCACCCGCATACTGCGCGACAGCCGCGTGCTTGCGAACTTCCTCCATGATGATGGCCGGATAGTCTTTGAGCGGCTGATGCGCGGAGAGTACGTCGTTGTAAGACGAAACAATGCCAATCATCGGCACCGGTTCGCTGACCACTTTTAGCTTGTCGCCGCTGGGCAGCGCGGCGTACCCATGCGCTTGGTTGGCGGCCGATAATCGACGACGCGTCAGGCGTTGCGCGCGTTGTTTGACGACGGTTTCGAGGTACGCCAAGCGTCGCGTTCTGCTGCGGGTAGCGATCTGTTCAGTGATGTGCGCAACGACGGGGTTGAGCGAAGGGGAAGCAAAGGACGTTCTAGTAGCCATAGGCATGTAGTTTTATAACGAGAAAAAACTACATGCAACAACAGGGCTGCACCACTCGATGCAAAGCTGCGGCGCAGCATTTCGACATAGAATTAACGGTTGCAGGAAGCGTGGCCGAGCGGTTGAAGGCACCGGTCTTGGTCCCAAGTCGCGAAAGCGACTGGACTAGCGAAGCTAAAACCGGCCGGTCCGTGGAATCAGAGTGTTGTTGAGAAGTGCAGGAAGCGTGGCCGAGCGGTTGAAGGCACCGGTCTTGAAAACCGGCGACGGGGCAACCCGTTCGTGAGTTCGAATCTCACCGCTTCCGCCAAACAACATTTGATACGTCTTTTTAGCGCCAAGCGCAGCTAAGCGGCGCTTCCAAGCGTTTTATATCCAATGTCGATATTCGCTTGAATTCGACGGATATTCAGATGTGGCGGTCGTTGGCGCACAAAAGCTGCTCTAACGAACTGGCTAGACGTTGGCTCATCCTCTCGGTTGACGTCGGCGCCTAGATGCTGCATAATTTCAAGTTCCTTCGCGTGGAGAGGTGGCCGAGTGGTTAATGGCAGCAGACTGTAAATCTGCCCTCTATGAGTACGCTGGTTCGAATCCAGCCCTCTCCACCAATTTGATGTCGCGACAACGTAACGTCGCGAGATACAAGTTAGCGAACCGCGTCTTTTCCGCCAGTGCGCCTGTGTGGGTTGTCGCAAAACAAAAGCGTTATTGATCCGGTGTGTGCGGTGCGTTCGGCGGATGCTGGGCTACTGCGGGTGTAGCTCAATGGTAGAGCTGAAGCCTTCCAAGCTTATGACGAGGGTTCGATTCCCTTCACCCGCTCCATACATTGTTGGGCCGAGGTAATGGTTCGATGTTTGCGATTTCGCCCAGCAGCGCGAGAGCCCAAACATCCGCCCATGTAGCTCAGTGGTAGAGCACTCCCTTGGTAAGGGAGAGGTCGTGCGTTCGATCCGCATCATGGGCACCATTTCCCGTTCTTTGATATACATCTCGCGAGGCTACTGATCATGGCAAAAGGCAAGTTTGAGCGTACGAAGCCGCACGTTAATGTGGGCACGATTGGACACGTGGATCACGGCAAGACCACGTTGACGGCGGCGATCACCACGGTGTTATCGCGCAAGTTTGGTG
>JAGNQL010000086.1 GCA_017989135.1 Burkholderiales bacterium
AGGCATCGACGTATCGTTGGCGTCGAGGCCGTCGATGCCGTGCAGCGACAGCATGTGCATCGCGCGACGCACGGGATCTTTCAACGTTGCGAACGCTTCGTTGATCTGCACTGCACGCTCCATCGCGACACGCTTGTCGGCGTCAGTCGCATTCACAAAACGGTCAGGATGAACAGCGGCCTGCAAGTCGCGATAGCGGGACGAAAGACTGGTTAGATCAAGCGCAAAAGCAGGCGCGAGATCGAAAGTGGCGAAATGGTTCATGGACGTTCTCGCTGCACGTCGGCAGCGCAACGAAATTTAGACCGTGAACGATTCACCGCATCCGCAGCGCGCTTTTTCGTGTGGGTTGTTGAACTTAAAGCCTTCGTTGAGGCCTTCACGTTGGAAGTCGAGCTCAGTGCCGTCTAGTACCGCGTGGCTTTTCGGATCAATCAACACTTTCGTGCCATGACTTTCAAACACCATGTCTTCCGGCAACGACTCGTCGGCGTACTCAAGTTTGTACGCAAGCCCTGAGCAGCCCGTGGTCTTCACGCCGAGGCGAATACCAATACCCTTGCCACGCTTGGCAATGTATTTTTCGATGTGATTGGCGGCGGCTTGGGTGAGTGTGACTGGCATTTCTTACTCCGTAGGGTGGGCAACTTGTTGCCCACCAACACTTCAGTTCGTCTCGAGGGTGAAAACGCGTGGGCAACAAGTTGCCCACCGTACATCTACAAGACTAAGCGGGGACTTTTTCGGTAACCACGTGCTTCGCTTTGTAATCCTGCACGGCAGCCTTAATCGCGTCTTCGGCGAGGATGGAGCAGTGAATTTTTACGGGCGGTAGCGCGAGCTCTTCGGCGATTTGTGTGTTTTTCAGGTTCATCGCTTCGTCGAGCGTTTTGCCTTTGACCCATTCGGTCACGAGCGACGACGACGCAATCGCCGAGCCGCAGCCGTAGGTCTTGAATTTGGCGTCTTCGATGATGCCGTTCGCACCGACCTTAATTTGCAGCTTCATCACGTCGCCGCAGGCCGGTGCACCGACCATGCCGGTGCCAACGTCGGCTTCGTCTTTGCCAAACGCGCCCACGTTACGTGGGTTTTCATAGTGGTCGACGACTTTTTCGCTGTATGCCATGGAAATTTACTCCGTAAATTTTGTGAGCAGTGAGCGGTGAACAGTGAGTAGTGGTTGCATTCGTTCCGCCCCACTGCTCGCTATTCACAATTCACTGCTGCTAATTACTAATCACTGTTCACCGCTCACTGCAGTTAATGAGCAGCCCATTGCACCTGCGATATATCGATTCCGTCCAAGTGCATATCCCAGAGCGGGCTCATCGCGCGCAGTTTCTCAACCGTGCGCTTCATCGTTGCAATCGTCGTATCCACATCGGCTTCGGTCGTGAAACGCCCAACCGTCATGCGAATCGAGCTGTGCGCGAGTTCGTCGCTGCGACCCAGCGCTCGGAGCACGTAGCTCGGCTCCAACGACGCACTCGTACACGCCGATCCCGAACTGACCGCGACCTCTTTCACGCCCATGATGAGGCTTTCGCCTTCGACGTAGTTGAAGCTGATGTTCAGGTTATGCGGAACGCGTTGCTCCATGTCACCGTTGATGAACACTTCGGGAATGTCCTTGAGGCCGTTGTACAGACGGTCGCGCAGCATGCGAATACGTTCATTTTCGGTCGCCATTTCGACGCGCGCCAAACGGAACGCCTCGCCCATGCCGACGATCTGGTGCGTCGCCAATGTGCCCGAGCGAAAGCCGCGCTCGTGTCCGCCGCCGTGAATTTGCGCCTCTAAACGAATGCGTGGTTTCTTCCGGACGAACAGCGCGCCCATGCCTTTCGGCCCGTAGGTTTTGTGTGCGCTCATGCTCAGAAGATCAACCTTGACCGCTTGCAGATCAATCTCAACTTTGCCCGTCGCCTGCGCAGCGTCAACGTGAAAGATGATGCCTTTGCTGCGCGTGATTTCGCCGATGTCTTTGATCGGTTGGATCACGCCAATTTCGTTGTTCACCCACATCACCGACACGACAATCGTGTCGGGACGCAGCGCGGCCTTGAACACGTCCATATCGATCAGACCGTTGTCCTTCACGTCAAGATACGTGACCTCAAAGCCCTGACGCTCCAGCTCGCGCATGGTGTCGAGCGTGGCTTTGTGCTCGGTCTTTACCGTGATGAGGTGCTTGCCTTTTTCTTTGTAGAACTGCGCGGCACCTTTGAGTGCGAGGTTGATCGACTCCGTTGCGCCGCTCGTCCAGACGATCTCTTTCGCGTCGCAGTGCACAAGCGCTGCTACTTCGTCGCGCGCTTCTTCGACGGCGGCCTCGGTTTCCCAGCCGTACGCATGCGAGCGCGACGCCGGGTTGCCGAAATGCTCTGTGAGGAACGGAATCATCTTGGCCGCCACCCGCGGATCAACCGGGGTGGTAGCGCTGTAGTCCATGTAAATCGGAAGCTTCATAAATTCAAGAACTCGGGTCAGTAGACAAAAACAAAAATTACGCAGTCATGATGTGCGGTGGCGTCGACTTGCGTAAATCTTTCACCATGTGAATCGACGGGTTCTTGCGCGCTTTGGCGTCGTCAACCAACGATTGCAGACTAACGCCTTGCAGGTAGGTGAAGATGTGCGCGTTAAGGCTGGACCAGAGGTGGTGCGTGAGGCAGATGCCCTCATCGTTGCAGTTCTTTTCGCCACCGCAGTTCGTAGTGTCGATCGGTTCGTCGACGGCAAGGATGATGTCGGAGACACTCATCGTGCCCGGTGGCTTGGCGAGGTTGTAGCCGCCGCCAGGACCGCGAACGCTCTCAACAAGCCCGTGGCGACGCAGCTTGCCGAACAGCTGTTCAAGGTAGGACAACGAAATTTTCTGCCGCGCCGACACTTCGGCCAGCGTGACCGGCCCCTCGTGGTTAAAGAGCGCCACATCAATCATGGCGGTAACAGCGAAGCGGCCTTTGGTGGTGAGTTTCATAGCGTTGATTCACTCGCGGGGTTGACCGATCAAGCATCCATCGAAGCACCGGGATAGGCGCAGCGAGAACTTGATTGGATTAGTCGGATTATACGATATCCGACTAAATCGTTCAACCAAATATCCCGCAGCTTTGGTCGGGATTGCTTGCGCCAAATCATGCTTTACAGCTTTTGTGCTTTAACGACTACTGCACGGTCGTTACAAGCACTTTTACTAACATATCGACTAATCACAAATATTGGCTGCAACGACCGCTGGCCAGTCGTTACATGCAAAAAGCCATATCTGATGTCATACCGCTCGTTCCTCGCCTAGAATTCCACCCCATGCATTTCCGTCGCGCTCAGCAACAGCTTCTCGCCGCCATCGCCGTTTTGGTGATGACGTTTGCGTCGCTTGCGCCTGCATGGGCGGCCGTGATCAACGGAACAGCTGGCGTCGCCGGTTGGGTAGAACTCTGCTCAGCCGAAGGCACCAAGCGCGTCGCTGTGGACGCCAACGGCGACCCAATGTCGTCCGAAACGTCCAAGCATCAAACGAGCAGCGGTCACTGCCCGTTCTGCCACTTGCAACAAACGCCCGCCACGCTCCCACCCGCGCCCGCTCCCTTGGTGCCGCAAACGGTTGAGCATGCGACGTTCCCTGCCCTCTTCTACGCCGCCACGCGGCCTTCGCACGCCTGGGCGCCTTCGCGCTCGCGGGCACCGCCGACTCTCGCCTGACAACGCCCGTCGGGTATTGATCGCCGCGTCCTGAGCACGCTTGCTTCACTGCAGCGGTGACTCGCGCGTTTCGACGCCGCTCATCAACGCCTCTCCTATTTTCACGCCGACGCGGCTGGCCTTTGGCCATTCGTTCGTGCGCGTTCCAAAAAAGTATTTGCAGTCAGCACCATGAAACAGAAATCCATCCGCATCGCAATCGCCGCAGCACTCGCGACCACCTCCGCCACTGTGGCCACCCTTGCCACGGCGCAGACCAGCACCAGTGACTCGGCCCAAAACGAAAAGAAATCCGTTCAACGCGTCGAAACCGTACGCGTCACAGGCACCACGCCGCACGACGCACCCAGCCTAGACGCGCCCGCAGGAACCGGATCACGCCTGAACATGACCGTGCGCGACACGCCAGCGTCGGTCACAGTCGTCAGCGGCGAAGTGCTCGAAAAGCGTGGCGCGCATGACTCCCAGGAAGCGCTAAAAAGCATTCCCGGTGTAATGTCCGCTTCACCGCCGGGCTCTGCGGGGACGATTGCGTATCGCGGCTTCGGCACCAGCAATATCACCCAACTGTTCAACGGCATCACGGTGCAATACGACGCGATTTCCGGTCGTCCTATCGACAGTTGGATCGTCGATCGCGTCGAAGGCATTGGCGGGCCATCGACCTTTTTGTTCGGTGCTGGCGCGGTGGGCGGCTCCGTCAATGTGGTCACGAAACTAGCCGATCCGAAAGCGGACTTCAAGGACGTTCGTTTCGCCGTCGGCTCATACAAACAGTTTCAAGTCGCCGCTGGTATCAATCAACGCTTTGGCGATCCGGCGGGCGTCAGAAACACCGCGCGACTGGACGTGAACGTTACCGGCGTTGAGGGCTGGGTCAATGGGATGGAGCGTCGTTCGCGACAGGTGGCTGCGTCACTACGCACGGACATCAGTACACGGTTATCGCACACCTTTGCCGCTGAACACCAACGCGAAGAAGTCGACCGCATCTACTGGGGCACACCATTGCTCAAACCGACGGTTGGTCAAGGCCTCATCAACCCATCCACACGCTTCGTGAACTACAACTCCGCCGACGGTTTCTACGGGCAGGATGTGCACTGGTTGCGCTCGATCACCGAATACAAACCCAGCGCGACGACTCGCATCACTAACACGATCTACAAGTACGGAGCTGTGCGCGACTACCGAAACGTTGAGACCTACACGTTCAACACCGCAAACACCGCCGTCACGCGATCATCGCCGCTCTTGCAGCGTCACGATCACGACCTTCTGGGCAATCGCACAGAAGTGACGCACGAGATGTCGCTGGCCGGTATGAAAGCCGATTGGGCGGCGGGTCTCGACTTCAGCGTGAACAAGCAGACGCGCTTTCCACGCTCACTCACGCTTAACGTGAGCACGGTGGACCCGGTTAACTTCACTACGGAGAACTTCTTCAGCATTCCCGGAATGGTGCCGGGGTTCGTGCCAGACCGTGACAACAAGGTCTCGATGCTTGCGTTTTTCTTGGAGAACCGCACGCGTGTTGCGCCCAATTTTTCCGTTGTGACCGCGCTCCGGCACGACGACATCAAGCTCGAAGGCACCAACAAACGCCCGACGACGATTTCAGCATCAAACCCCGCGTACTTCAAGACGACGTACACGCCACTCACGGGGCGTCTGGCTGCGGTCTATGACCTGTCACCTACAGCCAATGTTTACGTGCAGTACAGCACGGCCGCTGACCCACCCGCCGGAATTCTCACCACGGCCAGCTTCTCGCAAGTTCGCACCTTTGATCTAACGAAAGGGCGGCAGTTTGAGGTCGGAAGCAAATTCAACTTCGCTGACGGTCGCGGTGCCGCCACACTGGCCGCCTACAGTATCGTGCGCAAGAACCTAGCGATGGCAGACCCCGCCAACCCCGGCTCAGGCGTCACCATTCCGATTGGTTCGCAGTCATCGAAGGGGATAGAGGCCACGCTCTCGGCAAAGCTCACGCGCTCGCTCACGCTCGAAGCGAACGCGGCGTATGCCGACGCGCAGTACGACGACTTCATCGAAAACGTCAGCGGTGTCGCCACATCGCGGGCGGGGAATGTCCCAAACAACGTTCCCGCGTTCGTGGCCAATGCGTGGTTGACCTACCGTCTATCGCCGAAATGGGAGTTGGGCGTCGATGCGCGGCACGTCTCAAAGCGCTACGGCAATACCGCCAACACACTCTACGACAGCGCCTACACGTTGCTTGGCGCATACGCGCAATACCAGCTAAGTGATCGCACGACGATCACCGCGCGCGTGCGCAACGCCACCGACGCTCTGTACGCAGCCTCGGTGGGCAGCATGTTCTACCTCGGTGCGCCACGCACCTTTGAGCTTGCGCTACAGGCGCGGTTCTAGTCGGCGCAGCCTGAGCGATGAAAATTAAACGCGCGTTGTATCTGACGCACCGCTGGCTCGGTGTCGTGCTCTGCTTGTTTATGGCGATGTGGTTCCTATCGGGCGTCGTGATGATGTACGTCGGGTACCCGAAACTGACAAACCACGAACGGCTGAGCGCGTTACCGTTGCTAACGGGCTCAGATTGCTGCGTCTCGCTACCCGAGGCGCTGGCAGCAGCAAAGGGCATTGGCGCGAGCGTTAGCGGTAGCGCTATCGCAAACACATCACCCCGCGCCGCGCGTCTGACGAGCGTCGCGGGCGCGCCGCGTTACGTGTTTACGTTTGAAGGCAACCAGCGCGTCGCGGTGGACGCGCAGAGCGGCAAGCGCATCGAACGCGTCAGCGCACCGGACGCAGTCGCGAGCGCGCGTGCCTTTATGCCCAATACGCAGGCAGAGTACGTCGGCGTCGTCACGGAAGACGCGTGGACACACTCCGCCGCGCTCAAGCCGTACCGTCCGCTTCATCACATCCAGATGCATGATGCTGCGGGCACGACGCTTTATGTCGCTAGCAACACTGGCGAAGTCGTCCGCGACGCCTCGCGGCTGGAGCGCAACTGGAACTGGCTGGGCGCGTGGATTCATTGGCTCTACCCGTTTCGTGGCGGAGCGCTGGACGCAGCGTGGCACGACATTGTTGTCTACACGTCCATCGTCGGGACCGTACTGGCCATCATCGGTATGGTCGTCGGCGTTTGGCGTTGGCGCTTCAGTGGGCAGTACAAAACCGGTTCAAGTTCGCCGTACCGAGAGGGCTGGATGCGATGGCACCACATCGTGGGCCTTGTCTTCGGCGTCCTGACTGTGACCTTTATTTTCAGCGGTTTGATGTCGATGAATCCGTTCAAGGTGCTCGACTCCGGCGCACCTAAGTTGGATCAGCGCGCTGGCGCGTCAACTCGGTGGCAAGCCAGCGCTTTTTCGGTCGACACACACGATGCGATCAAACGATTTGCCGCCACAGACTTCAAACCCGTCGAATTGGAATGGCGCGTGGTCGACGGCAAGGGCTACGTACTGGCGCTCGATGCACTCGCGCGCAGCCGCTTGCTAGCGGCAAACAGTACCGAGCCAGCGGCCGAGCCGTTCGCTCGATTTGAGATGGGCATGCTGCAATCGATGGTCACTCGTTGGTTCCCCAACAACAAAGTGACGGAAGCGACCGTTCTCACCGAGTACGACACGTACTACTACAGCCGCGAAGCACACACCATGTCCGGCGGCAGCAGCAAACCTTTGCCCGTGCTGCGCGTGAAGTTCGACGATGCAAACGCTACGTGGCTGCACCTCGATCCGTACACCGGCGCAACGCTGAATCAACTAGATTCTCACCGCCGCGTTGGCCGTTGGTTGTTCGCGTTTTTGCACAGCTTTGATTGGTTGCCGCTCCTGAACAATCGTCCGGTCTGGGACTTTTGGATGATTCTCATCAGCATCGGCGGTTTCGTCACAAGCTTCACCGGCATTGTGATCGGCTGGCGACGGTTACGTCAGAAAGTAGCGTCCACATGATGCTGTTTCTCGCACAAAGACTTCAAGCGCTGCGACAACTTTTTTCGCGCGATGTGCGCGGAAGCGCGCCCCCCTGTAGCCACCACGTGCTGAGTCTCTGGATAGCGTGTTACATAAGCTTCGGTCTCATCGCCTGCTCCCAGCAACCTGGCGGCTTCAACTCCATCGACATCACCGGCGCAGAGTACGCCCAGGCATTTGAACTCCGCGACAGCGACGGTAAGCCCCGAAAACTGTCCGACTTCCAAGGCAAAGCGGTCTTGCTCTTTTTCGGTTTCACGCAATGCCCGGACGTATGTCCGACCGCGTTGACGCGTGCTGCGGCAGTCAAAAAGCAACTAGGCGCAGACGGCGACAAACTCGCTGTGATTTTCGTAACCATCGACCCCGAGCGTGACTCGCCCGCCATGCTCAAGGACTACACCGCCGCATTTGACCCGAGCTTTGTCGGGTTGCACGGTGACCTAAAAACGACCGCCGAAACCGCGGCTGCGTTTCGCATCTTCTATTCGAAAGTTCCGACTGGCGCGAGCTACACGATGGATCACACGGCAACGAGCTACGTGTACGACCCGAAAGGCCGCTTGCGTCTTGCCGTTTCGCACAGCCTCGGCGCAGATGCGCTCGCCTCAGACATTCGCACGCTACTCAAATCCAACTAACCCCCCCGCACCACAAAGGATCGATATGAACACCACCTTCTTCAAATTCTTCATCACCTCGGCCGCATTCCTCGCACCACTGGCCACCCAAGCACAAGTCACGGTCAACGAGCCGTGGGTGCGCGCCACAGTGGCCAGCCAAAAGGCTACAGGCGCCTTTATGCAACTCTCCTCGCCCGCGACCACGCGCCTCGTCGCTGCGAAATCTTCCGTCGCTAACGTCGTGGAAATTCACGAAATGGCGATGGTCGGGGACATGATGAAAATGCGCGCGATTCCAGGCATTGATGTGCCCGCTGGCAAAGCGGTCGAACTCAAGCCGGGCGGCTATCACGTCATGTTGATCGACCTCAAAGACCAAATCAAAGCTGGCGACACCGTGCCCATCACACTCGTATTCGAAGGCGCGGACAAGAAGCAACAAACCGTAGAGATCAAGGCCCCGGCGCGTCCGCTGAACGCAACCGGCGCGGGCCAGAGCATGCATAAGCACTAGCGCTCACACAACGCATAGGAGGCCGCAGCCTCATAGCTGCGGCGGCACCTCGGTCGCGGGTCGCGCAGACACGCCTTGCGCCACCGCCGCGCGCTCCTGTGCCCTGAGTGCGCGCGTGAATCCTTCACGCGTACGCAAGCGCTGCCAATACGCAGCCACAGCGGGCGTAAATTTCGCGTGCAGTTCCAACAGTTCGGCGAGCATCAGCGCGTAACCCACCGCCACATCCGCCGCCGTGAAACGATCGGCGCATAGGAACTCACGCGCCGTGAGATGCGGCTCTAGCGTGCGCAGGCGCGAAAGAAACCACTTGGAGTAATCGTCCACCACCTGCGGTTGCAAGCGTTCGGCCGGCTCAAAACGCGAGTAGCGCAGCAGTAGCGTCTGAGGGAACGTGAGCGTCGCGTCGCTCATGTGCAGATAGTTCAAAAACGCGCCAAAATCGGCCTCGTCGGCGCCAACGCTCAACGCACCCGGCGAATGCCGCAACGCCAAATATTCGCAAATCGCCGCCGACTCCGTCATGCGCGTTTCGCCATCAATCAGCAGCGGCACCGTGCCGCGCGGATTCAACTCAAGAAACGATTTGTCATGCGCGCGTGGTGGAAATGCGAGTACACGCAGGTCGTACGGAAGACGCAATTCTTCAAGCAGCCACAAGACGCGGAACGAGCGGGCGCTGATGCAGTGGTAGAGGGTAAGCATGAGGTGATTCAATCATGAATGCGAAGCGACGCGCCGCGCCATGTACCCGTTCGTGGTGAGCCTGTCGAACCGCGAACCCCAGAACCCCGTAGCGTGCCGGTTCACCGCACCCAAATTGATACCAACCCACGTGGATTGCGCGCGCACGTTGGCCCCATCTCCCCCGTTCGCCCGCAGCCTTCGCTGGGGCAGGCTGAGCGCTGCGAAGGGTCTGGTGGAATGAGGCGGTTCGTTTGCCACGGCTTCGTTTCGCCGGTCGGCGAGTTACTTTTTGCACCGCCAAAAAGTAACCAAAAAGCTAGCCCCGAACCCCGCTGTTCCCTGTGGTGCTCGCAACGGGCGGGACCCGCACAAATCGCCCGAAAGTTGCGCTAACGCGCAACCAGTGGGCTCATGGCGCGGGTCTACGACCGCCCGTTGCTCCGCTGCTCGGCGCGGGGTGACGGGGCGTTAAAAGCGAACAGTGATCGCTTCGCGATTGGGTTAAGGGAACCCGGACGCGAGCATCCGGCCACGGCGCCGCCAAGCACCATTAGAACTGCAATCTAAGGTGGCAGAATTGGCACGTAACTCCAGTTTGGGCAAACATTCATGTCAACGCTTGCCTTCAAGGCTCCCACGCTCACAACGGTCCATCACCTGCTTAGTCCCTTAGGCTACCGAAAGGCTGCGGCGTTGTTTTCACGCGCGGTAGAGGACGTTATTCATTTGATCGAAGTTCAGGGTTCGCGAAGCAGCACGAACCAAGAGGTACTCTTCACCGTTAATGTCGGAGTGTTCGTGCCGGCTCTCATTTACCCAGATGTTCGCGACGTGACGCGGCCCTCCATACCTGACGCACATTGGCGTGAAAGACTTGGATTCCTGTGCCCCGAACAGAAAGATTTGTGGTGGAAAGTTTCAAGCGCGCACGAAGCTCTCGATGCGGCGGAAGATGTGGCCGCCAGAATTCAGAGATTCGCGCTGCCCGCGTTGGCTGGAATGGGGAACACAAATGCACTAGCCACAGTCTGGCGAACAGGGCAATCGGCCGGGCTGACTGAATTTGCGCGAAAAAAGTATTTGTTAATGCTCGACCAAAATGCGCCGCCGTAGCCCGGATGCTCGCATCCGGGTTCCCGTAAACCCAATCGCGAAGCGATCAAGCTTCGGTTCTGAACGCCCCGTCACCCCACGCCGAGGAGCGGAGCAACGGGCGGTCGTAGACCCGCACCATGAGCCCACTGGTTGCGCGTTAGCGCAACTTTCGGGCGATTTGTGCGGGTCCCGCCCGTTGCGAGCACCGGAGGAAACAGCGGGGTTCGGGGCGAGCTTTTTGGTTACTTTTTGGCGGCGCAAAAAGTAACTCGCCG
>JAGNQL010000296.1 GCA_017989135.1 Burkholderiales bacterium
AAGTTACGGTGAAACGCGGCAACCTCTACCCGGAGCAATATCAAATAGGCATGCGTAGTGAGCGAGCAATCGCTCACCCAAGGCGGCTCGTTGGAGCATGCGGGTAGGTAGCTTGAGGCGTGCGGCAACGTTCGTCCTAGAGGAATGACCGCCACGCGCGAGGGGCAACCCAAGCACGAACAGAACCCGGCCTACAGGCCGACTTCACTCTTTCTTCGTTTTAGGCGCGGTCGCGGGACTGCGTGCGCTGTGGCGCGTGAGCCACAGCGACTCGGAAAGCCGACGCCTAGGTCGGTTTACCGGCGTATTGCGCAACTAGGGCCATCAGCTCTTCGTCTTGATACGGCTTACCCACGTACTCATTCACACCCAACTCGCGCGCGTGGTTGCGGTGTTTTTCCGCCGTGCGCGAGGTGATCATGATGATTGGGATGTGGCTCTGACGATTGTCTGCTTTAATCGTTTTCGCGAACTCAAAGCCGTCCATGCGTGGCATTTCGATGTCCAGCAGAATCACGTCGGGATTGTTGTCCGCCAACACCTGCAGCGCGTCGAGCCCGTCTTTGGCGGTAAGTGCGCGGTAGCCTTCACGCTCCAAAAGGCGCGTGGTGATCTTACGTACAGTGAGTGAGTCGTCAACAACGAGTACAAGCGGCTTATGCGGCGCCGTCGCGACGGTTGGCCGTAGCAACGGAAGCACCACCGCCTCGGTCAGCGCTGCGGGCGCTGGAGTCGCAGGCGGCGCAAGCAGAACGCCGCTATCGGGTCGCTCGAATGCTATGACATTGGCTTCGGCTTGCGCCTCAAAAGCTTCATCAACAGCGCCACCGACAGTTGCATCAAAGTTGGCAGCAAGCTGCGTTGCCGTCGCTTCTTCAGGAACAAATGACTCAACCACATGTTCCTGCACGCCGATTGGCGCAGCAACCGCAACGGGTTCCACAGGCACAGCGCGTCGAACCGCCTCGGCCTCTTGTGTGATGATGAGGTTAATCGGATTGAGCAGCAGCGTGATGGTGCCGTTAGCCAAAACGGTGAGGCCCGCAAGGCCCGGCACGCGAGCAAGCTGCGGACCATATGGTTTTGCAACGACCTCTTGATTACTGATGATGCGATCCACCTCGACGGCGGCCATTGTGTCGCCGGCTCGCAGAATCATCACCGGCGAAGTTCGCTCGACCGACACATCGAACGGAACCCGCACGAGCGCGCCGAGCGCGCGGTACGGCAACGATTTCCCCGCGTGCTCGAAAGTGCCGGACTCAACGGCGGCGATTCGCTCCTTCTTGGGAATCTGGCGCACTTGATCAACGATGGACGATGGGATGCCAAAGGTTGACTTGCCGACGGCAACGAGCAACACCTGTGTGACCGCGAGCGTCAGCGGCACGGACAACGTAAACGTCGTGCCCTTGCCTTTTTCGGTATTGACTTCAACGCGTCCGCCCAGAGCGGCGACTTCGTTGCGCACAACGTCCATGCCCACGCCACGGCCTGCGACAGCAGTGATTTGATCGGCTGTTGAGAATCCGGATTGGAAAATGAATTCTAGGAGTTGGGTGTCGGAGACGTTTTCGTTGTTGTCGATCAAACCCTGTGCAACCGCGCGCGAACGCACCTTGTCGAGCGGAATGCCGCCGCCGTCATCCGCGAGCGAGATGGCAACCTCGTTGCCCTGCTGGCGTACGGTCAGCGTTAACTCACCGGTATCCGACTTATGCTGCGCTTGACGAATACTCTCCGCTTCAATGCCGTGCGCCAACGCGTTGCGAACCAGATGTTCGAGTACAGGGGCAAGGCGTTCCAGCACGCTACGGTCAATTTCGATACGCCCGCCGCGAATGTCCAAGTTGGCGCGCTTCTTAAGTTCTTTCGCGGTTTGCCTAAGCACGCGGTAGAGGCGATCCGAAACGTTCGAGAACGGAACCGTACGCAGCGTTTGCAGGCGCAGCTGCACAGAACGCGAAAGGCGCGTTTGAGTTGAGAGCGCATTGTCCGCGTCGGCCAGATTTTTGAGTAAGCTTTGCTGCACCGTTGCGACGTCGTTTACGCCCTCGGCCAAACCCCGGGTCAGTTCTTGGAAGCGCGTGTAGCGATCAAATTCAAGCGGGTCGAATTGCGATTCCTGATCCAAGCGAGATTGAATTTGCGACTCGCCTTGAATCTCGATCTCGCGTAGCTGGCCGCGGAGGCGAACGACCGATGCGGTCAAATCCAGAAGGCCGGATTTGAGGTTGCGCATTTCGGCTTCGATACGCGAACGATGTATCGAAATTTCGCCAGCCTCGTCTGAGAGCTGTTCGACCGCATCGCTGCGCACCCGTAAGAAGCCAGCGGACGCTGCGTCGGACGGTGCAGAGGTTGCGGCAGTCGTTGCACCTGCATTTGGCTGGCGGACGGCCAATTGTTGCGCCATTTCCGTCAGCGTTTGTGCAGGAACAACTGAGGCGGAGGTAGCAGGCGCTGCGGTCTCGTGCAAGGCGGACGTTTGCTCGTCGGCCTTGATCTCCGTCGCAACTATCGGTTCACTTGGCGTCTCGGAAATCGCAGCAGGTGCGAAGCGCGGCAATACGCTATCGCGTTCTCCGCGAGTTAGCCGCTCTAGTAGAAACGCGATATCGTCGAGGTGTTCGTCAAAGCTATCAAAGCGCGAAATGTTCGGCGCACCGGACGTGTCTAGCAAACTGGTTTCAAAAATGTGCGCCAATTCGCCTAACCGCATCGCGCCTGCCATGCGCGCGCTTCCCTTCAGCGTGTGCAACGTGCGTTTGAGGCCTTCTGCATGCGCACCGTTATGCACATCTTTACGCCAAAGCGCTACCGCGTCGCTTGCGCGCGGGTAGAGATCCTGCGCTTCTTCAAGGAAGATGGGCAAAACCTGCGCGTCAAGGTCGTCGTGCACCTCTACAAGCGGGTCGTCCAGTGAGATGGCCGCAAATCGCTGTGCT
>JAGNQL010000087.1 GCA_017989135.1 Burkholderiales bacterium
TTACTGTTCTCCTGCCGACTTTCAATCACGGCGCGACGATTGCGTACGCGCTGGCGTCGCTGCGCCAGCAGACACACGCGAACTTCGAAGCGATCATCGTCGGCGATGGCATCGCGGACGCCCTGCTGCCGATTGTTGAATCCGCAGTGGCGACTGACTCGCGGTTTCGGCTGATCTCTTTTCCGAAACACGAACGACGCGGCGAGCCGTATCGTCACCAAATACTGTCCGCAACGAAAAGCGACGCGGTCTGTTATCTGACCGATCGCGATCTCTGGCTGCCGGAACACCTTGAACGCATGGCACATTTGCTGTCGCAGGCGGACTACGGCCACACGCTGGGTGTGCATGTGCTGCCGGACTCGAGCTTGCGTGCGTATGCCTGCGATCTGTCGCAGCCAGGCTATCGCCACATGATGCAAACCACGAACGACAATCGCATGCCGTTCTCCACGTTTGGGCACACGATGGCGGCGTACCGCGCGCTGCCGGAAGGTTGGGCCACGACGCCTGCGGGCGAGTGGACCGACCTGACGATGTTTCGCAAATTTATGCGCCACGACACGCTGCGCGGTCAGAGCGGGACTTGGCCGACGGCGGTTACGTTTCCAACACCGCCGCGCGCGACGTGGTCCACCGAGCAACGGCTCGCTGAGCTTGAAATGTGGCAAACGTGCTTGGGTGATGACGCTTCGCGTGCGCGCTTTCAATGCGAAATGCTCGAAGCGACGCTTTGCGTGCAACGTGAAGAAATTGCGCAAATCAGCCTTGTCGCACAGCAGCTCATCGCAGAACATCAACGCACTAACGCTGCGCCCGCGCCCACAAGTTTTTCCGCGCTGCGCAGCTACCGCTAACCACGACACATCACGAAAAGTACACATGACCGCGATACCACCACCCGATTGGAACCTTCAAGGCGCACGCAAAGACCGACAAAGCGTCACCCACGACGGGCAGCCATTCGCACGCGCACTGATCGACGGCGTCGTCGCGCGCGAAATGCCGAACATGATGAAGGGCAACGGCGTATTGACCGAAATTTTTCGCGCGGATTGGTTTGGGAATCCACGCCCGATAGCGCAAGTGTTCCAGTCGATTATTTTCCCCGGCGGGATTTCGGCCTGGCACGCGCATGCGCTGACCACCGATCAGTTGTTTGCGGCGTGCGGGTCGGTTCATATCGTGCTCTACGACGCGCGAACGCACTCGCCGACGTTCGGGCAGTTGAACGAGTTTCGCGTTGGGTCGTTTCGACAAGCGCTTGTGATCGTACCGCCCGGCGTGTGGCACGGCGTTCGCAACTTCGGCCCCGACAATGCGATCCTCTTAAATCTCGTTGATCGCGCCTACGAATACACGAGCCCAGACCATTGGCGACTGCCGATCGACACCGATCAAATCCCGTTTCGATTCGAGGGCGCGCCGCGCATTGACGCGTTGTTACGATAAGCGTTTAGGCTCGGAGACCGCGAACCGATAAAATAGCGGATTCTCTTCAAAGCACCGCCGGATAAAGCCGCGCGCCCTGCAACATGCAAAACACGCCCCCCGCCTCGACGGACGCTGCCGCGTCTGCGTCCGTAACGCCCGCCAAGAAAAAACTCTACATCCGCACCTTCGGCTGCCAGATGAACGAGTACGACTCCGACAAGATGGCCGATATTCTCGATGCGGGAACGGCCGGCGGATTCGAGAACACAGACGACCCGGCGCTGGCCGACGTGATCTTGTTTAACACCTGCTCGGTGCGCGAAAAGGCGCAGGAAAAAGTGTTTCACGATCTCGGTCGTGTGAAGGACCTGAAGAAACTCAATCCGAATCTCGTGATCGGCGTGGGCGGCTGCGTCGCGTCGCAAGAAGGCGCGGCGATTGTTGAGCGCGCGCCGTTTGTCGACGTCGTGTTCGGGCCGCAAACCTTGCATCGCTTGCCCGCGCTTATCGCGAAGAAATGGTCGACTGGCCGCTCCCAAGTGGACATTTCGTTCCCGGAGATCGAGAAGTTCGACAACATGCCGCCGTCGCGCGTTGAAGGCGCGAGCGCGTTCGTTTCGATCATGGAAGGGTGCAGCAAATATTGCAGCTTCTGCGTGGTGCCGTACACGCGTGGCGAAGAGGTGTCGCGGCCATTTGAGGACGTGCTCACCGAGATCGCGGAGCTGGCGATTAAGGGCGTGAAGGAAGTCACGCTGCTGGGTCAAAACGTGAACGCGTATCGCGGGAAAATGGGCGAGGGCAGCGACATCGCCGATTTCGCGATGCTCATCGAATACATCGACGAAATCCCCGGTATCGAGCGCATCCGCTACACCACGAGCCATCCTCGCGAAATGAGCGCGTCGCTGATTGCGGTGTACGACAAAGTGCCGAAGCTCGTCTCGCAATTGCACCTGCCGGTGCAGCACGGATCGGATCGCATTCTCGCGGCGATGAAACGCGGCTACACGGCGCTTGAATTCAAGAGCACGATTCGTAAGCTCCGCGCGGTGCGTCCGAACTTGTCGCTGACTTCAGACTTCATCGTCGGCTTCCCCGGCGAGACGCAAAAAGATCACGACCTCACCATGAAACTGATCGACGACGTTGCCTTCGACGGCGCGTTCAGCTTCGTTTACTCAGCGCGCCCCGGCACGCCCGCAGCGGACTTGGTTGACGACACGCCAGCCGCCGAAAAATCGCAGCGTTTGTATCAACTGCAAAAACGCATCGACGAGCTTTTTTTGGGCTACAGCCAAGCGATGATCGGCAAAACCGAGCGCGTGTTGATTGAAGGCGTTTCGCGCAAGAGCGAGACTGAGCTGGCGGGCCGCACCGAGAACATGCGCGTCGTGAACTTTCCCGGCGGGCCGAACGCCGCGCGTTTGATGGGTCAATACGTTGACGTAAAAATCACCGACGCCGCGCCGCATAGTTTGCGTGGCGAAATGGTGATTGCCGAGTAACAGCTTTTCACCCGCAACGACTGCCTCGCGGTCGTTGCAGGCCGTTTTTCCTGATTATCAACATACGCTTAAAAGTGCCTTGAACGACCGCTGGGCTGTCGTTAGCGCTAAAAAGCTGTTGTTAATACCGCGTGAATTGTGTAGCGTCCACGTGGCGCAGCCGACGCCACACTCCGCTTAATTCGCGCAGGGCGCTGCGTTCGGCACCGGGTCGAGCCAATCGGCGGTTTTACGTAGGCCGCGCACCAACGGCAGCGCGAGCGAGACATACGCTGCATGCGCAAACGTTTGCCCGTTTTCGCGCGGTGCTTCGGCGTGTTGCCCGACGCGTACGACGCTTTCGCGCTCCAACGCTTCGACGACCACTTGCCCATGCGAACACGGGATCTTGATGTGTTCGCCGGCGTTAATGAAGAAATCCTGCGCGCTGCCCGAGACGGTGATCCAGAGCGGGCCGTTCAACGCTTCAATCGAATTCACTTGCGCAGCCTGCAACGAGAGTGCGCGCGCCTTGGCGAGCGTCCAATCTTGGGTGGCGAATGGGAATTGATGGCTGTTCATGGCTGTACTCCTTGCGGTCTTGCGGAAGTGGAAGAGTTCTCCTTGGGCCGTATTTAAGAGTGATAATGCACTTCTGTCGAACGAATTGATTGCAGCCGAGCCTGCAAAAAGCGCATGCATTCCTTTCAATCTACTCACCGCAATCGTCCGCTGACCTTAGCCGGAATGCGCGGATTCGAGGCCGCCGCAAGGCTCTTGAGTCTGACCGCGGCGGCTAATGAATTGAGCCTCACGCAGTCCGCCGTGAGCCGCCAAGTGCAGGGCCTCGAAGACGAATTGGGCGTGGCGCTCTTCGTGCGCAAGGCGCGTGAGATTGCGCTTACGCCCACCGGGCGTGAATTCTTGCCGCTGGTGCAGCGCGTGCTGGCAGAACTCGATTCGGGCGTGGAGCGTTTGCGCCGCGATGTCAATTCGCCGCGTGTGACGGTGACGACGTTTGCGTCGTTCGCCTCGCTTTGGTTGATCCCGCGCCTGTCGGGCTTTCGTGCATTACGACCGAACGCTGACATCGAAATTGGCGCGACGGATCGCCAGGTTGATCTTGCGGTGGAAGACGTGGATATCGCCATTCGCTATCTGCGCGCAGAGGCCGCGCCGCCTGAGGCGACACTGTTGATCGACGAAGTGTTGTTTCCGCTGGTGAGTCCGAACTATCTGCGAACCGCGCCGCGGTTGAAGCAACTCGAAGATTTATCGCAACACACGTTGATCGAATCGACGGGTACGGGTCCTGCGGAATTGCGCTCCACGTGGCCGGGTTTTTTCGATGCGATCGGGCAGCCAGAAGTGCGCGGCCGCTCGCAACTTAAGTTCGATTTTATCGCGCAAACGTTTCAAGGCGCGCAGAGCGGGCAGGGGGTCGTATTGGGTCGAACCTACGGCGCCGACGTGTTCATGTCCGGCGATTTGATTCGTCCGATTGATATGGCGGTGGCGACCGGCGCGGGCTGCTACATGGTCGTTTCCGAACGCGCGCGCGCACGTGGCGAAGTGCGAGCGTTCATCGAATGGGTGCTCGCCGAAGCGAAAAAATTTAACGCTGAGCTTGAGGCGTGGCTAAAGCGCAGCGACGCGGTTCCTGCAAAGCGTTTGTCCAAGAAGCGCTGACTCAGCGCTCATCCCGCCCAGTCCAATGGTAGCGGCGACAACGGTTTAATTTCTTCCATGCAGATCATCGAGTGTGTGCTCGCCACCCCAGGAATTTGCAGCAAGCGATCAGTGAGAAATTTCGACAGCTTCACCAAGTCCGGGGCTACCACGCGCAACAAGTAGTCCGATTCGCCGGACACGGTGTGGCACTCGACGATTTCCGGAAACTTTGCGAGTTCGGGTTCGAGCTGGCGCACGCGCTTTGATTGCGAACGATCAATCGTGAGACTCACAAACGCCATGACACCAAGCCCCACTTTCGCGGGTTCGACAACCGCTGCGTAACCACGAATAACGCCGCGCTCTTCTAGTGCACGCACGCGGCGCAAGCACTGCGGCGCGGAGAGATGCACGGCGTCAGAAAGCTCGACGTTCGTCGCGCGGCCGCTTTTCTGCAAAACGGCCATCAGTTTTTTATCAATCTTGTCTAGTTCGACCGCTGAACCGTCGTTTGGCTGCATATTTCTATGTTGTGTGCAGGAAAGCTGCATGATATTCCGAATCGGTGCATCATGTTGCAACCAAAGTGCGTTGATTTGCGGGCATTATCTGCCTTCACAATTTCCAGTCAACGGCAGTTCATCATGCAGCAGTTCAACGTCCCCTTTGCAACAACCCTTACCCCGCGCGCGCTCGAAGATCGCTACGGCGCGAAAAATTATTCACCGCTTCCCGTCGTTCTGACGCGCGGTGAAGGCGAGTACTTGTGGGATACGGAGGGCCGCCGCTACATCGACATGATGAGCGCGTATTCGGCCGTGAGCTTTGGTCGCGCGCAGCCGGAACTTCTCGCTGTGTTGTGCGCGCAAGCCGCTAAGCTCGCCGTTACCTCGCGGGCGTTCTACACCGACACGTTGGGACCGTTCGCCGAAGCCGTGTGCAAGCTCACCGGGCTTGATCGCATGCTGCCTATGAACACGGGTGCCGAGGCCGTTGAGACCGCGATTAAGGCGGCGCGCAAATGGGGTCACAAAGTCAAAGGCATCCCCGCAAACAGCGCCGAAATTATCGTTGCTGCGGGCAATTTTGCGGGACGCACGACGACCGTCATCAGCTTCTCGTCCGAGGCGCAATATCAGGACGGCTTCGGCCCGTTCACGCCAGGCTTCGTTGCGGTTCCCTTCGGCGACGCCGCGGCGCTTGAAGCGGCCATCACACAGCGCACCGCTGCGTTTTTGGTGGAGCCAGTGCAAGGCGAAGCGGGCATCATCGTGCCACCGCTCGGATACCTAAAGAAAGCGCGTGAAATTTGCACGAAACACAACGTGCTGCTCATCTGCGACGAAGTGCAAACCGGCATGGGGCGCACCGGACGTAATTTCGGGTTTCAGCATGACGGCATCCTGCCCGACGGCGTCATTCTCGGCAAAGCGTTGGGCGGCGGACTGCTGCCGGTTTCTGCGTTCGTCGCGAGCGAGGAAGTAATG
The DNA here is from genome assembly GCA_017989135.1 of Burkholderiales bacterium. GTDB lineage: Bacteria > Pseudomonadota > Gammaproteobacteria > Burkholderiales > Casimicrobiaceae > Casimicrobium. The sequence continues at coordinate 6,080 of JAGNQL010000087.1, forward strand.
AACGTGTTCAACCCCGGCGACCATGGCAGCACCTTCGGCGGCAACCCGCTGGCGTGCGCCGTTGGGCTCGCCGCTGTGAACATGTTGCAACGCGACGCGCTGGCGGAACGATCAGCGTTGATGGGCGACTATTTGTTCGGAAGACTCGCCGCGCTGCGTCATCCGGGCATCCGTGCCGTTCGCGGGCGCGGCCTTTTCATCGGGATGGAACTGGAGCCTGAGTTTGCCAGCGCCCGCGTGTTCTGTGAGGCGCTGCTCAAACGCGGCGTGCTCTCGAAAGACACGCATCACACCGTCGTTCGGTTCGCGCCGCCGCTTACGGTAACGCGCGAAACCTTGGATCAAGCGCTCGCGGCCATTGAGCTGACTTTCGCAGACTTGGACGAAGTCACTGCGAGCGCTGAAGCCGTCACCGCGTAACCACAGCGAAGGCGAACCCTCGTCACTCATCCCGCGTTTCCGTCGCTTGGTCGCAGGAATGCGCCACATCGATTGAAGTTCGCGGCGTTCCATTTATAGTCATGCGTCAAACATATTTTGAGGCGTACGCCTTTTTGCGCGCAGCGACAGCTGTACGGGGGTTAAAGCGTGATTTGTTCGTTAGTCGACTAATTAGTAAATCGCGCTGAAAACCCCGCTAGACTGTCGCTTAAGGCATAAAGCCATTACCTCACCGTAAAGGGATTTTCATGGAATTTCGTCTCAGTTCACTTGCGCTCGCGATGCTCGCCATCGGTGCAACCGCTGGGTTGTCTGCGTGCGCGACCGTCGCGGCGCCGGCAGACGCCAGCACGGCTACAGCCCCAACCGCGGCCGCGGCTCAAACGGCTGCAACGGCTGTCGCTGCCACCGGTAAGTCCGCGGCAAGTGCCGCTGCTGCGCCTAGCGCGCCCACTGCGCCAGGCGCGACGCCTCCGGCCAAACCCTTCGCCGACGTGATCAAAGGCGCGACTGAAGAGGCGGGCTTCTTCACGACGTGGCGCAAGGACGACAAAGTCTGGATCGAAATTCCCGAAGCGATGTGGGATCGGCCATTTTTCTTCTCGGTCAACGTGACGCACAACATCGGCGACGCTGGTTTGTATGGCAACCATATGGGCGGATTCCTCGCAGCGGGTCGCGGTCAATTTTTCGCGAGCTTCAAGAAGTTTGGCGCGAACGGTGTGCAACTCATCGCGCGAAACGTCTCCTACACCGCGGCCAACGACGCGCCGATTCGCCATGCTGTGGCTCGCTCGTTTTCCGACAGCTTGATTTCGAGCGCGCAGATCGTTAGCGCGCCGCATCCTGAGAAGAAAAGCGTATTGGTTGAAGCCAACGCACTGTTCGTCAATGACTTCCCGATGGCAGCGCAGCAGCTGGAGCAAACGTTTCGCCAGCCGTATGCGTTTGACGCGAAAAATTCCAGCATCGCGCAAGTAAAAAATAGCGAAACGGAAACAGGCTTCGCAGTACGCGGCCACTACCAATTGAATCGCATCGCATTGCCGCCACCGATTCCCAACCCGTCTGCGCCACCAGCACGTTTTCCGTCGACCTTGCCTGACATGCGTTCGTTGTTCATGGGTTACTACTACGGCTTCTCCAAGTTGCCAGCACAACCGATGCGTCCGCGCGAAGCCGACCCGCGTGTGGGTTATTTCACGACCAGCGTCAACGACTTTACCGACCCCGACAAACGCGAACAGCGATCGCGCTACATCAATCGCTGGCGCTTAGAGAAAAAAGACCCATCAGCCGCGATGAGCGAACCGAAAGAGCCGATTGTTTATTGGCTCGATAAAAATATTCCCACTGCGTATCGCAATGCGGTGAGTGCGGGCATTTTGGAATGGAACAAAGCCTACGAAAAAATCGGCTTCAAGAACGCAATCGTTGTGAAGCAGCAAGCCGATGGCGATGATTTCGATACGTCCGCGACACGCTTTGCATCCGTACGTTGGGTCGCGGGTAACAATGTTCCGTTTGGCGCGCGCGGCCCGAGCAAAACTGATCCGCGCACAGGCGAAATTTTCGATGCCGACATCGAAATGAATGAAGACATCACGCGTCTGTACAGCGCACGGATCAAAGAAGATCCGCCGCGTCCGATCAGCGGTGTCGGTCTGTTCCGCAACTCTGGTGAGTTGTGCACCTACGCCGACAACAAGTTGACGGAAGCGGCGTTTGCGCTTGACTTGCTGGTTGCGCGTGGCGAATTTGAATACGGTTCACCCGCCGCTGAATCGTGGTTGATGGACGCGATCAAAGACATCACGGCACACGAGGTCGGCCACACGCTCGGTCTGCGCCACAACTTCAAAGGCTCGATGGCGGTCACACCCGAGCAACTTCGCGACGCAAAGTACGGTGCAGAGGTTGGCGTGTCGGCGTCGGTTATGGACTACAACGCGCTCAACATCGCGACCAAAGACGAGCGTCAAGGCCAGTATTCGATGGTCACGGTCGGCGCATACGACATGTGGGCGATTGAGTACGGGTACAAAGAAACGACACCCGAAACCGAGCGCATGGAGCTGGCGAAGACGCTGTCGCGTTCAAACGAGCCGCAGCTTGCGTACGCGACCGATGAAGACGCTGGCTTCGGTTCGATCGTTGAGGGCATTGACCCTGAGACTAACCGCAGCGACTTGTCGAGCGACCCTTTGGGTTTCTACGAAAAGCGTTTCGCGGTGATACGTGAAGTATGGGATCGCGTGCAGGCGCGTCAGCTCGAACCGGGCACCAAATACGAAACCCTGCGTCGCCACTTTGATCGCGGCTTCCTTTTGATGGGGCCGATTGCCGAGCTCGCCGCGAAGTACGTCGGTGGCGTTTCGGTACGTCGTGATGTGGCTGGCAGTGGCCGTCAACCGCTTACGCCCACTGACGCCGCGCAGCAACGCCGTGCATTGAATCTGCTCGCACGTAACGTTTTTGCCGTTGATGCATTCAAGTTCAAGCCAGAATTTTTAGCGAAACTGGTGCCGGACTTTGACGCGCGGTGGGACAGCGTTGCCGACGACGACATCGGCGTGCCACGCGTGGCACCGATTGACTCATCGGTCGCGGGCCGCGTGTTCGCTGTGCAACGTGCAACGCTGAATCAGCTCATGCGTGACAGCGTCGCAGCACGCGTGTTGGTCGCACCAGAAAAAATGGCCGATGGCAGCAAAGCGCTCTCGTTGGCCGAGCTCTACAGCACGCTGCAAAAGACGATTTGGAGCGAGCTTGACAGCGGCGCGCCGAGCAACCTGATGCGTCGCAATTTGCAGCGTGAGCACGTGCGCCTCATGGCCGAAGCGGTCGCCCGCCCCAGCCCGCGCTCGCCAGCTGACGCGCGCGCGCTCCAGCGTGAATTTGCGTCCGAACTGTTGGCCTCACTTCGCCGCGCGGCCAGCAAATCGGGGCAAAACATTGAAACGCGCGCGCATCTCAATGAATCCATCGCGTTGATCGACGCCGCTCTGAAAGCGCAGATCGCAAAAGTGTTGGGTTAGTCAAGTACGTAGGTTCAGGTAATAGGCGCGAACTTTGCCGCCCCCAAAACGTGGGGCGGCATTTTTTGGCTTAGCGACAGATAACACCCGTAGCCTCGATGAAGCGAAGCGGAATCGAGGAGCGCTTCTTATGTATCCAAATCCACATCTCGAAACATTCTGGTTTTCATTTCCAGTTGATCCGCACCTTCCCCAAGGCTTGGGAGTGACGGCCTATTCAGAACGCGATGCACGAGACTTGCTGGACGAATTTGGTGTGAGTGCTTGGTTCGCGAACGCACACGAAGTTGTTGTGCAGATGGGCATAAGATTTAAAGATTTGGAGCAATCGCACATTTACCCCAACACCGGGCCGATGCAGTTTCGAGGCATCTGGTATCCGTGTATGAACATTGGTTTTGTGGATCGAGAGCCCACAACCTACAAATCGTTTGGTCGTATCTAAATTTGAAATTCACGTACGATGAGTCGGCGCTGCTTCACAATGCGAAAATAGCCGCATGCGCTTCTCCGTCTTTCTAATATCCGCTGCGTTTTGCACGACCGTTGTGTCCGCACAATCGCCGTCAAGCGTCCCCGCGCCTAGCGCCGAGCAATACGCGAAGCTGTGCGCGAATACGGCTGATCCCGCCGATTGCGGCAAACGCCTTGAGGCTGTGCAGTTAAAAAATGCGGGAGGCGTGGTTAAACGCGATGGCGATTTATTAGCGGTGATGGTTCCGGGCGAACCGCCGTTTCTGTTTGCGGATAAGCCGGGCGAGGCAGGACCGAACCATAGTTTTTATGCGTACAACGCTCTTGCCGACGCGGTGGTGTTGTTTCGCGCACAGGCTGACAAAATCGATTTCCTGCTCGTGCAGCGCTCAACGCTTTCAACGACCGAGCTACCAAACGAGCCGTTTTTTAATAGCGATGGACGTTATTTTTTGACGGTAGATTTTTGTAGCGACGGCTGTGAAAACCGGCTCGCCGTTTGGCGGTTTGAGCGCCGGGGCCCTGCGCGCGAGCGCGTGTTTTCACCACGCACCCCTTGGACTGATGCGGGCGCCACGTGGGGTTCGCCACGTCGCTTGGTGGTGGATTACACCGAAGCGGGAAAGCAGGCTTCGATGAATTTGGAAATGAATGATCCGCGTTGGACGGTGCTGTTACCTTGACGCGTCTATAGTGAACGGTGAGTGGTAAACAGTGAATAGTGCCGCGACAGACGATTCGGTGATGGTGGAAGATCCGCGAAAGCGCCGCATTCGTAGTTTTGTCGTGCGTGCCGGGCGCATGACCGCGAAGCAGGAACG
>JAGNQL010000008.1 GCA_017989135.1 Burkholderiales bacterium
AGCGCTGCGCCGCGGTGAAACCGTCGGCTTGTTGCCCGATCAAGTGCCCGACCCGAACCGAGGTGGAGAGGGCGTGTGGGCGGACTTTTTCGGGCGACCCGCGTACACCATGACGCTCGCGCAAAAATTGTCGAAAACGACGCGCGCGCTGGTCGTGATGATTGCCTGCGTACGCCTGCCGCATGCTGTGGGCTACCGTCTGGTCTTCACACCATTGGCGCCGTTCTCCGAGCACGCGGAAACCGCTGCGCGCGAGCTAAACGCCGCCGTCGAGGCGGCGATCGCTCTGGCACCGGATCAGTATTTATGGAGTTACAACCGCTACAAAGTACCCGCGGGCGTGGTGCAACCGACAAAGGAGTCTGCATGACCGCCGCTGGTCTCATCACGCTCATTGGCAGCAAACTGCTCGCGCTCGTGCCGTTGCGGATCATTGCCGCTGTGAGCGCTCCGCTCGCGTGGCTTGGTTGGACGTTCGCGAAATCTCGTCGCCGTATTACGCTGATCAATCTGCGTCTATGCTTCCCAGAAAAAACGGATGCAGAACGCGAAACGATCGCGCGCGAGCACTTCCGTGCCTACATGCAAGCGGCGCTGGAACACGGCTTTTTGTGGAACGCTAGTGGCGAGCGCATTCGGCGCTACGTGACCTTGCACGACGAACATCAATGGAAGCGCTTTCGCGATGTGGATACTGCAAAAGGCGAAACTGCGCGGCCAGTGATCTGGCTGTGTCCGCATTTCATTGGACTTGATGCATCTGCAATTCGCATTTCCGTTGACACCTCCGGCTGCTCGCTTTACAGCGAACAAAGCAACGCCGACATCGACGCGATGATGCTCGCGGGGCGCACACGGTTTAGCGAATCAAAAATCATTGCGCGCACGGAGGGCGTGAAGCCGATATTGCGTGCGATGAAGGCGGGTCTGCCGTTTTACTACCTGCCCGACATGGATTTTGGCGCGCGCGATTCGGTGTTCGTGCCGTTTTTTGGCGTTGACGCGGCGACCATTACTGGTGTATCTCGACTCGCAAAACTCACAGGTGCGGCCGTGGTGCCAGTGATTGCCACGCAGCGCAGGGCCGGCGCTGGCTATGACGTTCGCTTCTATCCAGCGTGGGAGAACTTTCCGTCAGGTGACGACGTGGACGATGCCCGTCGCGTGAACACTTTCATTGAATCTCGCGTCCGTGAGAACATCGCGCAATATCTTTGGACCCACAGGCGCTTCAAAACGCGCCCTGACGGTGAAGCGAGCCTATACCAATGACGCTGATGACGAACTCTGCGCCTCTTCCTGAAACGCATCCACGCATCGTGGCCTCCGACGGTGTCGGAGTCGAAGAGGCGTGCGCGCGACTCGCGGCAGGTGAGTTGGTGGGCCTACCCACGGAAACGGTGTACGGCCTTGCGGCAGATGCCAATAACAGCAGTGCATTAGAAAAAATATTCGCCGCGAAAGGGCGGCCGGCGGACCACCCGTTGATTGTGCATCTTGCCTCTGCAACCGCAGCACGCGCGTGGGCGAGCCAGTGGCCTGAGAGCGCAGAAATATTAGCGCGTGCCTTTTGGCCGGGCCCGATGACACTGATCGTCAAGCGCGCCGCGCATGTACTTGACGCGGTGACCGGCGGACAAGACACGGTGGGTTTGCGTGTGCCGTCGCACCCAACGGCGTTGGCTTTACTGAAAAGTTTCGCCCAACACAGCGCGAGCGCGAATGCGGGAATTGCTGCCCCGTCCGCGAATCAATTTGGCCACGTGAGTCCCACCACTGCGCAACACGTTTGCGAAGAATTTCCGGGCATTGCGCTCCTCGTGCTCGATGGCGGCGCGTGTGAAGTGGGCATTGAATCGACGATTGTGGATGTGAGCGGAGACACAGTTCGCGTGCTACGCCCCGGTCGCGTTCGAGTGTCGGATATCGAGCGCGTGCTCGGCGTTGTGCTACCGACTGATACATCTGATGCGACGGACGTGCCGCGTGTGTCCGGTGCGCTCGCTTCGCACTACGCTCCGCGCACGTCCACGCAAATGATCGACGAGCGCCGCTTACGGATGCAGCTTCGTGCGTTTCGCGCGGCGCATGATCGCGGCCCCACACGCTGCATCATTACTCACTCGTTCGACGTTGAAACGACCGAACGCCTTCACGCGGTGCGCCTCGCGGCCGACGCGCAGACGTGGGAATTTGAACTCTACGCACTGCTCAGAAAACTCGACAGCCAGCGTTACGGCGAACTCATCATCGAAGCACCGCCCCAAGGGCCCGAATGGGATGCGGTGAATGATCGGGTGAGGCGGGCCACTGCTAGCAGTGAGCGGTGAGTGGTGAGCAGCAGTCAGGCCCAAAAACCCTTGCGTAACTTTGACCCACTGTGGACACGGGGTGCCGTTGCTGTGAATGAAAAACGTTTTCGTCCTTGACCATGAAAATTATCCTCGCCCCTGACTCGTTCAAAGGATCGCTCTCCGCGGATGGCGTGTGCGCTGCGTTGGAGCTTGGCTTGCGACGCGTCTTTCCAAACGCCACTGACGTCGAAATCATCAAGCGCCCCATGGCCGATGGCGGCGAGGGCACGTTGGACGCCATCGTCGCCGCGCTCGCCGGCACCGGCGCGCGGCGCAAACAGGCGCTTGTACGCAACGCCGCCGGGCAGTCGGGCGAAGCGGGCTACGCGCTCATCCGCAGCGGCATTTACGAAGCAGCGGTGATCGAAGTCGCGCAGATTGTTGGCATCGAGGACGCGCAAAACATGGCGGTGCCCGTGGGCGAGCGTTCGACCTACGGGGTCGGCGAGCTCGTTCGGTTGCTGCTCGCTGAAGGCATTCGGCACTTTTTCATCGGTCTCGGCGGCACCAGCACCAACGACGGCGGCGCGGGCTTGCTCGCCGCGCTCGGCGTGAAATTTACTGGCACCTTCCGCCGCGAAATCGAGCCCACGCCCATCGGCCTCGCCAAGCTCATTTCGGTGGACGTGACTGCGCTTGATCCGCGGCTTGCGGAATGCGAAATTACGTTGCTTTCGGACGTGAACAACGGACTCATCGGCGAGCGTGGCGCGACAGCGATTTTCGGCCCGCAAAAGGGGGTCACTGCTGCGGACGTGGCGCGCGTTGACAGTGTGATTGAAGCTTACGCCGAACGACTGGAGGCCGCGTTGCAACGCAGCGCCAAAGATAAACCCGGCGCGGGTGCGGCTGGCGGCTTGGGCTACGCGCTGCAATTGGTCGGCGCGAAATTTGAGTCTGGTGCGCAAACCGTCGCGCGCCTCATCGGCCTCGCTGAAGCCTGCAAAGGGGCGGACTGGCTCATCACGGGTGAAGGCCGTAGCGATGCGCAAACGCTTCTCGGCAAAACACCGTTCGCCGCCGCAAAAATCGCGCGTGAGCACGGCAACAAAACGCTCAAAGCCACGCTCATCAGCGGCGGCGTCGACGCCACGGCACTAGCAGAACTCAACACTGCCTTCAACGGCGGATGTTTCTCCATCGTGCCCGGCCCGATGACGCTGGATCAAGCCGTCATCCGCGCGCCAGAGCTCATCGCCAACGCCGCAGAACAAATCGCCCGAATCGCTTCCGCTTCAAAGTAACAACTTTTTGGCTTCAACGACCACCTGGCGGCGGTTTTGGCGATTTTTTACATAAAGTCAATAAAGTGCATTTTGTCGCTGAAAGCGCCAAGCGGCTGTCGTTCGAGCATAAAAGCTATATCGAGACGACGAGAGTGTTCGTTATGTATCGGGTGCTTACGCCACGCCGAAATCACACGCGCAGCTCCACTTTCTCTGCGCTTTCGCACAGCGCTTCGATGACGTTCTCGATGAGATCACTGTCGACCAGATACGGGTTAAATCCGCTGTCACCGTGCCAACGCGCCGACTCAGGTGCAGCAGTGGCCAGATCGCTGGTGAACCCCATGTCCCACACCGGGAACAATCGTCGCCATGCCTCGACATAGCGCAGCAGTGTCACGTCGGAGTGGCGTCGATCAGCGGCGACGAGGTTGTAGACGGTGTTTACCGCGTCGCGCGGGCCTTCGAGGCATTGCAGCGCGTGTGTCGCCGACACGCACAGGTACCCGGTGACGCCCAGCCCATTATTGCGGCGCAGACTCGCCGAGAGGATTTGTTGCGCGTCGGTTTTAGCGAGCGGCGCGACGAGGTGGCTTGCGTAGATGAGGCGGACGAGTTTCATGCCCAAAGTGTAGGCGCTACTTCTTAGCGACGCCAAACAGCAATCGCCGCGCCTCGTCATCATGGCTAGGCGCAGTGGGCGCGTTCATGTCCTTCGCGATTTGGTACGCGCGGATCGTGGCTGGGCGCGCCGCGATCGTGTCAAACCAGCGCTTGAGGTTCGGAAAATCGTCGAGGTTCATGCCTTGGCGCGTGTGCGGCACGACCCACGGATAGCAGGCTATATCGGCTATCGAATACGCGCCCGCTAAAAATTCCCGATCCGCGAGACGTTTGTCCATCACGCCGTAAAGCCGCGCCGTTTCGTTCACGTAGCGATTGATGGCGTAAGGAATTTTCTCGGGCGCGTAAGTCCCGAAATGGTGGTTCTGCCCAGCCATCGGGCCGAGGCCACCCATTTGCCAGAACAACCATTGAATCGCCTCCTTGCGCCAAAACGCCGACTTGCGATCCAGAAACTTCTTTGACTTATCGGCGAGGTATAGGAGCATCGCTCCGCTTTCAAACAACGTGAGCGGCTCGCCGGCGGGCATCGGTTGCATCGGCTTATGGTCAATCATCGCAGGAATACGATTGTTCGGCGAAACTTTCAAGAACGAAGGGTCGAACTGCTCGCCCTTGCCAATGTTGACCGGAATCACACGATATTTGAGCTTCGCCTCCTCCAGCATCATCGTGATTTTGTGGCCGTTGGGCGTGGTCCAGTAGTACAAATCAATCACGGCGAGTCTCCTGTTTGCCACGGTGCGGCGTGTGTGAGTTGCAGATTTTCTATTGAAGCGGTCGCCGACGCGGCTTCTTGTGTCAACATCCGCTCACGAGTGCCGCAAGGCGCTCAGTCACTTGAAGGTCATCGCGAGACGCTATCGGCGCGTTAATTGCTTAGATACTTGAAAAGCAAATGTTCTGCCCAACGTTTACCAGCTGGAGACTATGATGCACACTGCAACCACCGTTATCGCCACCCCCGCCACGCCCATGTTTGACTCGCTCACCGCAGCGATGAGCGAAGCCGCGTTCGTGCAGGTCGACGACGCAGTGTTCACCGCGGACTATCTCCACGCACCCGACGAATTCACCCGTCCGGACGATGTTTTGGTCGAAGGCACTCGTGAAGATCAAGAATTGCTGCTCATTCAGCGCGATTTCGAGGGCGCAAAGCTCGCGGGCGACGGCGAAATTTATCTGCGCGACGGCACGTTGATTCGTTTTTTGCGTCCTAGCGCTGTGCACTAAATTGCGCGGGCTTCACGCACGCGTTGACACAACTGCACGAGCCGCGTAAAACACCGCGAAGATTACCTCTCACAGGAAGATTTCGCGGTGGACGACGACAACACAACGCTCCTAGAACGACCTGAGACCTCCGTCACCTCGCGCGCCGAGCAAGAAGCGCGGCCCAGTGCGGTGGCTCGCCAGGCAGCGGCACCCGCCTCAGCCCCTGTGTTTCGCAGCAAGCACCAACGCAAGCGAAGCATCCACCTTTCTCTAGTGTTGATAAGCGCCGCGGCGCTGGGCGGGGTCGCGGGTTGTAGCAATATGGAAAACGGCGACAACCTAAATCGTGACGTTTACGCCAATATCGAAGAATGCAAAGCCGATTGGGGTACGCCTGGCGATTGCGAAGAGGTTGAGCCGACGCGATCCGCGACGGGATCGCGCAGCTTTTACGGTCCGCGTTACTACTCCCGCTCCGGCTCCATCGGATCTTCCGGGTACAGCTCGTATTCGCGGCCGGGATCACGCGCCAAGGGTACGGTCTCCTCGGCTCCATCGCGTGGCGGGTTCGGCGCGTCGTCGTCGCGCCACAGCGGCGGTTCCTCGCACTCATCAGGCGGTTAGATCGTGCGCAGAGAACATGTTCCGAAGCGCGAAAACTGGGAGAAGCGCTGTGAAGACGCAGGGTTTAGCTTTCATTCGATTGATGGTTTGTACTGGGAAGAAGGCGTTTGCTACCACTTCACACCACGGGAAATAGCCGACCTCGAGCACGCGACCAAAGAGCTTTACACGATGAGTATGGCCGCCGCCGAACACATCATCGAAACGGAACGCTTCAAAGAATTGGCGATACCGGAGGCTGCGTGGGCGCTGATTCGCGAAAGTTGGAATAACGACCATCCGTCGCTTTTTGGACGATTTGATTTGGCCTATGACGGTAGCGGGCCGCCCAAACTTCTCGAATTCAATGCTGACACCCCCACGTCATTGATCGAGGCTAGTGTCGCGCAGTGGCATTGGCTCGAAGACGTGAAACCACACGCCGATCAGTTCAACAGCCTGCACGAGGATTTGATCGCGCAATGGAAATGGCTTAAGGACGAACACGGCTACAGCAATGTGCATTTCACCTGCGTGGCGGACAACGAAGAAGACGGCGGCAACCTCGATTACCTGCGTGACACGGCAATGCAGGCTGGCCTCACCGCGCCGTGGGTCGCCGTAGAAGAAATTGGTTGGAGCGAAGGGGATTTGGCGTTCGTCGATATGGACGACGCGCGTATTAATACGCTCTTTAAGCTCTATCCGTGGGAATGGCTGCTAGCCGACGAGTTCGGCAACAATCTTCGCAAGACCAACATGCGAGTTATTGAGCCCGCTTGGAAAATGGTGTTGGCGAACAAAGGATTGCTCCCGATTCTTTGGGAGCTTTATCCAAACCATCCGCTGTTATTGCCCGCGTCTTTTGAGCGCCACAAAGTGCTCGGCGACTACGTGAAGAAGCCCCTACTTTCTCGCGAAGGCGCCAATGTCGAAATTTACAAAGGCGGGGAAATTATCCGCGCAGATGGAACCTACGGTGAAGAGGGTTTCGTGTATCAACAGTACACGCCGATTCCGAGCTTTGAGGGAAATTTTGTGACGATCGGCAGTTGGATCGTAGGTGATTCGCCTGCAGGCATCAGTCTGCGCGAAGACGCTACCGAAATCACCATGAATACATCGCGGTTCGCGCCGCATTACTTTGAATAGGGCCAGGATATGACCTACACGCTTAACGATTCAATTCGCTATTTCGATGACTTTTTGATTTTCTTCGCGGTGGCGATTGCGCTCCTATTTGCGTTCACTTGGATTTACGTCAAGATCACCCCGTATAAAGAAATCACGCTCATTCGAGAAGGCAATCATGCCGCTGCAATTTCGCTCTCCGGTGCGATGCTGGGTTTTGCATTACCGCTCGCGAGCTCGGTGGCGAATGCCGTCAATCTTGTTGATTTATTGGTCTTCGCTGTACTCGCGACGGTCGTGCAGCTTATCGTTTTCGTTTTTGTTCGAATGCTGATGCCAGGGCTGTCTGACGCGATTCATGAAGGCGAGGTGGCGCCTGCATCGTTTCTCGCTGCGGTGTCGATTGCCGTCGGAATGCTGAATGCGGCTGCGTTGGTCTACTAAGCGTGTTTAGTCTTCTAGCGCGAACTCAAACCGTTGTTGTAGTTGTGGTTGTTGAATGAGCTGATCCGCTTGTGCATCACTATAAGTGACCTCGACGACCGACGCTACGTTGTGCTGCAGTCGTATCACGCTGGACGCGCGCGTGCCGTATCCGTTCCTGCGGATAAATATTGAACTCAGATCGCGTTCGATGTCGGGAGCGATGCCAGTGTTTGGCATGTCGCGTAACGACGCCTTCGTGCCGTTAGTAAGTAGGCGAAGTAGTCGCTCCTCGCGCGTCTCTGAGTCAAGACTTGCGAGGGCGTGCCGCATTCCCTGCTTGATACGCTCCACTTTAGGCCATGGCGTGTCTAATGATGCATTCGAGACTGCATACGTTCCTGCGTCTAGCCTTCGCGGCCGCGCTTCAGCGGAGTTTAGGAACCAGATCGCCCGATGTTCAACGTGTTGTGTGATCGAGCCGCACAGCAGATTAAAGCCTTCATACTCGTGGGCGCGCTGACTCAAACGGTGCACGAATTCCTCTGGCGTCGCGTCGCCCTCAAGAAACTGTTGAACGATGTGTCCGCGTGACGGCGCGCCGCTGCGGCGCATGGACGGGTTACGCACGTTGGTGATCAGTGCGAGTCTCCCACGACGGGTCAATCCCATCCAAGCGCCGTTCGCGCGGAGATCTCGGCCTGCGAGAACGTCGCCGCCGTCCCACCAATGCATCTCTCGCGTAGGGCGCTCAAAAAATTCATCACGGTTGGCTGCTAGCAACAACGGCGACGCGTCCTCCGGATCCCAGCGCAAAACCGCGATGCACATGGTCTAGTCAAGTAACTTCAATCGTTGCACTTTACCGGATGGACCTTTTGGTAAGTCGTCCACAAGACGAAAGGTTTTTGGTGTTTTGAAGCGACCTAGCATCGCAATGCAGTGCTCGCGCAAAGCAACTTCATCGCATACCGCGCCGGGCTTAAGTACGACCGCGGCGAGAATGTCTTGCCCGTAGTTTGGATCAGGGATGCCAACCGCTGCGGCTTCAAGCACCGCGGGATGCGCGAGCAATGCTTCATCGATTTCGCGTGGCGCGATGTTTTCGCCACCTTTAATGATGAGCTCTTTGATGCGACCGGTGACGAAATAGAAGCCGTCTGCGTCACGGTGCCCTAGGTCGCCCGTGCGAAGCCAGCCGTCCTCCGTGATCGCCTCAGCGGTTTTGTCTGCGGCGTTGAAGTATCCGCGCATGACATTTGCGCCGCGAAGTTGCAGCTCGCCTGTGTGACCTTCAGCGAGCACAGCGCTATTCTCCGTGGAAACAACACGAGCCTCCACACCGCATGGCATCCCAGGCGTCCCGTACTTGCGTTTGTTGGCCGCTTGTGGGTTGCAGAACACCACGGATGCGCACTCAGTCATCCCCATGGCTTCGATGACATCGATGCCGAACAACCGCTCGAAGGCGCGGTGTTGATCCGGCGGCAGCGGCGCGGAGGCCGAGCGCGCGAAGCGAATGCTGGGCCACTGCTTGGTGTTCGCGTCAGCCGCATTGAGCAGGTAGGCGATGATCGTCGGCACAAGATTGAGCCACGTTGGTTGGTAGCGGGCCACCCAAGTCCACCACGCGCTCGCTGAAAATTTGTGCGGCGCGACGATGCTGCCGCCGCTGAGGAACGGAGTGACCGTCGCGATGCATTGCCCATTGATGTGATAAAGCGGCAGCGACGATAGCACGCGATCGCGCGCTGTGAAGGCGTGCCATTCGGCGACAGATGCAGCGGCATGCAGCAAGTTGCCATGCGTCAGCAGCGCGCCCTTCGGCTGACCGGTCGTACCAGACGTGTACATCAACATTGCCGAGGAGTCGGCGTCGACGCGTGCGGTAAGTTCGACGCGGCCGAACTCCGCGTGAATGTGTTGGGCGTCGGAGTCAATCACTTCGACACGAATTGACGTTGCAATGTCAGGCGGCAATAGGCCAATCGCACCTAGCAGTTGCGACTCGTAGTGCTGCGACGTGAATACGAGCTTAACTTTGCTGTGTCGTAGTACGTACGCGAGTTGCTGTCCCACCGACAGCAGATTTAACGGCACGATCACTAACCCAGCAGCCATCGTGCCCAAAAAGATCGTGGCAGTTTGGTAGCCGTTGTGCAGTAAAAAACCGACGTGATCGCCCGAGGCAAGCCCAAGTGCGGTGTATCGCGCACTGAGCTCACGCGTTTCGTCGACCAAGCCTTGATATGTCAAAACCGCGTTGCTTTCGGGCGCGAACAAAAAAGGGGCGTCAGGTTGCTCAGAACCATGCGTGAGCATGACGCTCAGGAGCGTTTGCGGGTTGGAGCCAGCAGTCATCGGTTGACGTGTGCGAAGTAGTCGGCGAAAAGCGCGGCCTCTTCTGGCACGCGGCCGCTGATTGGGCGCGCAATTCGCGTGATGTTTAAAAAATTCTTGTAGGTGAGATTGTCGCTAAAGCTATTGCCGCCCCATGTGCCACAACCCATCGACAGCGAGAACGGCAATCCGTTGTCAAAACTGCCTCCGGTGGCAATGCAGTGGGGTTGGTTGACAATCACGCGTGCAACAGGAAGCAAGGTTGCCATCTGCAATGCGAGCGACTCCGCACGATGAGGTGATGCGTGTATTCCAACCGAGTGCCCCGCCCCTTGGTGAGCATAAATTTCCGCCACGCGGGCAGTCGCCGCCTCAAAGTTCGTCGCGCGATACACCGTGAGCACCGGGGAGAGCTTCTCACCCGAGAACGGAAAATTCTCCCCACAACCTGTTTCCTCGACCATCAGCACGCGCGCGTCTTTTGCGCGATCAATCCCCGCTAGTTGAGCGATTTCGGATGCTCTTTTTGCGGTGACGACTGGCGAAAGCTTTCCCCTCGGAAACATGATTTGCTGTAAACGCGCCTTTTCGTCAGCGCTCAGCAGGATGCAGCCTTCGCGCTGCATGGCGGCGATCATCGCCAGATAAACGTCGTCGACGACGATCATGCTGTTTTCGCTTGAGCAGCTGGTCGCGTTATCGAAAATTTTGGAGCGAACGATGCGATCGGCAGCGGCATCAACCTCGGCGCTCGCGTCCACGACCACGGCGACGTTACCTGCACCTACTCCAAAGGCCGGTGTGCCGCTTGAGTAGGCTGCACGGATGTTCGCCTGCGAGCCGGTGGCGACTACAAGGTCGACCTGAGCAAGCAGTTCGTACGTGAGAGCCTTGCTGACCGGAGATGGCAGCAATTGAACCAAATTGTGAGGCGCGCCAATACGATCAAATTCGGCGTGAACGTAGCGCACGAGCTCTTGCGCGGTCGAGTAGCCCTTCGGTGAGGGCGCGAGAATGATCGCGTTGCGGCCTTTCATCGCGTTGATAATCATGTTGGCTGGCGTGGCGCCGGGGTTTGTTGACGGTGTAATCGCGCCGACCACACCTGCTGGACGCGCAATTTCGGTGATGCCGAGGGCGCGATCTTGGGAGATCACTCCGACCGATTTTGCTGTCTGCAGGTCGCGCAGCAAACCCAACGTTTTCCGGTGATTTTTTTGAATTTTGTCGGCGACATTGCCGAGCCCGGTTTCGCGAACCGCCAACTCCGCCAGCGTCCTGTTCCGAGCGGGCTCCAGAATGGCCCAAGCGGCGGCGGCGCAGAGTAAATCCGCCCGCTCCTGATCATACTTTTCAGCGACCGCTAGCGCCGTGCGAGCTTGAGAAACTAGGGTCGCAATCTGCGCACCCTCAGTCGTCTGTGAGTTAGTTGTCAAGCTTCGCCCCGGAAGCCTTAGTCACTTTGGCCCAGCGCTCGATTTCATTGCGCACGAATTTACCGAATTCTGCCGGCGGCATCCCGCCGGGTTCGGCCGCTGCGTTGGCCCAGCCGGTTTTGAGAGCGGGCTCTTCCAGCGCCTTTAGCGTTTCGCGGTACATGGTTTCAATGACCTCAGGCGGTGTGCCGCGTACCGCCCACAGCGCATACCAAGTTGATACTTCTGAATTCGGAAACCCTTGTTCGGCGAGCGTCGGAATGTCTGGAAAATGCGGTGAGCGTTGCGAGGCCATCAAGCCGATTGCTCTCGCCTTGCCACCTTTGATTTGCGCGGCAGACGCTCCCATACCGTCCATGACCAAATCAAGGGAACCCGCCAAGAAATCCTGCATCGCCGGCCCCATCCCTTTGTAGGGCACGTGCACCATGCTGACTTGATTGTTGACTTTGAACAGTTCTCCGGCCAAGTGTTGCGATGTTCCGGAGCCCGGTGAACCAAAATTTAGTTTTCCGGGATTTGCGCGCGCGTGGTCCGCTAAATCTTTTACCGTCTTTATCTGAGGCAGCTTGTTGGGCTGAACGATGATGACGTTTGGGACGACCGCGAGCAATGTGACGGGGACAAAATCTTTCTCGATGTCGTATGAGAGCTTCGGGTAAATAGAAGGCGCGATCGTGTGATGTACAGCACCTATGAGAAACGTATATCCATCCCCCGACGCGCGCGCTGCCTGCGCCGCGCCGATTGTGCCGCCCGCGCCACCGATGTTCTCAACGATAAACTGCTGGCTCAATTGTTTACTGAGCTGCGCAGCAAGCGGCCGGGCAAACGTATCAGTGCCGCCACCAGCCGGAAAAGGGTTGACCAGTCGAACAGGTTTTGCTGGCCAGCTCTGCGCGGACGCGGTTTGCGCGATGCAGAGCATCGTGCCGACTACTGCAGAGGTGGCCCATCGGGCAAAGTTCTTCATAGTGTCTCCAATTGATATTTCAGGCGCGATTGCGTAAGCGAGTGCTATATAGGACGGATCGTCGCGTTGGGCGCGGCGATTCCACTCCGCAATAGTAAAGAGATTTAGCGCTTGATTTCTGTGTGTTTGTACTTAGTCAGAAAGCGAGTCGGCAGTGCTAGTGCGTCGCGGCGGAACGGGTCGCCCAGTTCCTTGGTGACCATGATTTCGATGATCGTAGTTTTGCCGCGCTTCTGTGCCTCACACGCGGCCGCCAATGCGGCGCCTACATCTTCGAGTCGATCAATACGCAAGCCTTCAGCGCCCATCGCGATGGCGACGTTGGCCCAGTGTGGCTGATTGTCCAACGCGACGCCCAAGTAGCGCCGATTGTAGAAATCTACGTGATTCTTCTTCTCGGCGCCCCATTGCCCATTATTAAAAACGACGGCGGTGACAGGAATGTTTTCCCGAACACAGGTTTGCACTTCGTTGAAACTAATGCCCCATGCACCGTCGCCCACGTAAGCAATGGCAGGACGATCTGGTGCGGCTAGTTTTGCCCCAATGATGGTGGGGAAAGCGTAGCCACAATTGCCAAAACTCATCGCCGCGAACATTGAGCGCGGCTCGTTGAACCGTAGATAGCTGTTAGAAATTGAGCAGATATTGCCAATGTCGGTTGATACCATGGCGCGCGCCGGCAAGGCCTTTTCAAGCTCACGTAGTGCCTGCCGTGGGTGCATGTATTTCGATTCTTTGGCCACTTCAAGCGAGTACGCGTCGCGCTCGTGCGTCCATGCGTCGAGTTCCTTTTCCCAAGCTTTACGCTCCTTAGCGACGGTGGCGAGACGCGCGACGCGATTGGTGTGGCAAGCAAGAGATTTGCCCTTGAGCCGCTGAACTAGAGCGAGCGCTGCCGCGCGGGCGTCGCCACAAATACCCACGGAAATTTTCTTTACTAAGCCGAGCATCTTTGCGTCTGCATCGATTTGGACGATCTTGGCGTCTTTCGGCCAGTAGTCGATTCCGTGCTGTGGCAGCGTGCCGAATGGCCCTAGGCGCGTACCCAGCGCTATCACCACATCGGCTTTGCTGATCAGTTTCATGGCAGCCTTCGAGCCTTGGTATCCAAGTGGACCACACCAGAGCCGATGGTTTGCCGGGAAGCTGTCGTTGTGAAGGTAGCTGTTGCAGACTGGCGCGTCTAAAAGCTCGGCCAACTTCACCGCCGCGTCCATCCCATTGCTCATGATGACGCCGCCGCCTGAGAGGATCACAGGAAACTTTGCCTTTGCTAGCAGCGCAGCAGCCTCGTCGAGCGCCTGCTCGCCTCCTGCGCCACGCTCAATCGTCATGGGGGCGGGAATCTCGTAGTCGGCTTCGCCGTAGAAGTAGTCGCGCGGAATATTAAGTTGCGTAGGCCCAAGTTCGATGTGAGCGCGATCGAAGGCGCGCGCGGTTAGCTCTGCCATGCGCGCTTTATTGTTCACGTGCGCTTGGAACTTGGTAATTTTGGAAAAAATCGGGAGCTGATCTGTTTCTTGAAAGCCGCCAAGACCGAGGGTCATGGATCCTGTTTCAGGAGTGATCACGACCACTGGCGAGTGAGCCCAGTATGCCGCAGCGGTCGGCGTCACAAAATTGGTTATGCCAGGTCCATTTTGACCGATGCAAACGCCGTGTCGACCGGAGACGCGCGAGAAGCCATCGGCCATGTGTCCGGCGCCTTGTTCGTGTGCAACAGAGATGAAGCGGATACCCGCAGTTTGAAATAGATCCAACGCGTCCATATACGCGGAGCCGACGATGCCAAAAACGTCGGTCACGCCCTGCGCGACTAGAGTCTCTACAAATGCCTCGGAGGGGGTCATTCGTGTCTTGCCTTTAGTGACGCGGCGATCAACTTTCACTTTACCGGCGGCAGGTGCGCGTGCTGCAGGAGTTTTTTTGCTTGGGGTAGACCGAGTTGCCATGATTGACCTTTTTCTTCAGGAGCCGAGATGGCGCAAGTGTGCCGGGGCGCGACGAGGCATATCGTCTTGAAGTTCAAAATCGAATCGCCGCGTTTCATTTTTAGTGGTTCCTGGCAATTGCATGCATAATGCAGACGAAATTAACTTAGGAACATAAGATGTCTGTTGCGATGGATCAAGATCAGAAAGACAGTCGTGAGGCAGGGTCCGCCGCGCTGCGCTCGCTTTCCGTCATGGAATTTGTAGCTAATAGTGAGCGTTCGGTCAGTCTGACCGAAATCATGCAGGCGGTGAGCTTGCCCAAGCCAACCGTCTTTCGCATCCTGACGACCCTAGAAGAAGCTGGTATGTTGTTGCGCGAGCCAGACGCCAAGCGCTACGTTCCGGGCGAGCGTTTGGCAAATCTGGCCGCGAACGTACTGCTGCATTCGCCTCATCGGTCAGCACGTCGCGCGATTCTCGAAGAATTGGTAGAAAAGGTGGGCGAGACCTGCAACTTGACGATTCCGAACGGCCACCACGTGATGTACTTGGATCGCGTCGAATCATCCTGGCCGCTGCGCATCAACTTGCATGCTGGTTCGAAGGTGCCGTTGTACGCCAGCGCGAGCGGGAAGCTCTTTCTGGCGCATTCTGCAAAGCGCATGCGTGATCGTTTGTTGACGAGCGCACCACTCATCGGGCACACAAAGAATACGCTCACGTCCCTACGCCAGTTGGAACTTGAATTTACGAAAATTCGACGCGGCGGCTACGCAGTCGACAACGAGGAATATTTAGCGGGAATTTGCTGCCTCGCCGTACCCGTGGTCAACGACCAAGAGCGTGTGGTCGCGGCGGTAGCCGTGCACGGGCCTGTCGCGCGAATGAGTGTTGCGCAGGCAGAGGAATTTTTGCCAACGCTGAAAGAGGCGGCTGAGCAAATCAGCCAGACGCTCGACTGGTAGCTAGGGGTGGCGAGCCGTCCGAACGAAGGGGCCAACGCTCGCCCGCTCCCTTAGAACTTACGTTTGAATCAAACGGCCACTGGGCACGCTCCGGCGGCGCTAATGGCTTAGTGAGGCAGGTTCAACCGCACAAAATTTGCTAAACTTATGCGGTTTTACGGAGCTTTCATGTCCTAAATCGGGTGGAGTCGTAGCTGTATGGGGACGATAAAACTCGAATGGCGTCGGCAGTTTGCTAGTAGTCGCACCGTGAGAATCGTTGTTCTCGCGGTGCTCGGTGTGCTGGCTTTCTGTTTTGCATTGTTTCTCTGGTGGTTTGTCGGCGCGTGGCTAGTTTTGCCATTCACAGGCATCGAGATTGGTTGTGTGGCCATCGCTTTCTGGTGGATTGAGCAATCAGTAGATGACTATGACTGTGTGGAAATAGCTGATGTCAGCGTAACGGTACTGAGTTGCCGTCGACGCAAGGCAAATCAAGTCGTATTGAAACGTAATTGGTTGACGGTGGAGTTGGGAAGCGAAATGGCCGGAGGAACGCGAAGCGTCAGACTTCGTCAAGCCGGTCAAAGCGTAGAGTTGTTGGAATTTTTGCCGGTGCGCGAGCAGCATCGAGCATTGCGGGATTTGCGTGCTGCGCTCGCAACACGCTTATGAATTTGGGGTCGAAGTCGTGCGAAACAGGATTGAATCGGTGAATACTGCGATAAATAACGTGCGCGCAAGCGTGTCCGCTACTCTGGGGTCAATGGCAGCGCGCGTCGCAGCCGCTTCCTCGCTGGCGTTGCCACTTGTGGCTGCCGCTGACTGGAAGATGAACCTGCAGGCGCCAAACTCGGCCGTTGCGGCAGAAATGTTTGATCTGCACACGTTGATTACGTGGATCTGCGTCATCATTTTCGTCGGCGTCTTTGGCGTAATGTTTTATTCGCTCTATGCGCACCGCAAGAGCAAGGGGCACAAAGCCGCTCAATTCCACGAGAGTGCTACGGTTGAAGTGATCTGGACGATTGTCCCGTTCTTCATCCTGCTGGCGATGGCGTTCCCTGCAACTAAAGCCGTGTTGAACATGCGCGACAGTTCGGCCCCGGAGCTGACGATCAAGGTGACCGGTTACCAGTGGAAATGGGGCTACGACTACCTTAACGAGGGATTTGGTTTCGTCTCGAACTTGGCAACTCCGCTGGCACAGATCAAGAATGCGGAAGCAAAGGGTGAAAATTACCTGCTTGAGGTCGATAAGCCGTTGGTCGTCCCGGTAGGAAAAAAAGTTCGGGTGCTATTGACCGCAAATGACGTGATTCATGCATGGTGGGTGCCTGCGCTGGGTGTCAAGCAAGACGCTGTTCCTGGCTTCATCCGCGACGCATGGTTCCGCGCGGATCGTCCCGGCGTGTATCGCGGCAATTGTGCTGAGCTTTGCGGTAAAGAGCACGGCTACATGCCGATCGTGGTCGAAGTCAAAACACAGGCCGACTACGACAAATGGGTCGTGGCGCAAAAAGAAAAATATGGCGTCGGCAAGGCCGCGACTGAGGCTGTCGTCGTCGACACCAAAACGTACACCCGCGACGAGCTTGTTGCTCACGGAAAAACTGTGTACGAAGGCGTTGGTGGATGCCAAGGATGTCATCAGCCAACTGGCAAAGGCGTTCCCGGACAGTTCGCAGCGCTCGATGGCTCGAAGGTAGTTAACGGCCCCAAGGACGCACAAGTGGCCTTGTTGCTTAACGGTAAAGCTGGCACGGCAATGGCTGCGTTCAAGCACCTGAGCGATAAGGATCTCGCGGGCGTGATGGCTTACACGCGCAGCGCTTGGTCGAACAAGGCGAGCGAATTTGCGCAGCCTCTCGATTTTGCGAAGGCACGTAACGGCGGCGTGTTGCCTGCAGCAACTGCAGCCGCGCCAGTGGCCGCGACAGAGACTGCCAGCGCACCAGCGGCAGCGTCCGGTGGACTTGCAGAAAAAATCTATTTCGCGGTTGGCAAGAAGGAGCTTCCGGCCGAAGCCAAGGAGTCAATTGCCGCCGCGCTTGCATTTCTGAAGGCTAAGGACGCAGCCAAAGTAGATATCACCGGGTTTACCGACAAGACGGGCGATCAGGCCGCCAACTTGGAGTTGGCGAAAGAGCGCGCAAAAGCAGTTCGTGCAGCGCTTGAAACCGCTGGCATCAACCGTGATCGCATCAACATGAAGCCACCTGCCGAAGTTACTGGCAGCAGTGACAACAAAGCGGCTCGCCGCGTTGAAATCAACGCGGGCGCGTAGTTTCCAGTACTCGCGTTAAGCGCACACCCGACACAGATCAGCAGTAGAGAAATTCAGGAGCAATCCAGCATGGCAAGCATTCCACACGGCACCGAGCACGGTCACGATGACCACCACGACCATCATCCAACGGGATTGATGCGCTACGTCACGACGACCAACCACAAAGACATCGGCTCGATGTACATGTGGTTCAGCTTCGCGATGTTTATCTCCGGCGGCATCATGGCGCTGCTCATCCGTGCTGAATTGTTCCAGCCTGGCTTGCAAATCTTAGAGCCTGAGCGCTTCAACCAACTCACCACCTTGCACGGCATCGTGATGATCTTCGGGGCGATCATGCCGGCTTTCGTGGGCTTCGCGAACTGGATGTTGCCGCTGCAATTAGGCGCGCCTGACATGGCGTTCGCCCGGATGAACAACTGGTCGTTCTGGTTGCTGCCACCCGCCGCAATTTTATTGATTGGTTCCTTCTTCGTTCCAGGCGGAGCTGCGGCTGGCGGTTGGACGCTCTACCCGCCGTTGTCGGTTCAGGCCGGCATGGGAATGGACATGATGATTTTCGCGGTGCACATTATGGGCGCCTCGTCGATCATGGGTTCAATCAACATCATCACCACTATTTTGAATCTGCGCGCGCCCGGCATGACAATGATGAAGATGCCAATGTTTGCTTGGACGTGGTTGATCACGGCATTCCTGCTTATCGCCACCATGCCAGTGCTCGCCGGTGCAGTTACGATGCTGCTAACGGATCGCCACTTTGGCACGACGTTCTTCAACGCCGCGGGCGGCGGTGACCCAGTCATGTTCCAGCACATTTTCTGGTTCTTCGGTCATCCTGAGGTGTACATCATTGCGTTGCCGGCTTTCGGCGTTGTTTCGCAAATCATCCCAGCGTTTTCGCGTAAGCCATTGTTCGGTTACGCGTCGATGGTCTATGCCACCGCGTCAATCGCAATCTTGTCATTCATCGTGTGGGCGCACCACATGTACACGACTGGCTTGCCAATGGCTGGCCAACTGTATTTCATGTACGCGACTATGTTGATCGCCGTGCCGACGGCTTGCAAGATCTTCAACTGGCTCGCAACGATGTGGCGCGGTTCGATCACGCTCGAAACGCCTATGCTGTTCTGTCTTGGCTTCTTGTTCCTGTTCACGCTTGGTGGTTTCACCGGCTTAGTGCTGTCACTGACCCCGGTTGATATTCAGTTGCATGACACTTACTACGTGGTGGCTCACTTCCATTACGTGATGGTGGCCGGTGCTTTGTTCTCAGCGTTCGCGGCCGTCTACTACTGGGGTCCAAAGTGGACCGGTTGGATGTACGAAGAGAAACTCGGCAAGATCCACTTCTGGTGGTCTTTGATCGCGTTTAATGTCACGTTCTTCCCACAGCATTTCCTCGGTTTGGCCGGTATGCCACGCCGTATTCCTGACTACAACATGCAGTTCACGGAATGGAACGCTGTGTCGTCCGTCGGTGCATTCGCGTTTGGTTTGGCTCAAGTGTTCTTCATCATCGTCGTACTGCGAATGATTGCGGGCAAGAGCGGTATTCGTGCGGCCGCGAAACCTTGGGATGGCGCTGAAGGTCTTGAGTGGACGGTGCCTTCGCCGGCCCCGTATCACACGTTCGAAACTCCACCGATTGTTAAGTAGTCGATGAGCAACGTGCAAAGCAAAACATCCGAAGCACTGCGTCGGCGCAACCTACGCACGGGTTGGCTGTTGGGCGGCGTGGCGTTGTTCATTGCGCTGTCTGTTTGGTACGCACGTTTCGGCTGAGCGGGTTAATCAAGAATGTTTTTCCGCGAGAACCAGACAATGCTCAAGAAGCTCGCCGTCTTTGTGGCGGTGATGTTTGCGTTTGGCTTTGCGTTGGTGCCGATCTACAAGAAAATTTGCGAAGTAACGGGCGTGAATGATTTCATGCGCCCAGAACAGCTTAAGAACACTCAAGTAGATGCTTCGCGGACCGTTCGGGTGGAGTTTGATGCCAACATTCAGAATTTGCCGTGGAGTTTTAAGCCCGAAGTGACGTCGATGAATGTTCACCCGGGCGAGCTGACCACCGTGAACTACGAAGTTCGCAATACCCAGCCCCGCGAAATGACGGGGCAAGCAATCCCGAGTTACGGGCCAACGCTTGCGGCGGAGTATTTCAAGAAACTGGAGTGTTTTTGCTTTGCAAAACAGACCTTCGCGGCAGACGAGGTTCGCCAAATGCCGGTCGTCTTCGTCGTTGACCGCAAACTCCCTGCCGATGTAAACACGATTACTCTGTCGTACACTTTTTTCGAGATGCCCGGATCCGGGCCGGCGGCGGTTCAAGCGCCGGCCGGAAAACTTGATGTTCTGCAACCCACAAAGCTTCCCGGCTGATCACAACCTGTCTTTGAGATTTATTTAGCGAGCCCTACCCATGAGCGCCCCACACACAGCCGCGTCCGGCAAATATTTCGTTCCATCGCCATCGTACTGGCCAATTGTTGGTAGCGCTGCGCTCCTGACGCTGGCATTCGGCGCGGTAGGAAGCATGAATCAATTGTCGTGGGGGCTTCCGGTACTAGCGGTTGGCTTCGGCATCTTGTTTTTCATGCTCTTCGGCTGGTTTGGTGCTGTAATCAAGGAGAGCGAAGCGCGCCTGTACGGCAAGAACGTTGACCTCTCGTTCCGCTGGAGCATGAGCTGGTTCATCTTCTCAGAAGTGATGTTTTTCGCCGCATTCTTTGGGGCGCTCGGCTACGCCCGCATGCACTCAGTGCCGGATCTCAGCAGCATTGATTCAAAAATGTTGTGGCCCGATTTCGCGGGCACGTGGCCAACCGCTGGCCCTTTCATCAAAGAAGCTTTCTCGCCAATGGCGGCTTGGGGCATTCCCGCGATCAACACCGCGCTTCTGTTGACATCAGGCGTGACGCTCACCATCGCACACCACGCGTTACTTGAAAATAAACGCAGCAAGCTCATCGTCTGGCTCGCTGCAACAATCGCTTTGGGTTTCTTGTTCCTAGGCTTGCAGGTTTACGAGTACATGCACGCGTACAGCGAGTTCAACTTGAAAATGACGTCCGGAATTTTCGGTTCGACGTTTTACATGTTGACCGGCTTTCACGGGTTCCACGTTACCGTTGGCGCCATCATGCTGTCGGTAATTTTGTTCCGCGCGATGCGTGGGCACTTCGATGCGCAGCATCACTTCGCCTTCGAAGCGGCCGCCTGGTATTGGCACTTTGTTGACGTCGTGTGGTTGGGTCTGTTCGTTATCGTTTACATGATGTAATCGTTTACGAAGTACGCCCCAAGCAAAAAAGGCGGCCTATGGCCGCCTTTGCATTTATGCGAACGAGATGTACGCCCCTATTTGCCGACGCCGCCTGGGCCGATAAGCCCGAATTTGTAACTGACCATCAAGAAAACGAAGAGGCCGACCGAAATCGCAACGCGGATAGTTAACGCGCGTAGCATGCGACTGCCGCCTTGGCCTCCGTCGCGAAAAAGATAGACCAATGCCGACGCCATCGAGATGACAATCGCAACTAAACACAAAATGACTAACCAGCGCATCCGCCCATTGTAGTGAGCCCTCGATGCCAAGCACGTCAAGCCCGAACACGGCACCATCACCACAGCGACGACGCTTCCGCCCGAAATGGTGGGCGGCGTTGCTAGCCATTGTGTTCGCGGTCGTCACGATACGCCTAGGCAATTGGCAAGGTGAGCGCGCAGACTATAAACAGTCACAACAGGCTCAACTTGACGCTGCCGTGAGCGGTCTACCTATCTCTCAGCAGCAATTGTTCGGTACCAACGAACCCGCCACGACACTGCGCTACCGGAAAGTCAGCCTATCTGGAAGCTTCGCCGACAACGCGCTTTTTTTCGTCGATAACCGCATCCACGAGGGCAAGGCTGGCTACGCGCTGCTGCAAGTGCTTCGCACCTCGGTCGACGGGGCGCCTTCGCGCAACGTGCTAGTGGATCGTGGCTGGGTGCTTGCGCCTGCTGATCACGCGAAATTGCCGCAGGTGCAAACCCCTGCTGGCGAAATTCGCATTGACGCGCAGGTGAATCTTCCGCCATCGCGCAATCCGGGAACCGTCACCAACGCAAACGTCGGGAATCGCCTGAACTACGTGCAGATCGACGAACTCTCGAAGCAGCTTGGTCTCAAGCTTGAGCCGTACATCCTGGAGCAAGTAGGTGGACCTGGCTTCACCGGTGCCGCGCGCGCTGCGCCGGGAGCAAACTACCAGAAAAATCTCGCCTATCAGGTGCAGTGGTACGCGTTTGCTGCGCTCGCCATCATCATATTTTTTGTACTCAGTTTTCGTAAACAGGACGCCGCTTGAAATCCACGAACAGAATGATTTTGCTAGTCGCGCTGGTGTGCGCTGCTCCTTTCGTATCCGCATGGGTCGCGTATTACTTTGTTAAACCCAGCGGCGGCAACAGCTACGGTGAGTTGCTACCGACACGCCCGCTCACGCAGGTGACGGTGCCCGGCGAAACAACGCCCGAATCGCCCAAAGCCAAATGGCGGCTCGTGCTGACGTTGCCTGATGCCTGCGACAAGCCGTGTGAAGAGTTGCTGTATTCAACGCGTCAGGCTCGCACCATGCTGGGCCGCGACAAGGATCGCGTGCAGCGCGTCATCGTCGCCAACACCAAACTGCCCGCTGAACTCGGTGCCGCGCACGCCGACGTGATCGTCCTGCCGAACCCGCCCGCGCAGATGCCCGCCGACTGGCGTGCGCAGCTTGATCGCGGCGTGCTGCTGATCGACCCGCTGGGCAATCAAGTCATGCTTTGGCCGCGCAATCCCGACATCAAGAAACTCAACACTGACCTCGCGCGCCTGCTGCGTGCATCGCGAATCGGTTAAGGCGAAAGACGTGGAAGCTGCCAACACCATTTCGCCGACACCCCCAAGCGCGCCGCCAACGCCGCCGCAATCGCCGCGCTCTCGCTGGCGCGACTATTGGGTCGTCACGAAGCCGCGCGTCACGCTCCTCGCGGTGTTCACCTCGTTTATCGGCATGTTGCTGGTGGACAAACAACTCCCGCCGGCGATGGTGGTGATCGGCGGCTGCATCGGCATCGCGCTTCTCGCGGGCGCGAGCTTCGCGATGAACTGCCTGCTTGAAGCGGCGGTCGACTCACGCATGAAACGCACCGATTGGCGGCCGTCCGCGCAGGGCACGTTGTCCACGGCGCAGATCGTCACCTTTGCGCTCGTGCTTGGCGCTATCGGCAGCGCCGTGCTGATCGTCACGACCAACGTCCTGACCTGGGCGCTCACGCTTGGCACCTTCTTCGGCTACGCGTTTGTTTACACGCTCTACCTGAAGCCCAACACCCCGCAAAACATCGTCATTGGCGGTGCCGCTGGCGCGATGCCTCCGATATTGGGCTGGACGGCGGTGGCCAACGACGTTTCCGCCGCGCCGCTGCTGTTGTTTCTGATTATTTTTGCGTGGACGCCGCCGCACTTCTGGGCGCTCGCGTTGTATCGGCAAGAAGACTATGAAAAGTCCGGCTTGCCAATGCTGCCGGTCACGCACGGTCGTGACTTCACGCTGCTGCACATGCTGCTCTACACATTGCTGCTGTTGGCCGTGTCGCTGCTGCCGGTGGCCATTCGCATGAGCGGCGCGATCTACGGGGTGGCCGCATTAGTGCTCGGCCTGCGCTTCATCCAACTGGTGTGGCAGCTACGCAAAAACTACACCGATCAAAAATCGCGCGCAGTGTTTCGCTTCTCGCTCACTTACCTATCGCTATTGTTCGCGGCGTTGCTGGTGGATCACTACCTGAAATAGTGTTTACAGCTTTATAGCGCTAGCGACTGCCGGGCGGTCGTTACGTCCTTATTTTGCGAATAGTCGACAAGCGCAAAAATTGGCTCAGAAGCCTTACACAGCGGTCGCTAGAGGCATAAAGCCGTAATTCGGGCAATTCGTTACCCAAGGGCCAGTGGTGAGCGCGATTCGATTTCTGACGAAGCGTCGGCGTAAACGCGCGGGCATCAAGTTGCGCACCCGACGTCAACTACGGCCGACGCGCCGCGCCAGCCGAGCGAATCGGACTAAATTTCCACCATCTCGAAATCGTCTTTGCGCGCGCCGCACTCAGGGCAGGTCCAGTTCATCGGCACGTCGTCCCACTTGGTGCCGGCGGCGATGCCGTCTTCGGGCCAGCCCGTCGCTTCGTCGTAAATCCAACCGCAAATCAGGCACATGTACTTTTTCATAACGCTTTCGACGCTCGTTGCGAGCAGAATCTGACAAACCGCGCGATTGTAGGTTACGCGCAGTGAACCTCTTGAGCAAACTAGAATCATAGATTGACGACGAACAAAGACGGGGTGGCCTTGGTGGAGATTGCAGAAGAGCACGTAGCGACGGCGCAACCCGTGTCCGCGACACCGACAGCGCATCGCAAACTCGGCGCCATCCTGCTCGCCAAAGGCAAGATCGACGAAGCCGAGCTTGATCGCGCGCTTCGCCTACAAGCCGCGTCCGCCCGACCCGACAAACTCGGTAATTTGCTCTCCACGCTCGGCATCGTCGCCGCGCGTGACATCGCGCAAGCGCTCGCTGACCAGTCCAATCTGCCGTACGTCGAAACTTCCGCCTTCCCCGAGATGCCGATTCTGGAAGAGCGCATCTCTGCGCGCTTCCTGCGCGACGCGCGCGCGTTGCCGATTGAAGAAGACGAAGATTCACTCACACTCGCCGTTGCCGATCCGTCGGACGAATTCGTTCGCCACTCGTTCGAGCTAGTAACTAATCGCAAAGTGCATCGCGTGGTCGCCGTCGGCACCGACATCGATGCTGCGATTGAACGGCTGTACGGCAGCGGCCGCACAGCCGTGGGCCAGCTCACCGATGGCGACTTAGAAACGCGCCTTGATGCTGACGCGTTGGGTGACGACGTTCAACAGCTCAAAGACTTGGCCTCCGAAGCGCCAGTGATTCGGCTCGTGAGCCTCATCATCACTAACGCGCTTGATGGTCGAGCCTCCGACATTCATATCGAGCCGTTCGAGAATCGCCTCATCGTGCGCTACCGTATCGACGGCGTGCTGCACGAAATCGAATCGCCGCCCAAGCGACTCGCCGCTGCTGTGATTTCGCGCATCAAAATCATGGCGAACCTAGACATCGCCGAGCGCCGCTTGCCGCAAGACGGACGCATTCGTTTGCGCCTGCAAGGCAAAGACATCGACCTTCGCGTCTCCACCGTGCCCACGATGCACGGCGAGAGCGTGGTGATGCGTATTCTCGACAAGAGCGGCGTGCAGCTGAACTTTGAAAAGCTTGGCTTCGCACCCGACATCCTCGCGAAATTTAAGGAAGCGCTGGCACAACCGAACGGCATTTTGCTCGTCACCGGCCCGACCGGTAGCGGTAAGACGACCACGCTCTACACCGCACTGGATGAACTCAATCAGCCCGACGTAAAGATCCTCACGGTCGAAGACCCGGTCGAATACCAAATGGCCGGGATCAATCAGATTCAGGTCAAACCGCAAATCGATCTGACCTTCGCCAACGCGCTCCGCTCCATCGTCCGGCAAGATCCGGACATCATCATGATCGGCGAAATTCGCGATCTCGAAACCGCCGAGATTGCCGTGCAAGCCGCGCTCACGGGCCACCTTGTGCTCTCGACGTTGCACACCAACGACGCGCCGGCCACGGTGAACCGCCTGATGGACATGGGCGTTGACGACTACTTGCTGACCAGCACGCTCGTTGGCGTTCTGGCGCAGCGCCTCGTGCGCACGCTCTGTCCGCACTGCCGCGAGCCGCACACGATGGACGCCGCCGTCGCCAAAGAAATCGGCATGAACCGCATCACCGACGAGCCGCGTCCGGTGGTCTACAAAGCCGTCGGCTGCACGCAGTGCGGCAACACCGGCTTCACGGGCCGTCAATGTATCGCTGAGATGATGCCGCTGACCGAGCCGATTCGTCGCCTCATCATGCAAAAAGCCAACGCCAGCGAACTGCGCCGCGCCGCGCTCGCCGAGGGCATGCTGCCGATGTATGACGACGGCCTCCGCAAAGTCGCTGCCGGCACAACGACGATCGAAGAAGTGCTTCGCGCGACGCGGGAAGGCTAAGCGGTGGCGCTCTACGCATTTGAAGCCGTCCGACCGTCCGGCGAGCCCGTCTCGGCGCAGGTTGAGGCCGCGAACGAAGCCGAAGCCATTGAGCGGGTTCGCGATCAAGGTCTCATCTTGCTTCGCATGCAGACGGCCGCGTCCGCCGCGATGGCCTCGCACGAAGCGCGCCGCAGCGGCAGTTTGTTCGGGCGCTTGTTTGCATCGAAGAAGGTTAAACGCGACCAGATCATCGCCTTCACCCGAGACTTGTCGAACCTGATTTCTGCTGGCTTGCCACTTGATCGTGCGTTTGAACTGCTTGTGGGCTTGGCTGATACCGGCCCGATGGCCGCGCTCCTGCAAGAACTGCGTGATCGTGTTCGCAGCGGCAAAGCGCTCTCGCAAGCCCTCGCCGAGCACCCGAAAACCTTTGATCGCCTATTCATCAACATGGTGCGCGCCGGTGAAGCCAGCGGCACGCTCGGGCCTGTGCTGGAGCGCATTTCCGAGTTTCAGGAGCGCAGCGCCGAGCTTCGCTCAAGTGTTCAATCCGCGCTGATTTACCCGGTCGTGCTCGTGTGCGTTGCGATCGGCGCGGTGTTCACGATGATCTTTTTCGTTGTGCCGAAGTTTGAGACCACGTTCAAACAATTCGGCAAAGCGCTGCCGCCGGCCACCGAAAACCTGCTCGCGATTTCGCATTGGCTCCGAAGCGACGGCTGGATTTTGCTCGTCGCGGCCGCCGCAATCTTCATCCTCGTGCGCGGGCGTTTGCGCACCCCGCAGGGGCAGCTCAATTGGCATCGCCGCAAGCTCACGCTGCCGGTGCTCGGCGACCTGTTCAGTAAGATCGAAGTGGCCCGTCTCGCGCGCACGTTGGGCACGCTTTTGGGCAACGGCGTAAGCCTGCTGCCAGCGCTCACTATCGTCAAAGACACCGTGGACAATAGGGCGCTCGCCAGTTCGCTGGACGGCGTGTTGGTTCGCCTCAAGGCTGGTCAAGGCTTCGCGCGACCGCTCATGGAGACGGGTTTGTACCCAAAACTCGCGGTTCACATGGTCGCCGTCGGCGAAGAAACCGGGCGCTTGGACAAGATGCTTTTGAAGGTTGCCGAGGTCTATGACAGCGAGGTCAACACCGCGTTGAAACGCGCGTTAGGGCTGATGGAACCGATTTTGATTTTGTTCCTAGCCGTGATGGTTGGCGGAATTGTTTACGCGCTGATGAGCGCTTTGCTTGGGATGACGGAATTTAATGGTTAGATCGCGGTCACACTTTGGACAAAGCGCGGCGCGAGATGCTTTCGTTCAGCGCGAGCCCGTATACCGTTCGTGGTGAGCCTGTCGAACCATGAACGTGTGTCCAAACAAAACAGCTTTTTAGCGCCAGCGACCAGTGGGCGGTCGATAGCGGACGTTTTAGTATGAAGTCGACTTAGAGAAAATAATGGCCGAAAGCGCCGCTAGAATGCGGCTCAATAGGAAAAGTTACTAAATTTTGCAACGGACGATTTACCGCTGCCGACACCGGAGAGACACGATGAAACAAAAAACAAGCAAACAAAAGAAACAGCAAAGCGGCTTCACGCTGATGGAGCTCTTGGCCGTGATCGTCATTATTGGCGTGTTGGCGGCGGTGATAGGTGGCCGTTTTGGCGGACAAACGGACGGCGCTAAGGTGCGTTTGGCGCAGACGGAAATCGGACAAATGATTCAGGCGATTGACCTGTTCAAACTTGAGATTGGCCGTTATCCAGCGGCTGGCGAGGGGCTGGAGGCGTTGATCAAAAATCCAGGAAACGTTCCAAACTGGACTGGCCCGTATTTCCGCAAAGAGCACATCAAAGACCCGTGGGGCAACGACTACAAGTACTCGAGCCCCGGTCCGAATAACGCACCCTTCGAAATCAAATCGCTCGGCGCTGATGGTCGCGAAGGCGGCGAAGGCCCGAACGCTGACATCACGAAGAGCTAGTCGCTAACGCCACACACCAATGAGCGCCGCCCGGACTCCGCGCGATGCGGCCTGTTCCGGTCGTGCATCGCCACGCGCGTTGACGGCGCACACTCGCGGCTTCACCATGCTGGAGCTGCTCGTCGTCATCGCCATCATCGGCATGATCGCCGTGCTCTCGCCGCCGATGTTTTCCAGCAGCGTCGCGTCGGCTGAGCAACGCGCTACGGCACGTTCAGTCGCGCAAATCATGCGCCTCGCTCGCAGCGAGGCGATTGCACAGCGCAAGGACATCGCGGTCGAGTTCGATCTTGCGCAGCGCACGTACCAAATTCAAGGCGGCAAACGCAGCGGCAAGTGGCCGGAGACGATTGAATTGCAGCTCACCACCACCGTCGCTGAAACCGTGGATGAACAGCACGCGAACGTTCGCTTCTACGCCGACGGCGGCTCGACGGGCGGTCGCGTCACGTTGAAATACAAAGAGCGCGAATACCGCATCGACATTGGTTGGCTCACGGGCCGCATCGCGATTGACGAGTCATGATTCGCGGCGCTCGTCAGCTGTCTCAGCGCGGCTTCACGCTGCTCGAAGTGATCGTCGCGATCGTGATTGCGGCGTTGTGCTTGGGTGCGTTGGCACAGGCGTTTGCCGGCGGCGCGCGCGCGGCGGGCTCTTCGAGCGATTACACCCGCGCAGTGACACTCGCCCAGTCGCTCCTCGGCAAAGCTGGCGTTGAACGAGCGCTCACGGAAGGCGTGGAATCGGGCACTTCAAGCGACGGTCGATACGGCTGGACACTGACGGTCAGCAACGAATCCACCACCGAGGACGGCAACCCCGTGCGCCCGCCAATGGAACTCAAACGCTTGGTGGTTCGCGTCAATGTATTGGACGAAGACGACGCGCGCGCAGGCCGCAGTCGCGCGGTCGAACTCACGACGTTGATGGCTGTGCCGAGGGCGTTGCCGTGATGACTCCAGCTTTCGTAGGGTGGGCACCCCGTGCCCACCAAGCAGCAGCGCCAGACCAATCCTTGGTGGACAGTGGGCTGCCCAACTTACGTAGCCATACGCTCGTCTTGGTAGGCGACGACTTGGCGTCGCTCCCCGGTACCAAGCGCGGCCAAGTCCGCGCCTACAGCGATGCATCGGCGGTTTTATTCACGCTACGCAGACCGCCGTTGCCGCACGGCTTCACGCTCATCGAACTCCTCGCCGCGATCACACTGCTCGCGCTGCTCGCGACGATTCTCATGGGCACTGTGCGCGGGGCGGAGCGCTCCGTCTCGGCGGCTACCGATTTGGTTGAACGCACCGAACAATACGCGCGGACACAGAGTTTTTTACGCGAACATATTTCGGGCGCGTTGCCGCTGCGGTGGCGAAAAGAACCGGGCCAGCCGCTTAAATTCGATGGCAAGGCCGACAGCATTACCTACCTCGCGCCCGTGACCTCGCAGATCGCGGAGGGCGGCGTCATGTGGTGGCAGCTCACCGTGGCGCGCAGCAATGGCGCGGTGCCACGCAGCCAGCTCGTGTTGCGCCGCGTCGCGCAAGACCCGGATGACAAAGCGGTGCCGGAGGTGCCCGCGACTGATGCGGTGGTGTTGGCCGATGGCGTTGATGCTGTGAAGCTCGCGTATTTCGACGTGGGGCCCGATCCGCTGACCGAACCGGATACCGGCACATGGGTCGACAGCTGGAGCGAGAACTCGCGCATGCCGTCGATGGTGAGCATTCGCGTGACCGAGCGGGGCGGTCGCGAATGGCCAGAGCTTTTGGTGCCGTTGCGCCTCACCCAAGCGCTGGGTTGCAACTTTGATTTCCAGAAGCAGCGCTGCATCCTTCCGGGCGTGGTGACGCGATGACATACCGCTTGCATCGGCACTCGCAGCAAGGTCTCGCGCTCATCATGGTGCTGGGGCTCGTTATTTTTCTCTCGATCATTGCCCTCAATTTCAGCGACAACCAGCGCGTTTCCACGCAAGTCACGGCCAACACCTTGGCCTCGGCTTCGGCGCAGGCCGCGGCCGACGGCGCGGTGCATCGGATGGTGTTTGAGCTGTCCCGGCCGCGCCCAATTGACGCCCAAGCGGCGCTCGAACAGTGGAAATCTAATGGTTTGGTGCACGAATGGACCGACAATGGCGTGCAGGTGGCGGTTTCGGCCAAAAGTGAGGCTGCTAAAATTGATTTGAACTTTGCCGCAGAGCCCTTACTCAAAAAGGTGTTCACGTCGGCAGGGGCAAGCGACGAGGAAGCTGATGCGATTGTTGCGGCCGTCAAAGATTGGACGGACGCCGACAATAACAAGCGACCCAACGGTGCTGAGGCAGACGACTATCGGACCGCTGGAAAAAAAGTATTACCAGCCAACGACTTTTTCATCGCAATCGAGGAATTACAAAACGTGATCGGCGTCAGCCCGAAACTCTACAACGCGGTTGCGCCCATGCTTACCGTCAACGCCAGATCTCCGGGCGTCGACCCGCAGGTTGCCTCGGTCGCAATTTTGTCGCTGGTGCCAGGGCTCGATATGGGCTTCGTCACGACGTGGGTTGAGCAACGCGATCAAGCGTTGCGCGATGGAACGCAAGTTCCCCCGATTCCTTTCAGCAGCCCGTATTTCGCTACGGGGCAAAACTCCGTGCGTATTCGTGCTGATGCGCTCGGCCCAACGGGCGTACGTGCTTCGCGGGAAGCCAGCGTGCGTCTCGGTGGTGTGCAGCGCGGTCGTCCGCAGTTTTATCTCTGGCAAAAGGGCCTTCCGCTGGATGCGCTCCCCATGACCGCACCCGCCGGGGCGACGTCAGCCGTTTCAGGATCGTTCAATGGCTGATTTGCAGTCGCCCCAATCCGCCGCCGGCCGTAGCGCCAGCGAATTTTTGCGCTGGTGGAAACAGCACCTATGGGAATGTGTGCCAGCGTCGATGCGTCGCCGCATCGTTCAGTCACGCCGCCCCGCGATCTGGTCACCCAGCGACGATCGCGTGTGGGTGGCTGGCGCCACGCTGGACTCGTCAAAGTCGTTCACGCAATCTGCGCTCGCGCAGCGAGGCGGCGACGTTGCGCTCGTCGTTGGTGAGAACAATGGCTTCCGCCGCACCGTGGACTTGCCGATGTCGGTCGAAGGGCGCTTGCAGCAAGTGCTCGGCTTTGAGCTCGACCGCTTGACGCCGCTGCGTCCGAGCGAGCTTTATTACGACTTTCATGTAGTTGAGCGAAATAACAGCGCGGGTACTTGCCGTGTTGAACTGGTCGCTGCGCCAAAGACTCGCGTGGCACCGCTACTTGATGGCGCCGCGAAGCGCAATATCACCGTCAGCCGACTGCTGTTGTCGCCTGCGGATGCTGACACACCGCTTGATCTGTTGTCGCCATCGCGCGCGCTGGCGGGTGAGGGCGCCACGAATCGCAATTGGATCAACTGGGCGCTGGCCGGTCTGTGCGCAGCACTCGCGCTCGCGTTGGTGATCTTCCCGCTGTGGCAAATGCGTCAACAAGTGATCGATTTGCAGCCGATTGAAGCGAAGGCCAAGAGCGACGCAGAAGCGGCGAGCATTTTGCAGCGCCAGCTCGAAAAACAGATCGGTGAGTACAACCTTCCACTGAGCCGCAAGCACGCGTCGCCACTGGCGATCCAAGTGCTCGAAGAATTGAGCAAACGCCTGCCCGAGGACACTTGGGTACAAACGCTAGAAATCCACGCCGTTCCCAATCAAAAAACGCGCGAAGTCGTGTTGCAAGGCGAAACCGGTAGCGGCGGCAAGATCATGCAAATTTTGCAAGAGTCGGCGTTACTGAAAGACCCAGCATTCAAGTCGACGATGACCCGTGTAGCACCAAACGCTGAACGTTTTCACATCGCGGCTGAACTGGTCACAGCACAGATGCCGAAAGCCATGTTGTTGTCGGATGCGTCCGGCGTCGTTACCGTCTCGCCGTCGCCGGTCGCGGGCGCTCCCGTGTCCGCCGCGCCCAAGGTCGCAGCGACCACAAGCCCTGCGCCTGCTGTCGTCACAGCGCCGCAAACGTCTGCGCCCGCCGTCGTCGCGCCAACCAGTGTCGCGCCTACGGCCACTGCCGCCACCGACCCAAAACGACCCGTCGCGACGCCTAGCGCGCCACCCGCGAGTACGCCGCCGATGCCTGTTTCACCCGGTGCTGCGCCCATCAATGATCCACGCAGAGCGACGCTGCAACAGGGCGGAGGCATTCAATCGGCGCCGATGCCCGCGCCAACCGTGACCGCATCGCCTTCGACGGAGAAGAAGCCATGAACCTTCCTGTCGGTCCGAAGGGACGTCTCTTGGCGGTGGCGTTCGTGTTGCTCGCGATTTGTGCAGTGGTGGCCAGTATTGCAATCCCGGCTTACGTCCTTCACGCACGTTACACCGCCGCGATTAGCGCTGCGACGGAAAAAATTGATCGCTACCAGCGTGTTGCGTCGCAACGCGTCGAACACCAAAAAGCACTTGATGTATTGAAGTCGCGTGAAAGCGGCCGCTTCTTCCTTAAAAATTCGGCAACCAATCTCGGCGGCGCGGAGCTGACGGATATGGTGCGCCCGATGATCGAGAGCAACGGTGCGCGCCTCACCTCAGTCGGTCAGATCACCGTAAAAGACGACAGCGGATTCCGGCAATATTCACTTCCGATGGGTTTTAACGGAACACCCGCCGCGTTGCAGAAAACGTTGTTCGCGCTAGAAACTTCGATCCCGTATTTATTCATTGACACGGCAACGTTTCGTGCCACCGTTCCGCGTGGTTTCAAGCCAGCACCAAATCAGGAACCGGAAGTCACTGTGCAACTCGAAATCCAAGCGTATGGACTCAAAGAGTTGCCGCGCGCAGTCGCCAAGCCAACGGCGGGAGCTAACGCGCCATCGACAACACCGGGGGCGGGCAAACTATGATGCAACTGTTCACCCTTCGTAACGCGCTCGTTGCCGCTGCTATCGGTTTGATCGCTGCGTTTGGATACGAAACTGACTGGGGCGATGCTTTTTCTGCACCGCCAATTCCGACGCGACAATCTGCCGCGAAACACGACTCCGCCGCCGTTTTACCGGATTTTCGGCTCAGTTCCGAAGCCAATGCGTATTCGCAAATCACAGAACGTCCACTACTGAACCCGAGCCGCAAGCCCGCTCCCACGCAGGCGCCGGTCGCCGCTGCGACTGAGCCACCCAAGCCGCAAATTCGCCGTGGCCTCTACACGGTGGTGGGCGTTACGGATCTCGGCAGCGTAAAGATCGCCCAGCTCAGAGAGGCGTCGACTGGGCGCATCAAGAGCGTTCAAGAAGGTGATGCACTCCAAGAAATGAAAGTCGCGAAGATTGACGGTGATCGGGTGACGCTAGCGTTTATGGGCGAAACAGATGTCATCAATATGGCAAAGTTCACCGCCTCCGGTCGCGTTCCGCAACCCGCGGTAGCCGCCGCGCCGCCACCTGCGCCACTTCCCGTGCCTGTACCTGCGCAGCCCGCGAATCCTCAATTGCCGACTGCAAAAGCTGCAACCGCTCAGCTTCCACCGCAAAATCCCGCAATCCCCGGGGGGCAACCGCTACCGGACCGAAACGCGGTTTTATCCGGAACTCCGTTGCCAAATGGCCAGCCATACACATCCGCAAACGCCGAGGCCTTCATAGAGGCCCGACGCCGCGCAAGGTTCAACCAATGAACGCTCGCAAAACACTCCGCATTCAACGCCGTGGTATGCCAATGAATATGATGACAACAACAATTTTCGCTTTGAGAAGCACCACGCGTTCGTCGAGAGCGATCACTTTGACGTTGATGGCTTCGTCGCTGGCCCTGACGGCTTGTACAACCAACCAGAAAGCGACCGACACGCACGCTGCGCTCATGCCGAGAGCGGCTGCCAGTCAGCCCGCGATGCTGATAGCGGGCGACAAGAGCACAGCGGACGCAAGTGCGCGCACAGACGAGGCGACGACCGCAAAACGTGAACCGTTCGTTTCAATTGGCACGGGGCAGTTTGTCAATCCACCCGGCCCCCCGCGGCCAGCAAAAGCCAGCGAAGGCACGCCAGTCAGCTTCAATTTGGAAAACGGCGACATTCGCGAACTCGTTAAGAACGTGATCGTCGACACGCTTAAAGAAAACGTAATCGTTCACCCAAGCGTGACTGGAACGATTACCGTTCGCACACCAAAACCACTTGCCCGAAACGACCTCATTCCAGCGCTGCAGACCTTGCTTCGCGGCCTAGGTTTTTCGTTGGTCAAAGACGGTGAATTTTGGCGTGTACTGCCACAGGCTGAGGCGCTGCAAGGCACCACGACACCTAGGTTGAACGCGCGCGCTGTCGTGCCTGGGCAAAACGCGATCATCCTTCCGGTCAAGTACATCGGCGCAAAGGAATTGCAGCGCCTGATGGTGCCGTTTACCAAGGCCCCAGAAGCGTCAATCCGCGTAGACGAAGTTCGCAATCTGATGTTCTTGTTCGGTACCGAAACCGAGGTGCGTCACCTGCTTGAGATCGCGGACATGTTTGACGTTGACTTGCTCTCGGGCATGTCGTTCATCATCTACCCGCTGGTTAGCGCCGACGTAAAAACGGTCGTGGCCGACTGGGATCGAATTTTCCCCGCCGCAGCGAATCCGTTGGCCGGTTTGGTTCGCCTGATTCCTATCGAACGCATGAACGCGTTGATGGTGATTTCGCCGAACCCTGATGTGGTCAAAGAAGCAAAGCGCCTGTTGGAGCGCTTAGACAGCGGAATGGACGCGGGCGGCGGTACGCGTCTCTACGTCTACGACGTGCAGTACACACAAGCTGAGAAACTCCAGGCAACCTTGCAACAGGCTCTGAGCGGCCGCGCCAATCCGGCGAGCACCGCGACGGTTGCTCCGGGGCAGACCGCGAATACGTTGAGTTCGCCGGTTTCGCCCATCGCAGGGCAGGGGATTACGACGCCAGGCAATACGTTTGCCGCCGCCCCTGCAACGCCTGTTCGTGCGACCGGTCCGGCCGGTGCAGCCGGTGGACCCGGGGGGCAGGGCATGGGGTTGGCGCGCAACGCTACCGTGATCGCCGACAAAGATCGCAACGCCTTGTTGATTGTGGCAACGCAGTCTGAGTACAACGCCATTGAGGCGGCGATCAAGAAATTGGATACGCCTCCGAAGATGATCGCGATTGAGGTGCAGATTGCGCAGGTGACACTTAGCGATAACCTGCAGTTTGGCATCTCAGGAATGTTTAGCGGCAAGCCGGATTCACCCCTAAACAGATTGACCAGCGCTGACGGTAAAGGGACGCTTGACGCAGGCGTATTCAATTACACGTGGCAGGGGGCAGTTGCAAAGGCAGCGCTACAGACGCTTCAGGCAAAAAAT
Source organism: Burkholderiales bacterium (assembly GCA_017989135.1). Lineage (GTDB taxonomy): Bacteria > Pseudomonadota > Gammaproteobacteria > Burkholderiales > Casimicrobiaceae > Casimicrobium. Next base: position 34,940 of record JAGNQL010000008.1, read on the forward strand.
CAGTCGCGTACGATTGCATCGCCGACGATGATGACGTTGGATAACCAAAAAGTTAGTTTTACTAACGGCACACAAATTTCGGTTCAAACGCAGTCAATTGCCGCTTCGGGAACTACCTCGGCTACCAATTCGTATCAATACATTAATACCGGTCTAACAATCAACATTACGCCTCGCGTTAGCGGCAACAACATATTCCTAGAGATACAGCAGCAGAACAGTACGGCCGAGGCGCCAAAAGGCGAGAATCCAAATCCAAATATTGTTCAGAACTCTCAGCAAACAACTGTCATGGTTCCCAATGGCGACACTATGCTACTGGGAGGACTTTTCATCGACAGCGGCGGAACGGGCACCAGCGGAGTTCCGTTTGTGTCGACCGTGCCGATTTTGGGTGGATTATTCGGTAAGCAAACTTGGGATTCAAATCGTTCCGAGTTGGTAATGCTGGTGACGCCGAGAATAATGGCGACACCCGATCAGACGCGCGACGTTGTTGATGAACTTCGAAAACGAATGGCTGGGATAGAAGCCTTCGCTCCGTCCGCATCGACCGCACAACTGCCAACGTCCGGCGACGAGCGCAAGCGCGCGACCGAAAAGAAGTCTTCGCTCGGCGAATTCGGCAAATCTCTCCGCGTAGAGCCCATTGACACCAAAGAATCGAAATAGGTAAGAGGATTCCCAGTAAATGTCGTTTTTCTACAACACACAGTCATCCGATCAAATCGCGTCCAAACCCACGTCGAGCGTCGTAGGCGTCGGTAGAAACCGGGCGGCCCTTTCGGTGGTGGCGCTTGTTGCCGCGGGCCTGCTGTCCGCTTGCGCCACGACGCAGACGGCGACCACGACCACGACAAGCGCTGTTGACTGGCAGCAGCGTGCCGCCGCTCGTGCGCTGCAACGTTGGCAGCACATTTCGGCGGGCGAGTATGCGAAGGCGTACGCTCTTCATAGCGCCGCCTCCCGTGCGCAGATGAATCTCGATTCGTTCGAGCGTACGATGAAGAACCTCAACGCCCGAGGGGCCGCAGAGGCAAAAGCCACGTGTGACCAATCGATCTGCGAGGTGCAGTTGAACGTCAGCGTCGCTGCGCGCGTCGCGCGTATTGGTGCTCGGCTCTTTCAGGTAGCCCACAAAGAAAGCTGGGTTGTTGCGGATGGCGAAGTCTGGTTCGTTCAGAAATAGCCTTTTGTTGTTTATCGATGCTTGGCCGCCTAAGCACAATATTTTTTCCAGTTGTTGCTGCACTAACCGGTGAGTTCCGGTACCATTGAGTAGAAGACATACCAGACACAACGTCGCCTCAATCGTTGCTCGCAGCGAGTCGAAGCGCCAAATGTGCAAATTTTCAACAAATCGTAGATCGTCGTTTTTTTGTGGTTGTTTCACTGGACTTGGCGTTTTGCATTTGCTAGCATTTGTTTAGTAATAAAATTAAGTATTGCTGTTGGTTCTATAATCCCCGTGAAATTTCCAAGAGGAGTCACACTAATATGAAAGCATTCAAGCAAAAAGCGCTTGCAAGTGCAGTTGTCGCGAGCACCATGCTCGTTGCTGGTGCCGCTAATGCGGTGTATGTAAACCCTGATGGCTTGGGCAACGCTCTGGTCTATCCGTACTACACGACGCGCGGTGGCAATGTCACGCTGGTTTCCGTAGTTAACACGGCAAACGTAGCTAAAGTTGTTAAAGTGCGTTTCCTTGAGGGCAAAAACTCGCAAGAGGTACTTGACTTCAACTTGTTCCTGTCGCCAAAAGACGTTTGGACCGGCGGTATCGCTCCAGCAACGTTGTCTGCAGACTTCGGTCTCGTGACCCCAGCGCTCGGCGGTTCGGCTTTGTCGACGTTTGATCGTAGCTGTACTAACCCGTCGGTTTATAGCCGCGGCGCAGCTGGTGTTGCTTTCCGTAACAACCAATTCCTCGCCGACAAGGGCTCGGGATTCGACAACACCGGTCTTGATCGCACGAACGAAGGCTACGTTGAAGTCCTCGAGATGGCTGACATCATCACCAGCTCGGCTCTCTACGCTGACGTTAAGCACACGGCTGCTAACAGCTTCACGCCTGCTTGTAAGTTGGTTGGTGGTTCGAACGTTATTGCTAACGTAAGCACCTACTTGACGAACCCAACGGGCGGCTTGTTCGGTTCGGGCAGCATCATCAATCCAGCTGCTGGTACTAACAGCGGTTACGATGCGGTTGCATTTGCTGACTGGAATACGTCGGTATTGTTCACCCAATCGGGCGACACGTCGCCACGTTTGATCGACGGTTCGAGCACGACGTCTGTTGTTACCATCGGTAGCAACGTGTACGTTTCGAACTGGGCTTCGGGCCGTGATGCGGTTACGACCAGCATCATGCACGACAAAGTCATGAACGAATACTCCTACCTCGATACCGGCACCGTCGGTACCGATTGGGTCATGACGATGCCAACCAAGCGCTTCTTCGTGAACGGCGTTTCGACCGCGATCCGTCCATTCCAGAACATTTGGAACAAGCAAACGTCGCGTGACGACTTCAACGTAGCTGACTTCGATCGTGAAGAGTACTCTGCAACGTCGACCACGAACGATGACTTCTCACCGCGCCCAGTCGGCGAAGCTGCAGATTGCACGGCTCAGCCAAGCAATCAAGGCAACAGCCTCCTGTCGGTACAAGCATCGCTCTGCTACGAAGCCAACGTATTGGGCTTCGGTAAGATCGTAGCTACCCCAGCGAGCCAGTCGAACGTTCTTGCTTCTAAGAACTTCTTCAACCTCGTAACTGCAGTTCAGAACCAAGGTAAAGCCATCACGGGCGGTACCAACACTGAAGGCGGTTGGGCAACGCTCACGTTCCCACCAGGCGGCGCAGCTGGTAGCCAGTCCTACCACATGTTGCCAAATGCTGGCGAAACGACGATTGTTGATCTCACGTCTACCAATGCACCAGCAACGGCGCAAAGCGTAACGTACTACGGTCTGCCAGTAGTTGGCTTCTCGGTATCGCAAGTGAAAACATCGTCTGCTTCGACCAGCTTCGCTGCAGCGTTCAATCACCGTTACACGAAGAGCATCACCGACCCACGCGTTCAAGCGCAGTAATCGGTCGCAATGCGGGTCGACTTCGGTCGACTTCAGAAAAAGCGGGCTTCGGCCCGCTTTTTTTTTCGTGCCGCAACACCGGGATGCAATAGAACTCCCATAGGAACGCAACAAAGTAACCACCTCCGCGGCGCAGGTGGACGCGCCAGAAAAGGCGAACGCAAGCAAAACTACAGCGAGAAGACGGAACTCAGCTAACACCATCTGCGTCTACAAAAGAGGCACAGCTGTCGTAACTTAACAAAAATCTGATTTACAATAAGGACAAACCGGGGGCCGGCTAAAAGGAACCATCGCAATGAAGCTACTACACCACGCGGCGCTTGCATGCATCGTCATCGCAAATGTCGCAACAGTCACAACTTCGCACGCACAAAATGCCACGGCTAGCACCAACATAACTTGTGTGCAATCGGGCGCGTCAATGACGTGCACGCAGCAGCCTGTCGTCTTCACATTACCATCCGGTGTAAATCTAGTTGCACAAACTTCCGGCAGTGCATTCACTCTTAACGGAAGCTCCGGTCCCGTGGCTCCAGCTTCGTGCAGCATTACTCCGGCGAGTCCAACAGTGGCAATTGGCGGATCTGTGACGCTGTCCGTGTCATGTCAAGTGGGTAGCGGAAGCTACACATACGTTTGGACCAAGGCAGGCAACACAATTAGTAACGCCACTGCCGCATCATATTCTTTGAGCACAACAACCGACACGGCCACCGCCGGGAGTACAACATACGGTGTGACCGTAACCAACACAATGGGCTCTAGCAGCGCGTCAACGAACGTGCTCGTTCAAGCGGCCACGCCGCCATCCGGCTGTGTAGTTAACGCCTCGGCCACAACTGTCTCGATTGGTGCCACACCCACTTTGTCCGTGTCGTGCACAGGTGGAACATCGCCTTTCACCTACCAATGGACAAAAGGCGGCAATGCGATCTCCAACGCTACAGGCCAAAGCTACACGCTTAGCGCGACAGCCGATACCGCTGCAGCCAGCACCACACAGTACGCCGTCAACGTCACGAATTCGGCTGGGACCGTTTCACCCGGAACCCAAATCACCGTCACGTCAAATCAGACGACGTCATGCCCACCCGGAACGCTGCAATACGTGATGAGTTCTGCTGTTTCGAGCTACATCGACACAAACGGACAGTACGGTACAACGCCTGTGTCAATTACGATGGACGTTGCAAGCACTACGACCACAGCTGGCGTAACAAACCTGCCCAAACTGTGGTACTTCGAGAGCCCAAGCTATCCGGAGTCAATCAAAGAAGTGACTATTTCGACGAGTCCGTGCAACTTCACAAATAATCCGGAGTTTGTGGTTTCGGCTGCAAGCGCCTTCAACCAAGGCGGCTGGAAATTCATCCTATTCAATGACACCCGCGCTGCAACCTACCCGCGTCTGACCACCGGCCGCTGGTACATCAACGTACGGAACGTCGAAGGCCAATGTTCAGGACAATGCAACACACGCATTTCGCTAATCAAGTAGTCAAAAATCGGGCCACGCGCCCGATGCTCACCGCAATAGTCGTCGCAATGTATGCGGCGACGACAGCAGCCAATCCGCTGGTAACCGTCGGGGAAACGACGGTTACCGCCGCCGATGTTGACGGACTGTTCGCAAGAACAGGCCAAAGCACGAGCGGCACGGCGCGATTTAACGATCTCGCACAAGGCAAAGAGCTTCTAACAGCGCTGCTAGTCGTATTTCGCGCCGAAGCCACTGGCGCCGAAACGCTAGGATTGACCGAAGCAGAACGCTCACGGCTGAAAGTCGTGAGCGCAAAAGCGAAGCTCGAAAGCCTCCTAGAAATCTCTGACCAACGTGTGGAGGAAATGGCGCGCGCCAATCCAACGCTATACGATCAGCGGATCAAAGAGGTGTACGAGACTGCCACGCAGCAGTTCATTGCTCCAAAAAAAGCGAAGGCAGCACACATTTTGCTTCGCACGGAAAAGCGAACGGTCGCCGAGGCCGCTGCCTTGGCTGATCAACTCGTTGCGCGCGCGCGCAGTGGCGAAAGTTTTGAGGCACTTGCGAAACAGTACTCCGACGACGAACGATCTAAGGACCAAGGCGGACTGCTAGGTGACTACGCTGACTCCAAAAAGGGTGACCACCCGATTGAGATCGCAGCATTTTGGACAAAGCGTGAGAACAACATCGCCGACCCCGTGCTCGGACGCGCGGGAATCCATGTCGTCAAAATCCTGTCGGAAACCCCGTCAACACGCGCGTCATTAAAGGACGCAACGCCGTCCATCAAACTCGCGCTCATAGCACAGCAAAAAGTCCTCGAGCGTCGAAAATGGTCACAGCAATTTA
>JAGNQL010000297.1 GCA_017989135.1 Burkholderiales bacterium
TGCACCTAGCATTGGCCATGCGGTTTCCAATGAAACGTGGGCGCCCCGATTGGACAAATCGACGTAGCCGTTTCGATTGCGCTCGCGACGCAAGCCCCACGCAAGCTCCAATTTGTCGAGTCCGAATACTGCGAACTTCCAGCGAATGTTTCCAGTCATCGCTAGCACATCGGCGTCGAGATCGGCGAACGCCACAGCGTGTCGGTAGCGCGCGGGCTCGACACGGATCGACCACAGTTCACCGTCGCCAAACGGGCGTGTCCAATCGACGCGGAGCGAATCGGTCGCGCGAAACGATTTGCCTGCAACGCCCAACACGGTGTGCGAAGGCGACACACCAAGCGACGCACCGCCAACACTCCAACGCGCAGCGACGTCGACCGTCCCAAATGCGAGATCAAGATCGCGCGCCGTGGGCGACCAACGCACTTCGGTCACTGCGTTTGCTGAAAACTGGATCGAGCCGCTCGTCGCCCACTCTCGTGAACCGTTCACAAGCAGCCGGGAGACCGGCCCGGTCAGTTTCGACAAGCCGGGCAGTTGAACCAACGCGCCATCGGGCGATACACGCACCAGCGGTGAGCTCGAACGCTCCCAGCTTTGGCCAAATTCCGCCTCGACGTGAGCGCTGACTTGGTCGCTGGCAGAGCTCGTCTCGGTCGCCGCAGTCATAGCCTGCGCGGCCGCGGCCGCGCTTAAGCCACTCAGTGTGAGCGCGGCAACGCATTGCCGCGCTGTGCGCACGAACGCGATCAAGCGCGCTTGAAGCAGACGCGTGTGTACGTGATGGTGCCGTTGGCGTTGGTCGTCGGCACGCTGTAGCAGGTCGTGCCGTGGCGGACATTTGATGCCGAACGGGCGAAGGCTGGCGTTTGGATGGCGGCAAACAGAAGGCCAACGGCGGCGGCGGAGATAGCGAGGCGTGAACGAAGTTTCATGTGAGATTCCTGTCGTGTTATTGAGGTGAACTGTTGCGAGAAAGTTGGACCAAATCGCGGTCAGTTAAGCGACAGAGCTGCCGTGCTCAAACAAAATACGTATGACGAAGCATTTTTTTCGGTTCACTCGCGAACTAGACTTGAGGCTCTGAAACAGCTTGGAAAGCAGCGCTTGATTCACACACCACGTACACCTTCGTTACGCATCGTTTGGCGGCACCTTGTCGCGAGCGCGGGGGCGTTGGCCTTGGCAACCTACTCCGCCGAAGCCGCCGACGACAAGAAATACGGCCAAACGCGGATCGGGACGTACGACATTCCGGCCGCAACGATTGCGAAATTTCAGAAATTCAAGGCGAGCGCGCCGATGAAGGGCGAATCGGCGATTGTGTCGACGCTGCTAGCAGACACGGAGGCATGGTCCGGCCCGGAGTTCAGCGCGAGCGCGACGGCAAACCCGCACACGATCGTCGTCACGGTAAAAGGCAGCGCCAAAGTCGACGGTGACGCCACCACCTTGTGGAATGCGGGTTGGGTTCTTGACGACGGCGTCCGCCGCTTGTCCGTTTTGCCGGGCATCGCCAAAGTCGGCGCAAAAGCCGGAGAGCGTTTGGAGATGACCGGCACGTCGCCGACGAGCTTCAAGGAGAGCCGCAAAGTGGGTGTGGCACTTGAGCTGGTGAACGCGAAGAATTTGAACTTCGACAGCGTTCACGTCGAAGTCTGGTCCGGCGTGCCCGAGCCCAGCAAGCTCGAAATTTCTTACGCGTTTCGCTACGCGATTGTGGGTTTGGTGCTCGGGCTATTCTTCTGGTGGTGGCGACGAAACTAACGTAGGCGCGCGCGCCTACGGGCTGATGCGTTGCTGTCTGACAGCAACGCACGCCGAGCGAACGTAGTCTGGGGTCGTTGGTGGCGAGTGGATTTCACGCGCCGCCGCTCCACTCTCGTCTCGTCCCATGCGCAATCGCTTCGCCCAAGCTCACGCCTCGCCACGCCCGCTTACGCAGCGCCTATGCCGCTGCGGCCTTTTTCTTGTGCTTGGTTTTGCGTGTGCTAACGCCACGATAGCGGCAGAAGCCGAGACACGCACTACGCCAACGGGCGGCACAAGCGTCGTGCGCATCGTTGACCCGACGCAACCGCAAGTCCAACTCAAACGGCTACCTATCCGCGACCTAGCTGCTCCCACCGCCTTCTACGAAGAAACGGAACTCACACTGTGCCGTACGCGACCGCAGCGCTTTTGCCGCGATTTGGCGAAGGCGGAATTCGAGATTACGTCGCTGCGGCCAATGGTGCCGTCAGTGCCGGGACTCACGGCGAAGAGCCTCACGTTTCGCCACAATGCGGTGATCGCGAATTACACGTTTCGTTAACTACGCGACAAGAGGGCGATGCAAGGTCGAGCCGCTAGCCACAAGTTGCGGGTCGAGCCCCGCCGCAAACCACTTGCCCTGAAATGCACCGCGCAACGTAATCTCGCTGCCTCGCACGCGCAGCCAATCGCCCTCGGGCAAGCCGAACACCGGCATGGTCGGATTCATCGCGACAAACTCCGCGAGGCGCTGATCTCGCGTCTCGCCCATCCATCCTTCGGGCACTGCGTTGGTGTAATGCGCGTTGAGCTGAAAATCGATCACGCCCAACGCATCAAGCCCCGACGGATCAATAACCGGCATGTCGTTGGTCGTGCGAATCGTCGGCGCGCAAATCGCCGAGCCGGCGCTCCAGCCGACATACGGTTTGCCCGCGAGCATTTGCGTGCGCAGCGGCACGATGAGCTCATTGCGACGCAAATGACGCAGCAGGTTAAACGTGTTGCCGCCGTTAACCATGATCGCGTCTGCCTCGTCCAACGCAGTTGCCGCGTTTTTGTAGTGATGAATCGCTGTGATTTCAATATCCAGCGACGAAAGCGCCGCGCGCACGTTCGCAGTCGTCGCGTCCCAAGCCACCGCCTCGCTCGGGACCACGCTGGCGTATGGAATCA
>JAGNQL010000298.1 GCA_017989135.1 Burkholderiales bacterium
CCCGCGCAAATACGGACGCAATTCGCTCAACACCGCGCCCGCCCCCGCGAAGATCACGCAATCCACGTTATCGCGCCGCCAGCCTTCGGTCGCCTTTCGCCAGCTGCCGCGATCTCCGAGTGAGGCTTGGCGCAGCTTGATCGCGTTCTGGTCGCGCCAATAGCTCGCTACCGCCACGGCCACGCGACCCGACAACGAGCCGCTGCCCTCCACCAACATCGGCGCACGGCATGCGTCAGTCATCGCTTGTTGCGCAATCGCTTCGCCTTCAGATTCCAAATCCGGTGCCAGCACTGCCATCGTGTTCGGCGGCACGGTGCCCAGCGACGAGAGCATCAACGTGGGCCGCGCCACTGCTAATTTCGCCAGCGCCAGCGCGGTCACATCCGCGCGCCCCAGCGGCCCAATGACCCAATCGGTGCGCGCATCCACACAACGTTCATACGCGGCCACCACGCTCTCGGCACCGGCACCACCATAAACGCATTCGGTTACGACTACTTCGTTCTTGCGCGTCGCGAACACAACATTCGCGCCGTCACGCACCGTCACCGCTGCGCGCTTTAACAGCGCGTTATCGAGCGGCAACAACAACACGACGCGAAGCCGGGCGCCGGGCGCGTCGGTCGCGGTACCGGTTTGCGCTACAGTGCGCGCAGGGCTCTGGCTGGTGATGACTCGCTCACCCGACTGCCCGTTGGCTGCGCCGGACAGCGCCGCCACAACCGCAACGACCGATAGCGAAAACAGGTGCTTCATGGCTCGTAGCGAACGACTTAGAAATAAACGAAACATTTTTTGGACACGAGCGACATGGGTGAAGACTTAGAAATTCAGGCTGGATTGTATGTAGTGGCCACGCCGCTTGGGAATTTGGGTGACATCACCGTTCGCGCGTTGCATGTGCTCAAAACCGTGCCCAGCATCGCCTGCGAAGACACGCGCATGACGCGCGATTTGCTGCGCCATTTAGCCATCAATCCGCCCGATTTGTACTCTGTACGCGAGCACAACGAACGCACCGCTGCCGAAGCGGTCGTCGCCCGAATTGCACGCGGCGAAGCCGTCGCCTACGTCAGCGACGCCGGCACGCCGGCCATTTCCGACCCCGGTGCACGGCTCGTCGCGGCCGTACGCGAAGCGGGTTTTCAGATTTTTCCGGTGCCTGGTGCCAGCGCCGTCACGGCAGTGCTCTCCGCCGCAGGCCTCGAATCGACCGCTTTCACGTTCCTCGGTTTCGCGCCTACCTCGAACGGCGAACTCGCGACATTCGCCGACGCCATCGCGGCTCGCACCGAAACCACGGTTTTTTTCGAGTCGCCACACCGCGTCGAGAAAACGTTGCCGATCCTCGCCAAAGCGCTCCCTGCGGAGCGCCGCGTCGTGATCGGACGCGAGCTCACCAAGAAATTTGAGACGATCAGCGCCACCACTGCGGGCGAACTCGCGGCGTGGACCGAGGCCAACGTCGAACGCATGCGCGGCGAATTCGTCATCGTCGTCGAAGGCGCACCCCAAGCCCAACGCGCCACGAGCTTCGACGCGCGCAGCCTGCTCAAAGCCCTGTTGCAAGAACTCCCGCCCGCAAAGGCCGCCAAACTCGCCGCCAAACTCACAGGCGAAAGCCGCGACGAGCTTTACGCGTTGGCGGAGACGATGAAGGGTTCCTGAGGTAACAGCTTTTTGGCTCCAACGACTGCCCTTCGGTCGTTATGGGCACATTTCGTGAAAACTCAACAATCACGAAAAACAGCTTGTAACGACCGCCGGACGGTCGATAGACGTGAAAAGCCGTTAACGCGCTCGGGAAAAAATTCGCGCGATATCGCGATCACGAATCAAGGCCACCCGCCCGTGAAGTTGATCACTTGCCCTGTCACAAACTGCGAACGTCCTGATGCGAAAAACGCCACGAGGTCGCCTATCTCTTCAGGCGTGCCGAGGCGGCCCATCGGAACCAGGCTCGCGATCTGTTCGCGGCCCTTCGGGTCGTCGATGAATCGCGCTCGCGGGTAGTACATCTCGCTGTACAAATAATTCGGCGCGACCACGTTGACCTGAATCCCGAAGCTCGCCACCTCGCGCGCCATCGCGAGCGCGAAGTTCGTCGTCGCGGCACGAATCGATGTCGGCACCGCAAATCCATGTTCCGGGCGCAACGGCCGCGCAGAGGTGATGAACACGAAGCTGCCGCCACGACGAGCTTTCATCGCGGGCAGCAGCAGTTGCGCCAGCTGCACCGGGAACATAAACACCGCTTCAAACGTGTCACGAAAATTCTCCGGCGCGATCTCGCCAATCGGCCGCGGCGTGATCGGATAGACGTCGTTCGACACCACGGCATCGAGGTTGATTGCACGCTCGCCCAGTTCGGCGAACAACGCCTCAGGCGTCTGCGCAGCGAGGCACACCACGCTGGAGTGCGCACCGACGAATGCGTCACGCGCGGCTGCATCGACAAACGATGCGTCGTGGCACACCACGCGCGAGCCTTGCGCAACAAGCGTCGCGACCACGCCGGGGCCGGTGTATTGCGTAACGTTGGTCACGAGAATGGTTCGCATGGGCTTTGCTCCGAGGACGAATGCGACTCTTGTATCGCGTTACGAAAATATAGCGACACGTCGGCGGATCGGGAATAACTGCAAGTTCAGCGTCAACGTTCTTCGCAACCGCTTCACCGGATTACGGCCAAAGCGCGAATCTAGATCGCAACGCCGCCACGCGCAGTGCGACCCTATTCCAGACCACGTCACTACGAATTCCTGCCGACCCAATTCGTGGGAAATCGTAGATACCGTCTCGAAAGTCAACAGATAAATCAGGGGAATGATCGAGATTTTTGTGGATAAGTTCGAAATGTCTTGAAGGTTCAAACGTGTTTCCATTCGGGCGAATACGGTTTGCCCGAGTGCA
>JAGNQL010000299.1 GCA_017989135.1 Burkholderiales bacterium
GCTCATGGCCGAGCTTCAGCTTGACCCGAGTCGTCAGCTCATTGCCGCGCAGTGCTCGGGTACGTTGGTGCTCGCGAAGGTGGGGATACTCGGCGCTGTCCCCGCGTGTACTGATCTCACAACGAAGCCATGGGTGCTCGAAGCCGGTGTAGACGTATTGAATCAACCGTTTTTCGCGAAAGGCAACGTGGCGACTGCGGGGGGCTGCTTCGCGTCACCGTATCTTGCCGCATGGATCATCGCGCGCACCGAGGGCGAAGAAGCAGCGCGACAAGCGCTGCACTACGTCGCGCCGGTTGGCGAAAAGGATGAGTACGTTGCGCTCGCGATGAAGGACATTGCTCCGTACTTGCCTGCGTCTTAACCAATTCCCTCAGCGCGAAACGCCCAACCCGTAAATCGCTTTTCGATCAGCGCGGTGATGGCGTAGAGCGCGATGCCGAGGATCGCGAGCGCCATGACGCCAGCGAACACGAGCTCGACGTTAAAGCCCGCTTGCGCGGCGAGCATCATTTGCCCCAGGCCGGAGTTCGCGCCAATGGTCTCCGACACGACCGAGCCCACGAACGCGAGCGTGATCGCGACTTTGAGCGAGCCGAAAAAGTACGGCATCGAGCGCGGGATGCCGACCTTGCGCACGATGTCGAGCTTGCTCGCACCGAGCGCGCGGAGCACGTCTTGCAATTCGGGTTCGGTCGTCGCAAGACCCGTGGCGACGTTCACCACGATGGGGAAGAACGAAATGAGAAACGCGGTGAAGATCGCGGGGATGGTGCCGATGCCGAACCAGATGATGAGAATTGGCACGACGGCTACTTTTGGAATCGCGTTGAATGCGATCATCACTGGGTACAGCGCGCCGTAGATAAATTTCGACCAACCGATGCCGATACCGAGCGCGAGACCAAACACGATCGCCAGCGCGAAGCCGAGCAGCGTCGTCATCAGCGTTTGCAAGCTGTTTTCCCAAATTGCGGGCCAATATTGCACCATCGCTTTTGCGATGGCCGTGGGCGTCGGCAGCACCGTCGCTGGCAAGCTAAACACGCGGCAGGCTAGCTCCCAAAGGATCAGCAACACGACGGTAAAAACGAACGGCGCGAGGATGTTTTCTTTCCAGTTTTTCATGTGTTCACTTTGAAACGAATTTGCCTGTTATCTGTAGGCGCGGACTTAGCCGCGCTTCCGCGTGGCTCCGAACGACGCCAAGTCGTCGCCGACCCATCAATGCTTTCCAATGTACGAACGCAGCTCGTGCACCAAATCTTGAAACGGCTTTTCGTAGGTGATTTCTAGGTCGCGTGGGCGCGGCAAATCGACGGTTTGCACCTTCACAATCTTGCCTGGCCGATCACTCATCACGTACACCGTGTCGGCGAGAAATACCGCCTCGCGCAAATCATGCGTAACCAGCATCGCGGTGACGCCTCGCGCTTGATGAATGTCTCGCGTCATGCACCACAGCTCTTCGCGCGTGAACGCGTCGAGTGCACCGAACGGCTCATCAAGCATCAGTATTTCGGGTTCGTGAATGAGCGCGCGACAAATGCTGGTGCGCTGCTGCATGCCGCCGGAAAGTTGCCACGGAAATTTTTCGGTGAAACCGCCGAGTCCGACGGATTCGAGCAGCGCGCGCGCCTTCTCACGATACGCGGCTTTTTCTTTGCCGATTCGCGAACGATGCGGCTCCACGATTTCGAGAGGGAGCAATACGTTGTCCACCGCCGTGCGCCACGGCAACAAATTCGATGACTGAAATGCCATGCCCACCTTGTTGATCGGGCCCTTCACGGGTTGGCCCTCGATGGTGAGCGTGCCCGCCGACGTGGGTTTCAGGCCGCTGATGAGCTTCATCATTGAGCTCTTGCCGCAGCCTGATGGGCCGACCACGGCGATAAATTCGCCCTTCTTGATAGTGAGCGTCAAGTCGTCTACCGCTTTGACGGCGTTCACGCCGTGCCCATACGTCATGCTGACGTGGTCGAGTACGACCAGTGGCGCTCCCGGTTGTGTCATCGGTTCATCCCTTGTAAAAGTGCGTCTGTCCAAGAATATGGCTACGGCACGCAATTTGCGTACCCATTTGTGAATCTCGAACGCTTTTCCTAACCCACAGAATTTTTTAATCCCATGAAAACAAGAATTTGGCTCTCCGCCCTATTATCGTGCGCGGCTGTTGCCGCCTCGGCTCAAACCCCCATTAAATTCGCACTGGATTGGCGCTTTGAAGGTCCCGCTTCGCCCTATTTTGTGGCGCTCGACAAGGGCTACTACAAAGCCGAGGGACTCGACGTGACGATTGACACTGGCAACGGCTCCACCGAGGCGATCAACCGCGCGGCGTCCGGTGCCTACCAGTTCGTGTTTGGCGACATCAACACGCTGGTGCGTTTCCGCGACAAGCCGGAAAACAAAAAACTCAAGATGGTGCTGATGGTTTACAACGCGCCGCCGTTCGCCATTGTGTCGCTCAAGAAAGGCGGCATCAGCAAACCCAAAGATCTTGAAGGCAAAACGCTCGGCGCGCCCGCAGCCGATGGCGCATACGCGCAGTGGCCCGCGTTCGTGAAGAAAAACGGCATCGACGTTAGCAAAGTGAAGATCGAAAACGTGGGCTTCCCTGTTCGCGAACCAATGCTCGTTGAAGGCAAGGTCGACGCAATCACCGGGTTCTCGTTTTCGTCGTACATGAATCTGCGTGGGCGCGGCATTGCGCAGGACGACATCAACGTGATGCTCATGCGCAACCTTGGCCTCGAACTCTACGGCAACGGCATCATCGTTGACGCCGAGTACGCCGCCAAAAATCCGAAGATCGTGCAGGGCTTTATCCGTGCGACGATCAAGGGTTGGCAAGAAACGATTCGCGATCCGAAAGCGTCGATGGCCTCGCTCATGAAGCGCAACAACATCCT
>JAGNQL010000088.1 GCA_017989135.1 Burkholderiales bacterium
TTTCTTCGCTGCTGCGGCCGAAAAGCGAAACGTCACCGCCCTTCAAGCGCACGACAGTGTGACCGGCGAGCGCCTCGCGCACGAGGAGTTTTTCGATAAAGGCTTGTGGCGTGCTCTTGCAGCCACCACGTTTGCCGACGTGAACCACACGTGCCTGCGGACAGAGCGCGAGCACTTCGTCGCCCGCCAAATCGTCAACCAACACCACGTCGGCCGCCGCCAGCAACCGCGCGGCTTTGAGCGTCAATAGTTCGACGTCGCCGGGGCCTGCGCCTACGAGAAAAACTTTGCCGGAGTTACGAGTGATCGGTGTGGACTTCATGCGTGAGGTCATGCACTTCCTGTGCCAGCGCGTCGATCCATGGCGGCATAGCGCGCACACCTCGGATGACGGACTCAATGTAGGCGACGGTTGTCGCAATGTCATGAGTGTCGGGCAGATGATGCTCGGCCACACCGGGCCATTCACGCATAACGGTTGTACCGTTTCGGAATATGTGCAGCGGCACGGCACGCTTCGGGTGCAATACCGGTTCGCCTTCACACCCGCGAAACACGAGCGCCCGTGCGTCCCGAAGTGAGGCGAAATAGCTAGACATGCGTTCGATGTAGTCGCCGTGCGTGAGCGCAACTACGCGCACTGCGGTGCCGTCGGTCGGCTGCAAAAGCTTAGCGATGGTGTGCGGTGTGGAGCGCACGCCAATCTGCCAGCGACGGTTCAACAACGCGGCGAGTTGCGGGTGAATCAAGTCAATCGGCGCAAAGGCCATGCCAACCGATGTAAGCGCCCGCTCCGCCTCCGATGCCTGCTCTGCAATAGGGAAGCCCAGTGCGGTGAACAATTCAAAAGTGGTAACTCGCGTCGGATCGCTGCGGACACCGTGCAACAAAACCTTCACGCCGCGCTGAGCTAACGCCCATGCGAACAGTGGAGTGAGGTTCGGCAATTGGCGCGCGCCGTTGTAGCAGGGCAACACGGCGACAGGTTTGTCGGACCGAATGCGCCACGCGAGCGACGCCTGCATCGCCTCAACAAACGCCGCAAGCTCCACCGGCGTTTCGCCCTTGATGCGCATGGCGAGCCACCACGCACCGAGCTGAATGTCGTTCACCTCGCCGGACAGAAGCGCAGCAAACGCTTCACGCGCCGCGTCCGTTTCAAGGCCACGCGCACCGCGCGCGCCGCGACCGACTTCTTTGATGACGGACGAGAAATTCATTCGATCAATGGCTTTTCATTGCTAACGACAGCTGCGCGGTCGTTCCAGGCAATTTTTATATGAAGTCGACATTTAACAAAAACCGGCCGCAGCGACCGTCAGGCTGTCGTTGGCGCCTGAAAGCTATTAACGTGCGGACAAAAACGCGTGCGGTGTGCTCAACGCATTCCGGGGAAACGGCCTTTCATGCCCGGCATGCCGGAGAGGCCCTTCATTAACTTGCCCATCCCGCCTTGCGAAAATTTCTTCATCATCGTCTGTGTTTGCTCGAATTGATTGAGCAAACGATTCACTTCCTGCACTTGCACGCCAGCGCCAGCGGCGATGCGGCGTTTGCGCGTGGCCTTAATCAAATCGGGCTTTCGGCGTTCCAAAGGAGTCATCGAATTGATGATGCCTTCCATGCGCGCCACTTGCTTTTCATCGACGCCGCCGGATTTCGCCGCCGCTTGTTGCAGCTCGTGCGGCATCTTGTCGAGAAGCCCCTGCATTCCGCCCATTTTTTTCATCTGGCCGATTTGCTGCTTGAAATCTTCAAGGTCAAAGCCCTTGCCGCTTTTCACCTTCGCCGCAAGCTTTTGCGCGGCTTCCATGTCGACGGCTTTGGCTGTGGCTTCCACCAAGGAAAGCACGTCGCCCATGCCCAAAATGCGGCTGGCCATGCGCTCCGCATGGAAGACTTCCAGGCCGTCGAGCTTCTCACTCACGCCCGCAAACTTGATCGGCACGCCCGTGATTTCGCGCACCGAGAGCGCCGCGCCGCCGCGCGAATCGCCGTCGAGCTTGGTGAGAATCACACCCGTCAGCGTGAGCCGTTCGTTGAACGCCTTTGCCGTGTTCACCGCGTCTTGGCCCTGCATCGCATCGACAACGAACAGCGTTTCGGCGGGTTTCACGGCGGCGCTAATCGCCGCGGCTTCGGCCATCATTGCTTCATCAACGGCCAAACGACCGGCGGTATCGATAATCACAACGTCGAAATACCGCGCCCGCGCCCACTCCACCGCCGAACGCGCAATCGCCACCGGATCGGTGGCCGCGCCGGATTCAGGCGTGTAGAACTCCACCTCGACCTGCGCTGCCAACGTTCTGAGCTGCTCGGTGGCCGCCGGGCGATAGACGTCGCACGGCACCAACAACACTTTCTTCTTCTGGTCGTTTTTTAGAACCCGGGCCAGCTTACCGGCCGTCGTTGTTTTACCCGCGCCCTGCAAACCAGCCAGCAAAATGACTGCAGGCGGCGTCACCGCCAGATTAAGTCCCGGCGTGGCCGAGTCCATCAGCGCGATCAGTTCGCGGTGAACGATGCCTATGAAGACTTGCCCCGGCGTCAGGGACGTCGCCACGTCCGCACCAACAGCCGCCGCCTTAACGCGCTCGATAAACGCCTTGACCACGGGCAGTGCCACGTCAGCCTCAATCAAGGCGAGGCGCACTTCACGCAGCGCGTCCTGCAAATTGGCGTCGGTGAGGCGGGCTTCGCCGCGGACAGTTTTTACTAGTCGCGCGAAGCGTTCGGTGAGTTGGTTGGCCATATTCGTTCTATTCGGTGAATCTGCCCGATTTTAGGCGTTCGCCGCTAGTCGGCAGAAATGCGCCGCAAGGGCAAATTTCGCTTTACAACCAAATGCTTACGCGGCAAACTGCTGAACTTACCTGAAACCGTAGTTTTGCCGTGGCTACCTCGTCCGCCTCCGTTTTGCTTTCTGGCCTTGGCCGCGCACTCGTTCAACACGATGTGCTGCGCCAAAGTGACGCTGAGCAAACCCAGACTCAAGCAAACGCCGCCTCGATGACCTTCGTCGAGCAGTTGATTGCCTCAAAGCGTATTACGTCGTCTGAATTAGCTAAATTCGCGTCGACGACATTTGGTGTGCCGCTGTTTGATTTGAACGCGTTCGACACCACGCAGATCAATAAAGAGTGGATCGACATCAAGCTCATGACAGCGCGGCGTGCGCTGCCCATGCACAAGCGCGGCAACCGATTGTTTGTTGCTGTGTCAGACCCGACCAACTTGCAGGCGCTCGAGGAATTCCGCTTCAAAACGAGCTTAATCGCCGAGCCCGTCGTGGTGGAAGACGACAAGTTGGCCCGCGCAATTGCCACAGTAACCACTGCGAGCGACACAACGATGTCGTCCATGGATACCTCGGGTTCGGACGGCATCGACTTCACGATGGACGACGGCAGTCCCGAAGCGCTTGAGGACGATACTGCAGAGGTCGATGACGCGCCCGTCGTGCGCTACATCCAAAAGATTTTTATCGACGCGATTAACGCGGGTGTATCCGACATCCACTTCGAGCCGTACGAAAAGTTTTACCGGATTCGATACCGACTCGATGGTGCTCTCGTCGAAGTGGGCAAACCGCCGCTCGCGTTGAAAGACAAAATCGCTTCGCGCATCAAGGTGATCTCGAAGCTCGACATTTCTGAAAAGCGCATCCCGCAAGACGGGCGCATGAAGTTGGCGCTGAATAAGAATCGATCAATCGATTTTCGTGTGAGCACGCTGCCAACGCTTTACGGCGAGAAGATCGTGATGCGTATTCTCGATTCGTCGAATGCGCTACTGGGGATTGATGCGCTAGGCTACGACGCGGATCAAAAAGCGGCTCTGCTCGACGCAATCGGACGTCCATACGGTATGGTGCTCGTAACGGGGCCGACCGGCTCCGGGAAGACGATCTCGCTCTACACCTGCCTAGGAATTCTGAACAAGCCAGGCATCAACATCTGCACCGCCGAAGACCCGGCTGAGATCAACTTACCCGGCGTCAATCAGGTGAACGTCAACGACAAAGCGGGCTTGACCTTCGCGGCAGCCCTCAAGTCGTTTTTGCGCCAAGATCCCGACATCATCATGGTCGGCGAGATTCGTGACTTAGAAACCGCTGACATTGCAATCAAAGCGGCGCAAACCGGCCACTTGGTGTTGTCCACCCTGCACACGAACGACGCGCCTGCGACGTTGGTACGTCTCGCCAACATGGGCGTAGCCGCGTTCAACATCGCGTCGAGCGTGTTGATCATTACCGCTCAACGGCTTGCTCGAAGGCTTTGCGCCTGCAAGCAACCCATGGATATTCCAGCGAGCGTGTTACTTGCAGCAGGGTTCAAAGAATCGGATATTGATGGCACGTGGTCTCCTTACAAGCCTGTCGGCTGCGACGTATGCAAAGGCACAGGCTACAAAGGCCGCGTTGGGATCTACGAAGTGATGCCGATTACCGAAGATATGCAGCGTCTCATCATGACCAATGCCAACACGCTTGACATCGCCGCGCAGGCGAAGCGCGAGGGCGTAAAGAACCTGCGAGAATCAGGACTGATCAAAGTGCGTAAAGGCATGACTTCGCTCGAAGAAATCGAAGCAGTCACCAATTCCTAGCATCGCGCCACGTAAACGAATTAGATAAGAGGAACCCGGTATGGCAACCGCCGCCAAGACGACCGCTCGCCCCACTCGCGCGCCCACCGACGTCAAAGTAAGCACGTTTTCATGGGAAGGCGTGGATCGCGCCGGCAAGAAAGTGCGCGGCGAAATGCGCGCGGCCTCGGACTCCATCGTCAGTAGCTCCCTGCGCCGTCAAGGCATCAAGATCGTCAAGATCAAGAAGCAAACCTTCAAAGGCGGCGGCTCAATCAAGGAAAAGGAAATCGCGCTGTTTACGCGACAACTGGCAACGATGACGCGGGCGGGCGTGCCTCTGCTGCAATCGTTTGACATCGCAGCGCGCAGCACAGGCAATAATCGTCTGTCTCGATTGCTGCTTGAAGTCAAAGGCGACATCGAAACGGGTAATAGCCTTGCGGTGTCATTCAAACGGCACCCCGCGTATTTCGACGAACTATTTTGTAACCTCGTCGCCGCTGGCGAACAAGCCGGTATTTTGGATGCGATTCTGGACCGCTTGGCCGTCTACAAAGAGAAAACACTCGCTCTGAAAGGCAAGATTAAGTCGGCGATGTTCTACCCGACATCGGTCATCGTAATCGCAACTTTAGTGGTCGCGGTGATCATGTGGTTCGTGATCCCAGCATTCAAACAGGTGTTTAGCAGTTTCGGTGCCGATCTGCCTTGGCTAACTCTGATGATCGTTGCAATGTCCGATTGGTTCGTCCAGTTCTGGTACATCGTGGCACTTGTTCCGGTGGCGGTATTCATGGTGCTTGCGTATTTCTGGAAGCGGAACCCTGGCTTTAAGCATGCCGTGGATCGCATTTCGTTGAAGATTCCGGTACTCGGCGAGATCCTTGAGAAGGGTGCCGTTGCGCGCTGGACGCGCACGCTGGCCACGATGTTCGCAGCGGGTGTGCCGTTGGTGGACGCGCTGAGCGCAGTGGGTGGTGCGGCGGGAAATCAAGTCTTCGCAGACGCGACAAAGCGCATTCAGACCAGCGTGTCGACGGGAACCGCCCTGACCGTAGCCATGGAAGACGCCAACGTGTTTCCCAACATGGCTTTGCAGATGACTCGTATCGGTGAAGAGACCGGAGCGCTCGACAACATGCTTTCGAAGGTAGCTGACTTCTACGAGCGCGAAGTGGACGATGCGGTGACGGCTCTGTCGTCCCTGATTGAACCGATCATGATTGTGTTTTTGGGTATTGTGATCGGTACGATTGTCGTTGCGATGTATCTACCGATCTTCAAACTTGGCGGCGTGGTGTAGGCGCGATTTTGCAGGCACTTTTTTCGCAGGAACCTTGGTTTTTTGTGACGTGTGCGGGTGTGCTCGGCGCGCTGATCGGAAGTTTCCTGAACGTGGTGATCTACCGCCTTCCCGTAATGATGGAGCAGGCGTGGCAGGATGAAATAGAGGCCTCACAGGAAAGAGCGCCCACCGAACGACCTACCTTCAACTTGATGACGCCTCGCTCGCGCTGTGGCCAATGTGGTCACGCGATCACTGCCCTGGAGAACATCCCCGTCGTGTCATGGTTGGCATTGCGCGGTCGTTGCAGCGCCTGCGGCACCGCCATTAGCGCGCGCTATCCCCTCGTTGAACTTGCCACGGCGTTGTTGTTCGCGGCATGTGCGTGGTCATTCGGACCGACTCTACAAGGCGGGGCGTCGATGGTGTTTTGCGCGGTGTTGATCGCTCTCACGGGCATTGATCTCGACACGCAATTGCTGCCGGATCAACTGACTTTGCCGCTTTTGTGGCTAGGGTTGCTGCTTAATGTGGGCGGTGTATTCACGCGACTCCCTGACGCCGTGATTGGTGCTGCCGCGGGCTACTTGGTGCTGTGGAGCATCTATTGGTTGTTCAAGTTAGCCACTGGACGCGAAGGCATGGGCTACGGCGACTTCAAGTTGCTCGCTGCATTGGGCGCGTGGTTCGGTTGGCAGGCATTGCCAACGATGCTGCTTATTTCATCGGTGGTTGGTGCGGTGATTGGCATTGCGATTCTGATCGTTCAGAAAAAGGGCCGTCAGACCGCGATCGCGTTCGGCCCATACTTGGCTATCGCTGGATTAGTGACGCTGTTTTTTGGCGCACAAATTCATCGGTTGTTGTAGCGCTCGTGGAAACCATGTTTCGCAAGTTCACAGTGGGTTTAACTGGCGGCATTGGTTCCGGCAAATCGAGCGCCGCGACGTGTTTTGAAAAGCTCGGCGTGTTCGTCATTGATGCTGATGCCATTTCGCACTCCCTAACTGCACCGCACGGCTCCGCGATCGCCGCAATTGATGCTGCGTTTCCCGGGGTAGTGCACGACGGCGTACTGGATCGGGCGCGTCTACGTGAGCGGGTATTCGCCGCACCAGCAGAGCGAGAACGACTCGAAGCGATTGTGCATCCGCTGGTGCGCGAACGCACCAGCGAGTTGATGAACAGCGTTAAGGCCAACGACGCGGCGTACATCATTCACATGGTGCCGTTGCTCTTTGAATCGAAAGACTATGCGCAACGCATTGACTGCGCCGTCGTGGTGGATGTGGACGAAGCCACGCAGATCGAACGCGTAAGCCGTACGCGCAATGTGCCAGCGTCGACAGTGCAGCAAATCATCAAAGCGCAAATGCCACGCGAAGAGCGGTTACGGCACACCCAGTTTGTGATCGATAATCGGGGCGATCCGGTGGCCTTGGAGCGTCAAGTGGAGAAACTTCACAGCGTATTTGTGGCGAATGCCGCGCGTCTCGCCGGGAGCATCGCGTGAGTTTCATTGAAGCCCCTACGTTGCCTACGAACACGCTGGCAACAAACACAACCCTCACGTTCGAGTGTCCGCTTGGCGAACGAGCGCGCACTTGGTTGCGGCTCGAAGAGCTATTCGAGCAAACCCGCACGTTTGCTGCACGCAAGGATGCGATTGACCATCGCAGCGCGCTACTAGGCTTGTTTCATATCGTTGAAACGGCGAGCCGGAGCGACTTAAAAACAGATCTGTTGCAAGAGCTGGATCGCCAGCGTGGCGTCTGGAGCACGCAGCTGGACAACCCAGATATCGCCCGGGAAGCGCTCACCGAATTTTTGAGCGACATGGACGCTGTCATTCACGACTTGCACGGGCAAATGGGCAAACTCGGGCAGCATTTACGCGAAAGCGAATGGCTTCAGGCGGTGCGCCAGCGCGCGTCGAGCCCCGGCGGCGCGTGTGCGTTTGAGTTACCCATGCTTCATAGTTGGTTGCAACGCTCGGAATTTGATCGTCGCCAGGATTTGAAGGCGTGGCTTGACCCGTTAACTCCGCTGGAAGAAGCCGTCGTGCTAGTCCTGCGCTTGTTGCGTGAGTCGAGCCAAACGAGCGCAGAGATGGCCCATCACGGGAATTTTCAGCGCGCCTTAGCCAACGCTAGGCCACCGCTCCTCGCGCGCATCGAAGTTGAGACTGGGCACGCTGTCGTGCCCGAAGTCAGCGCCAATAAATACACGGTCAACATTCGCTTCTTAGACCATGGCGGGCATTTTCAAGCCGGCGGTCGCGCGGGCGTCACGTCACGAAACATCCCGTTCCGACTTTCGCTGTGTAGCTTGTAGCTGCCAGCACGTTCCGCGCATCGCGGCTTGCACCTTTTGCCAAACGCCTCTCTTCCACGCCATGAAAACCGTTGCCTGCCCTCGATGTGAAACGCCCGTTGTATGGGGCCCCGAAAGCAAATTTCGCCCGTTCTGTTCGGAGCGCTGCAAGATGATGGACTTTGGCGCGTGGGCCAATGAGGAGTATCGAATCGCAAACGCCACGCCACCGGACGGCGACAGTACGTTGGACCTTTTGGGCGAATCCAGGGCGCAATAGAGAAGCACAGGCGCGCAATGGCTTCGTGGCTGAAGCGACTGCTAGTTGGCGGTTTCGGCCGCTTTTTATTACTTATCGACTCACACGAAAATCAAGCCACAATCGCCGCTGGCTGGTCGTTCGATGCAAAAAGCTGTTAAGTTGCCACAGCAACTACCCCGAAGGATCGGCTGCGTTTCGCGCGATCGCTGCCAAACCCGCGAGCACTCCGCTTTCAGGAGCGTGCAGCGCTGGCAGCAGCGGTGCTAACGATATCGCGATGGGCGAACCCCAAGAGAATGCCTGCCCCTCACGGCCGTGTGGCTCGCCGCTCCACTCATTGCTGCGGCAAAAATTAAGTTCGACGTGCGCATGCTCATAGCTAAATCGCTCGGTGCGCCACAGCATTGCGCTGCGAACCTGAATGCCGAGTTCCTCGTCAATTTCGCGGATGAGCGCTTCGATCACAGACTCACCACTTTCGATTTTTCCGCCGGGAAACTCCCAGTAGCCAGCGTACGCTTTGCCCACGGGACGCTGGGCAAACAGCACTTGATATTCGCCGTCAACCGCGCGCTCGATGATCGCCACCGCAACGCGCGTCAGCCGACGTGAATCGCTCGGATCAAAACGAGGCACACTGATCACTGCTCACCGTTCACTATTCACCGCTCGCGGCTCACTTTTTGGAAGCCGTGCGCCCCGCAAAATCGCGCGCAAACTGAAAGGCGACACGCCCAGAACGTGAGCCTCGTTGTAGCGCCCAATTGAGCGCATCACGCTCGAACGCTTCATGCTTCTTCGCGTCGATCGGAACGACCGCGCCGAGTTCTCGCACCCATGACGCTACTGCGGCGAGATAGTCGTCTTGCGCAAACGGGTAGAACGAAATCCACAGACCAAAGCGCTCGGAGAGCGAGACCTTTTCTTCGATGCTTTCACCAAAATGCACCTCTTCGCCGACGTATTTCGTCTCTTCGTTTTCGTGGAAATATTCAGGCAGCAAATGCCGGCGATTTGACGTGGCGTAGAGCAGCACGTTGGGTGTCGCGGCAGCGATCGAGCCGTCGAGAATTGCCTTGAGTGCCTTGTAGCTCCCGTCGCCCGCGTCGAATGACAAATCGTCGCAAAAAAGAATGAATTGATACGGCTCGTTTGCAATCAAATCGACAATGTCAGGCATGTCGTTGAGATGATCTTTTTCGACTTCAATCAAACGTAGACCGCGCTTCGAGTACCGCGACAGCATCGCTTTCACGAGCGAACTTTTTCCCGTGCCGCGTGAGCCCGTGAGCAGCACGTTGTTCGCAGCCTTCCCCGTCACAAACTGCTTTGTATTGCGGTCAATCAGCGCATGCTGCGCCTCAACTCCAACCAACGAATCGGCATTCATGTGATGCACGTGCTGCACTGCTTCAAGGTATTTCAGCGTCCCAGAAGCACGCCAACGCGCAGCTACGTTGCGTGAGAAATCAGGCTTCTCACGCGCGGGCGGCGCGATGCGCTCCAGCGCGTTGGCAATGCGCAACAATGTGGCGAGAAATTCGTGGCTGGATTGGCTCATAGAAATAGTAGGGCGGGCATTGCCCGCCGTGGGTTTACTAGGCGGGCAATGCCCGGCCTACGAAGAATGCTCGCTCGCTACGCTTCCGTAGCACTCAGCTACGGTATTCCGCATTGATTTTCACGTAGTCGTACGAGAAATCACAGGTGTAAATGGTTTGCGCCGCGCTACCGCGACCCAGATCAATCGCGACAGTAATGTCGGCGTTCTTCATCGTGCGCGCGCCGTCTTCTTCACGATAACTGGCGGCACGCCCCCCCTTTTCAGCGACTAAAACGTCATTGAGATGCACCGTCACTTTTGACGGATCCAGATCGGCTGGAGCGCCGTAACCCACTGCCGCGAGAATTCGACCGAGGTTTGGGTCGCTAGCGAAAAACGCCGTCTTCACCAGCGGCGAATGTGCCACAGCGCGCGCGATGCGGTCGCACTCGGCGAGGTCTTTGCCGGACTTCACGGCGATGGTCATGAACTTGGTGGCACCTTCGCCATCGCGCACGATAGCTTGCGCAAGCTCAAGACTCACCTTTTCCAATGCGGCGGCCAGAGCAATGCCATCGGCGCCTTCGAGCGACGTAATGCTTGCGTTGCCTGCTTTGCCTGTCGCGGCGATGATGTAGCTGTCGTTA
>JAGNQL010000300.1 GCA_017989135.1 Burkholderiales bacterium
CTCTTGCACAGGCCAAACTCACCAAACTCTTCATCAAAGCGCCGTTCTCTGGCACTGTGGGCTTGCGCTCAGCGGGTGTGGGCGACTACGTGAAAGACGGGCAAGACATCGTCAATCTCGAAAAGACCGACCCGATCAAGGTGGACTTCAAAGTGCCGGAGGTGTTTCAGTCGAAGATTCGCGTAGGGCAAGCGCTGTCGGTGGACTTGGACGCGTTGCCGGGCAAGCCTTTCACGGGCTCGGTGTATGCGGTCAATCCGCAGCTCGACACGGCCGGTCGCGCGGTTGTGCTGCGCGCGCAGATGGTTAATCGTGGTGGCGAACTTAAACCGGGCATGTTTGCGCGGGTTCGTCTCACTCTCGCGGTCACGGGCGAGGCGCTCGTCGTGCCCGAGCAATCGGTGGCGATGCAGGGTGAAGAGCAAGTGATGTACAAAGTCGTCGATGGTCGGGCCTTGCGTACGAAGGTGGTGGTTGGGCAGCGTCGTGAAGGCAAAGCGGAAATTGTGGAAGGCTTAGGCGCCAACGACGTGATCGTGCTAGCGGGCTGGCAGAAACTGCGCGACGGCGCAGCCGTGCGCGCGGTGGGTGGAGGCGGCGCCGGTGCAGCGCCGGGTGCAGGCCCCGGCGCCGCGGGCAAGGGCGAGGCCACAAAAGGCGGCGATGGCAAACCCGGCCCGAATCCGGGCACCGCAGGCGCTCCTCCGTCTGAGAAAAAGAGTTAACAGCTTTTCCCGTTGAACGACAGCTGGGCGGTCGTTACAACTTGTTTTTTGTGTTAGTCGAGTTTAGTGTTTATTTGCCGTGAAGCGCCACCTGGTGGCGGCTACGGCATAAAAGCTGAACGGTAGCAAAGTGAGGCAGTATCCATGAATCTTTTCGATCTTTGCATTAAGCGCCCGGTGCTTGCGTCCGTGCTCTCGCTGGTCGTGGTGCTTCTCGGCTTGATCGGCTATCAACGCTTGTCGGTGCGCGAGTATCCAAAGATTGACGAGCCGATTGTGAGCGTGAGCACCGGTTACAAAGGCGCGTCGCCCGAAGTGATCGAATCGCAAATCACCAAAACGCTTGAAGATTCGCTCTCCGGCATTGAGGGGGTGAGCCTGATTACATCAAACTCGCGCTCGGAGCGCAGCGACATAACGGTCACCTTCAAAATCACCAAGGACCCGGACGTAGGCGCCGCTGAGGTGCGCGACAAAGTGGCTCGCGTGCGCGCGCGGCTGCCCGAGGCGGCGGACGAGCCCATCATCGCCAAGGTGGACGCGGACGCGTTCCCTGTCATGTGGTTCGCGCTGACGTCTGACAAACACACGCAGTTGCAACTCTCCGACACGGTCAACCGGCTCATTAAGCCCCGTCTGCTTGTCTTGCCAGGAGCTGCGGACCTGCGCATCTTTGGCGAACGTAAAACGTCGATGCGCATTTTTGTGGAGCCTGCGAAGCTCGCTGCCTACCGGCTAACGGTGGCCGACGTCGAAACCGCGCTGCGCTCGCAAAACGTAGAAATTCCAGCCGGTCGCATCGAGAGCCGACTGCGTGAATTTAATGTGCTCGCGCAGACCGATCTGCAAACGCCTGAAGAGTTCGGCGCGATTGTGGTTGCTCAGTCCGGGGGGTATCCAATTCGCATTCGCGATGTGGCCAAGGTTGAAGTGGCCGCCGCCGAAGAGCGCGGTTTCCAGCGCTTTATGGGCAAAACAGCCGTGGGCTTCGGCATCATCCGGCAATCCACCGGCAACCCGCTAGAGCTTTCAAAAGCAGCCATTGCGGAGATTCCACGCATTCAAGAAACACTGCCGAAAGGCATGAAGATCGAGCTGAACTATGACAGCTCGGTGTTCATCGCGCAGTCGATCAAAGCGGTGTTCTCCACCATGGGCGAAGCGGTGATTTTGGTGGCGTTGGTGATTTTCTTTTTCTTGCGCAGCTTCCGCGCAACGATCATTCCTTTGATCACCATTCCGGTATCGTTGACCGGTGCGTTTTTCATCATGTACATGTTTGGCTTCACCATCAACACGCTGACGTTGTTGGCGATGGTGCTGGCCGTAGGCCTAGTGGTGGACGACGCCATCGTGGTGCTCGAAAACATTTTCCGCAATATCGAAAACGGCATGGGCCGCATCCAAGCGGCGCTGGTCGGCACGCGCGAAATCGGCTTCGCAGTGGTCGCGATGACGCTCACTTTGGCGGCGGTGTTTGCGCCGTTATCTTTCGCCACGGGGCGTACCGGGCGACTCTTCATCGAGTTCGCGCTCGCGCTCGCCGGCGCGGTGGTCGTGTCCGGGTTCGTCGCGCTTACGTTGTCACCCATGATGTGTTCGCTGCTGCTGAAGCACGAGCCGAAACACTCAAAACTTTATCTGCTGATCGAGCGCGGATTTGACGCCTTCACGCGCGGCTACAAACGGATGCTTGGGGCTGCGTTGGACAATCGGTTAATTGTGGTGATGGTGGTCTTGATCGTTGCAGGCGCGGCTGGCGTGCTGTTCAAAATGATTAAGACGGAGCTCTCGCCGCTCGAAGATCGCGGAGTGATATTTGGCTTCGTTTCCGCTCCTGAAGGTTCCAATTCGGATTACCTCGGCAAATACATTCAACAGGTAGAAAACATCTACAAGACGCTCCCAGAAATGCAGGCTTACGGCGGCAACGGCGGTTTTCCAAACGTGGCCGACGGCACCGCTATTTTGCGCTTGAAAGATTGGAGCGAACGGCAACGCTCACAAAATGAAATCGCTAAAGAACTGTTTCCGAAATTTCAAGGCATTGCCGGGGTTCAAGCTTTCCCGTCGCAGCCCGGCTCATTGGGGCAAAGCCCCCGCGCGAAGCCGATCGAATTTGTGGTGCTCGCGGCCGTGCCATACGAGCAGATGCAAAGTTTCG
>JAGNQL010000301.1 GCA_017989135.1 Burkholderiales bacterium
CGCGGGCAATTGCACGGTGAGCTCCGCGCCGCGTTGGTGTGTGGCGCGCATCATGCCCGACGGGACGATGGATGCGAGCTTCGGCGCGGGTGGAAAGGCGTATTTCGCCGTGTTCACGGGCGCGGGGCAATCAAGCGCGGCGGCGGCGGTTGCCGTTCAGTCGGGCAAGTTATTGGTCGCTGGCACCTGTACGAGTTCGGCATCGGACGCTGCCGTTTGCGCCATTCGCGTCAACGCCGACGGAACTCAGGACGTGCCGTGGACCTCGGGCGGATTGGCTTCCTCGGGCAAGCCCTTTCATGTTTTGACGGCTCGCCGCATTGTCGTACTGAACGACGGGCGGTTCCTCATCGCGAGCAACGACGTGGACACTTTTAACCTCTCGCCGAGCCGTTTCAATCTGACGCGGTTCCTCGCCAACGGCACCGTAGACAGCGCGTACGGCAATTCGCAGTTCCATCCCGGCCATCTCGTGCCGACGATGTCGAACGGCTCAAACACCGTTTTCTCCGTCGCGCTGCAGCCCGACGATAAGGTCGTGATGGCCGGGCGTTGTGAATCAACAGCCAACGACGGCGACTTCAAGTTTTGCATGGCGCGCGCCACCCAAAACGGCGACCCATTGAACAACATCCCGTGGGTGGATTTCGCGCTGGTGTTGAGCGCACACAACTCGCTGCTCCCGAACAAACCCGTCCACGTTGCGCTGCAAGGCGACGGTCGGATCGTGCTGGCGGGCACCTGTCGCGAGTTCCCGGAATTTTCCATGACGCTCGCCGAGACCGTGTGCGTGCGTCGCTATTGGCCCACCGGCGCATTCGATGATTCGCTCGCGGAGGCACCCAACCCGGCAGCCACGCTTGCGGCGACGGCCGACGGCGGCGTCGTGATTCAAAGCGACGGCAAAATTCTTGTCGCAGGCGCGACGGTTTCGCCCACCGACAAGACCGCGATGCGCTTCTTGGGCGGGCCGCTGAGTTATCGCGCGTGTTCGCTAGATATGGACGGCGACGGCTTGACTACGGCCACCATCGACGGCCTCATCAGCACGCGCGTGATGCTGGGACTGACCGGTACGGCGGTGACCAACGGCATCACATTCCCGGCTGCGGCCACGCGAACGAACTGGACCGCGATTCGCAATTTCCTAGTGACGCACTGCGGGATGAACTTGCCTTGATTTAGCACATACAGCTTTTGCCATAAAACAAGCTCGAACGACCGCCTGGCGGTCGTTCGCGTTGAAAAGTAGCTAATGTCGCTAATGCATGTAGGCCGGATTTAGGTGCGAACAGTCGTCTAGCGCCAGTGTGAGGAGAGTACTTCGTAGGGTGTGCAGTCGTTGACGAGTTTGCGCGGACGACGGTTGATAAAGTCTTAGCCTCGAGTGACTTACTTGTCGAAGTGTTTGCGTTGAGAGCTACCCCCGGGAGAGCGCTCGCGCACCCCCGGGTCGACGTCCCCCGATGAGCCGCACTCGTCTCGGGTGCGCAGCGATATCGCTTCGGCGGATTCGCGTTGGCGCGCAGCTGGCATTATCGAAACGTAATCGAGGCAACTGTTCGCGAGGCTGCCGTCTAAACTGACCCTATCCGCCCTGCGGTCGCTCGAACAACGGCAGCGGTGCGTAATATCCGCCAAGCACGCCTTCGGTTTGCGCGGCGGAAAGTTTCCACCAATCGCGCAACACCGACGCGTAAAGCGCACGGTAATCGGTCGTGTAGATCAGGTTTCCGTCACCGGACAGTTGCGTCAAGGAAGGCGCAGCGCCTTTGATGCCGCCCTTGATCGCACCGCCGATCACGAACTGTGTGTTGGCGGTGCCGTGATCGGTGCCGGCGCTTTGATTTTCTTTGGCGCGACGCCCGAATTCACAGTACGTAACGATGGTCGTGTCTTGCCAACGACCGAGTTCGAGGCAGGCCTGCTTGATCGCCGCAATGCCTTCTGCGAGCTGCTTGAGCAGCGCTTGTTGTGTGCCTTGTTGGCCTTGGTGTGTATCGAATGAGCCCAAGCCAATTCGCAGCGCCGCGACGCCGGGCGACGCCGCTACGATTTGCATCGCGGTTTTCGATTGTTGACCGAACCCATGCGTTGGGAATTTGGTTTTCAACACGGCCTTGGGATTGAGATTGAGTGCGGCGGATTGCGCTTCGCCTTCGAGCCGAAGGATGTGTTGCAACGCGGCGTTACTGGCGCGGCCGTGCGGGTCGGCGAGCTTGGCCTGGCGCAGGAATGCGTCCGTGGAGGCGATCGAGAGAGCGCGCGCACCGCCGGCAAACGGGCCGAGCCCGCCACCACCTACAGCGATACCGTCGGCGACAAACGACTTCGGTGGCGCGAGCGCGGTGAATGCGCGTGCGAGCCATCCTTCGGATAAATAATCCGACGAGTTCGAGCCCGTATCCCAAATTTCTATTGAGCGGAAATGCGAAAGATTGGGTTTCGGATAACCGAGCCCGTTCACCGCCGCCATTTCGCCTTTTTGCCACATCGGAGCCAAGGCTTCGAGCGCAGGATGCAAACCAAAGCGATCATCGACCTTGAGCACCTGATCTCGCTTAACGCCGATGGTCGGACGCAGTGCGTAGTACGCGTCGTCGGTGTACGGAATGAATGTGTTCAAGCCGTCGTTAGCGCCGCGCAATTCCACCAAAATCAAAAGGCGTTGATACCCGCTTTTGCCAGTGGCGCTTTGGGTTTGAGCGAATGCAGAAGCGCTCGACAACGCGGACACCGCGGGCAACGACAACACGCCAACGCCACCTAACGTGGTTAAAAAATCACGGCGATTGAACATGGTTTTGGCCTGCTATCTAAGTTGATACATCGGGTCGAGCGCCACGGCGCGCAGTCCCGCGAGCGTGTGTGGGACGTCCTTCGCCG
>JAGNQL010000009.1 GCA_017989135.1 Burkholderiales bacterium
TGGCACGGTGCATCAAAAAGCGTTCGCCGGACAAACCTTTGATCGCACGGTACACAAAGGCGATCAGACGGGTATCGAAATCATCAATCGCTTGGCGGAGCAAGTGTGGGCTCGAAAAATCGAGCGCATGGAGGAGCATCGTGCCATCGCGTTGATCCCGAACGCTGCGGGCGACGCGCTCGCCGGGGTCCTGATGATTGACGTTCGATCGGGAGGGTACGTATTCGTTCAGGCCAAGGCGGTGCTGCTGGCGACAGGCGGCGGCCCGACGATGTACAAGTTTCACACACCCAGCGGGGACAAAAGCTGCGACGGCCTGTCGATGGCGCTTGACGCGGGGCTCGCACTACGCGACATGGAAATGGTGCAGTTTCATCCAACGGGACTGCTCGCCGGAACCGGCACGCGCATGACCGGCACGGTGCTTGAAGAAGGTCTGCGGGGCTCCGGCGGGTACCTGCTCAATGGTGCTGGTGAGCGCTTCATGCACGCTTACGATTCGCGCGGCGAGCGTGCGACACGCGACATCGTTTCGCGCAGTATCTTTTCGGAAATGCGCGCCGGGCGAACCAGCCCAAACGGTGGTGTGTTCATCGAAATGAAGCACCTCGGTGTGGACAACGTTCGCAATAGTTTCAAGGGGATGGTAGATCGTTGCGCCGACTGTGGATTTGATCTTGCGGGCGGGCGTGTAGAGGTGGTGCCAACGGCGCATTACATGATGGGCGGCGTAGTGTTTGACGGCGACTGCCGGACTTCGCTGCCCGGACTTTTTGCGGCCGGAGAAGACACGGGCGGCGTGCACGGAGCGAATCGTTTGGGCGGCAACGGCGTGGCGAACTCAACAGTCTATGGCGGAATCGCGGGTGACGCGATGGCGATGTGGGTGCGTAGGGACGGCCACTGGCATGCACCGGACGAAGCGTTAATTCAGCAGCAAGTCGGTGCGCACGATGCGCCTTTGCAGCGCAAGCACAGCAGCACCGAGGCGCTGCGCGAGGCTCTCTACGACTTGATGTGGAATGACGCGGGGATTCTTCGCACCAAGGCCGGACTGCAGCGCGCACAATCAGAGTTGCTTGCGCTTAACGAAGAGATTGAGCGCGTCGGGGTTTCCGCGGACGATCGTGCCTTTAACCTGAGCTGGCACGACTGGCTCAATCTCAGAAGTCTCATCCGTGTGAGTCAGGCCATCACGACGGCAGCACTCGCGCGCGAAGACTCGCGTGGCGCGCACTTCCGCGAAGACTTTCCGCTGACGGGCGAACTGGAAACGTCGCGTTACACAGTCGTGCGTAAACGCGGGGAAGCGCTAGAACTGACCGAACAACCCGTTGCGTTCACGCGAGTGCGACCTGGTGAAACGTTAATCACTTAAGTCCGAGCGGCGGGCTCGTTTTGCATGGCCCCATCCCAGCTCTAGCGCAGTGCCGACAAGCACAGACATTCAACCAGAGACAACCATGACCCAAAAGCATCAACGCGGCGCGGATGCGCTGATCCACTCGCTCAAGCAGTCGGGTGTGACACGTATTTTTACGCTTTCCGGCAACCACATCATGCCGGTCTTCGATGCGGCGTTTGCGTCTGGCATCGAGCTGATTCACACCCGTCACGAGGCCGCCGCTGTGCACATGGCCGACGCCTATGCGCGAATCACGGGCGAGCCAGGAGTCGCGCTGGTAACGGGCGGCCCTGGTCACGCCAACGCCGTCTCTGCGCTCTACACCGCGCAAATGGCAGAGTCGCCGGTGGTGTTGCTCTCAGGCCACGCGCCGAACAATCAACTCGGGATGGGCGCGTTTCAGGAGATGCGGCAGGCCGATTTGGCTGCGCCCGTCACCAAGCATTCTTGGACAAGCGAGGGGGCAGACAATTTGGCCAGCGACATGACCAATGCCATCGCATTGGCGTTGTCCGGGCGGCCCGGCCCAGTACACGTGAGCCTGCCAACCGACGCGTTGGAACAGGCAGCTTCAGGCGAGGTCTCCAGCGCGAGCGAGGCGGTTATCAAACCAACGTCACCGACGCTGTCCGCCCCCGATGCGGCGGCATTCATTGCTCGACTTGTTCGCGCCAAACGCCCGCTAGTGCTTACCGGGCCCGCAAGCATGACACGGCCACAGCGCTCTGCGCTTGCAGCGCTTGAAGATGCGACCGGCGTACCGGTCGTTGGTATGGAGAGCCCCCGCGGCGTCGGCGACCCGAGCCTCGGCGCGTTTGCGGAAATGCTCGCGCAAAGCGACTGCGTACTGCTGCTAGGTAAGCGACTCGATTTCACACTTAAATTTGGCTCGAGCCCGGCGCTCGCTAGCGACTGTGAATTCCTGCAAATTGATGCGGAGCAGGCAGAGCTAGATCGGTCGCGCCGAGCGGTAGGCGCACGGCTAATCGCGACGGCGGTCGCGGACACGCCATCGGCGATACACGCGCTTGTCGCGGCTGCTTCTGTGTCCGGCAAGCCGAAATCCGCATGGCGCGACGACGTGCACGCAGCAATCGCCTATCGCCCACAAGCGTGGCTGGTCGCGACTTCAACGATCCCAGATCGTCTGCATCCGGTGCAGGCGCTGCGTCCCTTACAAGCATTACTGGATAGCCATCCGGATTCCGTATTCATTTCGGACGGCGGAGAAATTGGTCAGTGGGCACAAGCGTGCCTGAACGCGCCACATCGCGTGATCAACGGAGTTGCCGGTGCAATTGGCGCGGCGCTGCCCTTCGCACTCGGCGCGCGGGTGGCACTTCCAGACGTACCCATCGTTGCGGTTATGGGCGACGGAACCTTTGGGTTTCATTGCGCCGAAATGGACACCGCCGTGCGCTATGGCTTGCCGTTTGTGAGCGTCGTCGGGAACGATGCTCGCTGGAATGCTGAGTACCAAATTCAATTGCGCGACTATGGTCGCGACCGCTTGATTGGCTGTGAGTTGTTGCCTGCCCGCTACGACGAGATTACTGCGGCGTTCGGCGGACACGGCGAATATGTGACGAGCGCAGATGCGTTGATTCCCGCTGCAGAACGCGCGATTGCATCACGCAAGCCGTCGTGCATTAACGTGATGATTGAGGGCTTGGCCGCACCCAACATTCGTCGCTGAGCCAGAGATTTGCGGGGCCCGGCGGGGCGTTGCGCCGTGCAGCGTCGGTCCGCCAAACGCAGCAGCCGCCGTTGGATCGAGCACTCAGCGCGCCTGAAATGTCGGACATGCACGGGAAATTCGTCTTTGACAAGTATCTCGTCTCGCCGACCTAAAAGGAAAGTCTCATGCGCTCATGTTCTATTGCCACGTTCGCCCGCCGCCCACTGTCGGCCATACTCGCAACCTTACCGATGCTTGTTGCAGCGACCGAGGTGCCAACCTCCGACTTGAAAGGTTTGACTGATCCGCCCGGCGTCAAGCGCTACGCGGGCGCAACGTTGGTGTATCGGGACGATGTCGCATACGACGAATTAAAGTTCCCGTCGGCCAAGGTTCGGGATGTGGAGGCACCGTACCAAGCGCTGGCACGATCAGGACGGCGCGTCACCTTGCAGTACACGGTGCCTGCGACACGCTCATCCCTCGAAGTCATTCGCAACTATCAACAGCAAGCCCGTAGCGATGGCTATCAAGCTGTCTTCGAATGCGCGGGCGACGCATGTGGTGCCGACGGCCTTCAGCTCAAGTTCTCGATCGTTGCTGGCATGCTGCCGGCACGGTTTGTCGGCCAAATCGGCGATAGCAGTGCGGCCGCTTGCGGTGCCTATGGCGTATCGAATATTCGATATGCGTTGCTCGAAAACAAAGCGACCGGTGCGACGCTCGCGGTTGCAGCGGCGAATCCGGAAATCTTCTCGACGTCGTGTTCTGAGGCTTTCAAGAATCAGATCAGCGTTTGGGTGACGCGCATTGAGCCACAAGCTCGCGAGCAGCAAATGGTGACTCTCTCCGCGAGCGAAATGGCCAAAAGCATCGATGCGGACGGCCGTGTGGCCCTGTATGGCATTTATTTCGATACTGGCAAAGCCGACATCAAGCCCGAAAGCAAAGCCTCGTTAGATCAAATCAGCGAGTTGCTTAAGCAACGCCCCAATCTCAAGCTGCACGTCGTTGGCCACACTGACAACGTCGGTGCCGTTGAATCGAACATGGCGCTCAGCAAACGCCGCGCAGAATCCGTGGTCGCCGCATTGTCCAGCAACTACAACATCAATCGCACGCGCCTCACCGGCAACGGCGTGGCGAGCCTCGCACCCGTGAAGACCAACACCACAGAAGAAGGTCGCGCCAAAAATCGGCGCGTGGAATTGGTGTTGCAGTAGCAACCGGCTGATCGGCTCCATCCCCCGCTTGCCGGGGAGCGGTGGGGTGAGTACCGCGGCGGCTAGAACAAAATGGTTTGAAGATCACTCCGCCCGCCTACCCTCTCCCAACCTCCCCGACAAGCGGGGGAGGAGCAAATCACCGCAATATCTGAGCTCACGTTGACCAAATTGATTGCATAAGAGACTAATTGAATCCCTTCGAGCCCATCTGCTTGTCGACGCCGCTGAATTTGCCGCTGACGGCGATTTTTTTCTTCGAGGTGGCCTCGACAAGCTCTACCGAAAACTCGCCCTCGATAGCCTTGCCCGAGACTTTGGTGAAGTTCACGTAGCCCTTGTCACCTGCGGCACCTTTGGATTCGTATTCGCCTTCATTTTTTATCTTCGCGTAGTCCGGGCTCATCATGCTGCGCGCTGCTTTTGTGAAGCTCACGCGGCATTTGCTTTGCTCCATTCCTGTCGTCAAGAAACGTTCTGGCTTTTTTGGCTTCGGGCACACAATCGAGAGATTATCTGAGTAGCCCTTGGGTGGCGGATACCCGCTAAATCCTTTGGTGATCGCGGTAATAGTTACTGTGCCCGTGCTGGTGCCAAGCGCCACCGGAATCACATTGATGCCGTCGTTATCTGACTCCCACGCTTTGCCATCTACGGTTGCGGTAAACGTTTGCTGCGCGTGTGCACTCGTGGCAAATCCCACGCCTGCAAGCGCCGCGAGCATGGCCGTGAGCGCGTGAGAAATGCGGGCGACTCGCGTCTTGGGTTGACTTAATTTCATAATGATCCTTTGATGAGAATTAGCAGTGAAAGATGCCGACAAGAGAGTGTTAGTTCAACGGTATTTTGCAGCGATTCACTAAGTGTGCGTGAATCGCGTCGGAGTCGAGGCGCGCGGTACCTGCGCACATCGCACTTTGGGCAAGCGCGGCGTTAGCATTGACCGAGCACGAAGTCACTGGCCGTCCAGTAGCGGCAACTACGGTGAGGCGGCGCATCTTGAGCGTGCCAGCAAAAATGAGCCATACGAGTGCCCTTTGGCTTTCGGTCGAAGGTTCAGACGTACGCCCACCAAATCTCCGACATGTAGGCGTGTCGCACTGCACGGATTAGTACCAATATTGCTCAATTACACGCTTTGTTGGTACGGATTTGGTCGCCCTGATTCTTAGCTAGGAGCGACACCTTGTCGTCGCTCATAAGCTGGTCAGATGTGGCACACGCCACGAGGCTTCCGCCGCGCGCGCGCCGTTACGCATGTACGCGCGATCAACGGCCTCCTTCGAATCGCGAATCGCCTTCGTGTTTCCGGAAATTCGAGCCTCAACATACGTGAGGAGCACTTTGAATTGCGGCATCGCGCCACCCGCCCGCGTAAATGCCGCACGGCTTTCCGCCAGAGACTTCATGGCCGCGATACGATCAAATTCAATTTCGTAGAGTGCGCGTTGTAGCCAGAGCACTGCGTGGCGGGGCGTATCGGTTTCTTTGACTTTTTCGTCGCGCTGAAATCGTGCATCAAGCAGCGCGACCGCGCGCCGTGGATCGCCAGAGCGAAACGCGACGGCAGCTTCTGCGCGATCCACTTGGGGCGCGACACGATCGGGCGCAGTGAGATTTGCATCCATCAGATCACGCCGCGCTCTACTGAGGGCGTCGCTCGCAAGCGGGAGATCATCAGCCCTAATTGCCGCATCAGCGGCGAGCCGATACAAGTACACGCGTTGACTAATCGCCTTTGGAATTGCAGTTGCAATGGCGGCGATATGCCCGCGCAACGCTTCACGCGACGCGGATGCGGGCGCTTGATCAAACAGAAGCGCGGTCGCTAGGGTGGCGAGTTCTGCCTCCACAACCTCGCTGGGTTCAACGCCGACTCTTTTTTTGATCGACACCAATCGCTCCTGGTGTCGCTGCAAACAAAGCGTCGAGTTGCCCGTTTCACAAGCACTTGACACCAACAGCTCTGTCGATTTAAGGGAAATCATGTTGTTCGCGCCGAGCAACCGAGAGCCCGCATCGGCAATGCGCTGAAGGCGCGATTCCGCGCCATCGTAGCGACCGATACGCAGCCGAATTTCCTCCAAATTGTTGCGCATGATGAGTACGTTGCGCATCGCCGCGCCGTCCGTACTCGGGACCGTATCGAACGTGCTCTCAACTGCGGCTAGCACCTTCTCGGCCTCCTGCCAGCGGCTTTGGCGCGTGTACAAAACGGTTAAATCGTTCGCTTGTTCTAGCCGATGTTCAGTTTTGTTAGGCTCAAGCTGAAACAGCAAGGCGTAACCCTGCTCGTAGTTCGCCACCGCTTCGTCGTAGCGTCCCTGCTCGGCCAACACGCCGCCGATCCCAATGATGAGTTTCGCGTGCTCAGCGCTCTTTTCGCCGTAGTGCGCCACGAGCTTGGGTTTGAGCGTCGCGTAAAGCGCGAGCGCCTCTTCGTAGCGGCGCAATCGATACAACAACCAGCCTTGTTGGCGGAGAGTGTCCACCCGCAATTCAACGTTCGGTGGCTGCACGACTTCCAGTAGAGCTTGCAAACGCTGTGACTGCGCGAGCGCTACCGTGTCGCGGTTGAGTGCGTCGTTGGTGTCGAGCATGCGCTTCAACAAAATGGCGTGCGTCTTTGGATCGTCCTTGAATTCCGTCGCGAGGTCTTTTTCTGATTTCTCCAGCAACGCGAGCACGGACGGCCATTCGCCGCCGTGCTTGTCGGGGCTCGCACTGCCGATCAGCTCACCGAGATAGTCTGCGACTTTGTTGGCTCGCGCGGCCTCTTCTTTGGCGAGCGCCGCGGCTGCGATAGCTTCGCTGCGTTGCCACAAACTCACACCTAGCCCGGCGAAGACGGCGGTGACCGCAACACCAGCGAGCGTTGCAAGCTTCCAATTTCGGCGCAGCCACAAACGCGCGCGGTAGCTGCGATCCTCCGCGAGAATTGAGATGGGCGTTCGCGCAAGCCACGCGTCGAGATCGTTGGCGAACGCGGTCGCGGTGGCATAGCGCTCGCTGGGCGATTTGCGCAGCGCTTTCGCGATGATGGCGTCGAGGTCACCGCGCGTGGAGGCCGCGTTCGTTGGCGGCGCAATCGCATCAGGACTTTGTTCCGTCGGAGGAACAGAAGTCGATGCACGCGGCGCTTCGGTGTGCACCACCGCGTGCTCAAGCGCCGTGCGATTGGCGGTGCCTGCAAAAACCCGATGCCCCGTCACGAGGTGAAACAACATCGCACCTAACGAATACACATCACTCGCGGCCACCGTCGATTCGCCCACTATTTGCTCGGGCGCGGCGTATTCCAAGGTGAGCCCTCGGCCCGTAAGCTGCGTGAGATTGGGCGCCGTTTCTTCGGCGCTCGATTCGTCTAACGCGGCGGCGATACCGAAATCTAGAAGCTTTACAGTGCCTGCCGCGGTGACCATGACGTTCGATGGTTTCAGATCGCGGTGCAACACGAGTTGGCTGTGCGCGTGCTCGACTGCGCGTGCGATGTCACGCAACAGGCGCACGCGGCGCTCAAGCGTTGGCGCGTGCGCGTTGGCGTAGTTGAGGAGCGATTCGCCTTCAACCAACTCAAGCACGATGAAGGCTTGATCGTTTGCGACGCCGGCATCGAGTAGGCGCGCGATGTTTGGGTGATTGAGTCGCGCGAGTACGCTGCGCTCGCGGGCAAAACGCGCAGCGAGACGCCGTGCTGGTAAGTCGCCGCGCAGGAGCTTGATCGCGGCACTACCTTGAAACAGTCCGTCACTGCGCGCCGCGCGCCACACTTCGCCCATGCCGCCGCTGCCAATTTTCGCTGTGAGCGTCCAAGCACCGAAGCGGCTGCCAGTGGCATCGACGAGTTCGCCGTCTTCGCCCTCGCGCGCCAGCACTTCCCCCAACAACGTCGCAAACGGTACAGCCGAGGCGCCGGGCTGCGCGGCCGCTACTGGATCGGCGCCACCGCTTGTCGCGTCAGCCGAGAAAAAGCGGTCGATCTCAGCGCCTAGCTCAGCGTCCGACGCTTTGATATTTGCGATAAATGCGATACGCGCGGCCGCGTCAAGTTCGTACGCTTCGTCCAACAGCGCGGAAACACGCGCCCATGCATCGGGGCGAACCTTAAACGGGGTACTCATTCATCCAAAGACGCAAACAACGGCGAAGCACGACATAGCGCAGCGCGCTTACGCCGCGTCCGGCGGTGCGGTGCCGAGCGCCTGGGACAACAGCACCCGCGCCTTGGCGATTTCGCGATTGATAGTGCGTTCGGTCACGCCAAGTTCGGTGGCGATTTCAGCGCAAGTCAGCCCAGAGAACAAATGCATCTCGACGATTTGGTACATGCGTTCGTCCAGTGATTTCAGGTCTTGCATTGCAACATCAAGGAGCGCGAGATCGGCGTTGTCGAGCCACGGAACCGGCGCGGCACCAACGTGTGAGAGCGTTAGCAGCGTGACGCCGCCGCCGCGCTTTTCGGCGTCGCGTTCGCGTACAAAATCAATCACGATGGAGCGCAGCACTTTGCCGATGTAGGCGAAAAATTGCACGCGCGATGAACCTTGCAGGCCCTCGCGCTCGGCCATTCGCATGAAGCCTTCGTGCACAAGCGCCGTCGCGTTAAGCCCAGTCACGCCGCCGACCACCGCGAGCCGCGAGCGCGCCATGCGTTTGATGTCCGGGTACAGCCGCGAGAAAACTTCGCGCATCGCGTCACCATCGCCGCTAGAGGCGCGGCGAACCAATTCGGTTGGGGTTTGGTTGACGGGCGTATTGGTGGAATTCACGTCCGTATTGTGCACGGAAAGTCGCGCTAGACAATGCGCTTGTCACGCGCCACGCAACCGCCAAAGCATAGGTACAACTTTTTGCCTCGAACGACTGCCTGATGGACGTTTCAGAGTGAAAAACAGATATATCGACAATACGTAAAAATAGCCTGCAACGACCGCCTGGCAGTCGTTGGAACGTAAAAGCTGTATTACTTCAACAACGCAGTGAGATCCGCAGCAATCGCGTCCACGCCGGCCTCATGGCGAATCATCAAACGAATACGCCCAGCCGTGTCGAACGCATACATCTGCGTCGAGTGATCCATGAGATACGTGTTCTCATCTTTCACCTGCGCCTTCTGATAAATGATTTTGAATTCTTTGGCAGCTGCGGCCGTTTGTTCGTCGGTGCCGTACAGCGCAGCAAAGTTCGGATTAAACGCGCGCACGTATTCCGTCAGCGCTTTGGGCTGATCGCGTTTTGGATCAACCGTGACAAACACCACTTGCACGCGCGCAGCGTCGTCTGGCTTCATTTTGCTCAGCGCCGCGTTGAGCGTGGTCATCGTCGTGGGGCAGTAGTCCGGACAAAACATGTAGCCGAAAAAGATCACCGTCACTTTGCCTTTGAAACTCTCCAACGTGCGCGGCTGTTGCGTCGCGGCGTCGTTGAGCGTCAGTGACTTGCCGAACGACGCGCCGGTGATGTCGGTCGCTGCGAATTTAACGCTGGAGCTTGCCGAGTCGCAGCCCGCAGTGACCGCAAGCAGCGCCACAGCGATGAGACAAACTAGACGGCTGGCGAGCGCGCGCATGGTCATCAATGCTTGTGGTCAGCGTGACTGTGACCCGCCTTTTCGACGACCACTTGCACCGAGATCTCACCGGCTT
Source organism: Burkholderiales bacterium (assembly GCA_017989135.1). Classification (GTDB taxonomy): domain Bacteria; phylum Pseudomonadota; class Gammaproteobacteria; order Burkholderiales; family Casimicrobiaceae; genus Casimicrobium. Next base: position 9,952 of record JAGNQL010000009.1, read on the forward strand.
TTTCAAACTTGAGCGTCAACGGAAATTTCGTGCCATCCTTCAATCCGTCGGGTAAACCCATCAGCATGACGTGATATCCGCCGGGTTTGAGCTCAAGCTTGCCGCTGGCTGGGATGTCGAGAGATTTGATTTGGCGCATGCGCATCATGCCAGCCTCGGACACCATCGAATGAATCTGAATTTCCTTGGACACGGTGCCGGTGACGGCAACCAATTTGTCGGCGGCGCCGCTGTTGGAAAACGTCATAAACGCTGCGCCATTCTTCACAGCCGACGGCGTCGCGCGCGCCCACGCGTGATCAATGCTGATATTGCCCACTTTGTAGTCCGCCGCGAACGCCGAGGACGCGACCAACGAAGACAGGAGCGAGAGGAGAGCGAATTGCTTTTTCATACAGGAATACAGGTGAAGTTGAATCAATACAAACGCGTGGACGATGAGATTCGACGACAGTGATCGTGACGAACTACTTCGCCCGTGGCACACGTCCCATCAAATAAAACTCGTGGTTGGGCTGCATGCTGCTCATGTTGGCTAACCGATTACTCATACCGAAAAACGCGGTGATTGCGCCGACGTCCCAAATGTCGTCATCGGTGAATCCGTGCGCGCGCAGCGCAGCGAAATCAGCTTCGTCCACCGCGTTGGAATGCAGGCAAATCTTTAGAGCGAAATCGATCATCGCGCGTTGCGCAGCAGTAATTTCCGCCTTGCGATGATTGATCGCCACTTGATCTGCGATACGCGGATTCTTCGTGTACACACGAAGGATTGCGCCGTGTGCGACCACGCAATAGACGCAATCGTTCGCGCCACTGGTGGTCACTACGATCATCTCGCGATCCGATTTGGAGAGCGCTGGCGTGTCTTTGAGCATCAACGCATCGTGATAGGCGAAGAATGCGCGGCACTCGTCGGGTCGATGCGCGAGCGCGAAAAAAACGTTCGGAATGAATCCCGCCTTCGCTTGCACTTCAAGCATGCGCGAACGAATGTCCTCGGGGATATTAGCGAGTTCGGGCACAGGGAAACGGGAGATTGGATTCATATTGACCGATGAGCAAGTGAGCGGTGAACGGCGTGTGGCGTAGCGTGAGAAGTCGAACGGTGGCAGCAAATACTAACCACCGCTCACTGCTCACCGTTAGGCCGGAGGCGGCACGTATCCGCTCGCCGTCTCGCCTCCACCTGTGAAGAAGTACTTATCCATTTGCTCGGCCAGATACTTGCGCGCGCGAGGATCAGCGAGGCCGAGGCGGTTTTCGTTGATGAGCATCGTTTGATGTTTCAGCCACGCGGCCCACGCTTCTTTGCTCACATTTTCAAAAATGCGCTTCCCCAAGTCACCGGGGTAAGGTGGATAGTCCAAGCCCTCGGCTTCGCGGCCAAGCTTGATGCAGTTAACGGTGCGTGCCATGTGTGTTCTCCAGAAAATGCGGTTCTAAATCTGTTTAACGTAAACCTGCGAAGCGCGCTCAAAGTTGTAAAGCGCTTGTTTCTTCTCAGGCAAATCGGTGATCTTCGCGGGGGTAAATCCGCGCTCGATGAACCACGCCGCCGTACGCGTGGTGAGGACGAATAGCGTGTTGATGCCCTGCTCCTTGGCCGCTTTTTGCACTGCCGTCATCAGGCGCTCGCCGTAGCCTTCGCGCCGGTAGTCGGGGTTCACTGCAAGGCAAGCCAGCTCCGCTTTGTTGGCCTCCGGGAACGGATACAACGCGGCGCAACCAATGATCTGTCCGTCGTGTTCCGCGAGGAAGAAACGTTCGACTTCGCGCTCGATCATCGCGCGCGGACGCGCCACCAAAATGCCTTGACGCTCAAGCGGCTCGATGATGGAAAGCAGAGCGCCGACGTCTTCAATTTTTGCGGGGCGCAAATTGTCGAGACTGTCCACTGAAATCATGGTGCCGATGCCGTCGCGCGTGAAGAGCTCTTGCAAGATCGCGCCGTCGAGCTTGCGCCCAATCAAGTGAGCACGTGCTACGCCCTTCTGACAGGCGCGCACCGCCGCGGACAAAAAGAACTGCACGTCGGAGGCCTGCGGCGCTTTCTGGGCGATGTCTGCAGCTTCTCGCGTGTAGAGTGTTGAAATGACCGCGCCCTCCGCGTCAAGTACGCCGGGCGTATCGAGCAAGAAGATGAGTTTCTGTGCTTTCAGCGCAATCGCCGTTTGCGTGGCAACTTCTTCGACGGTGAGGTTAAACGTGTCGCCTGAGGTCGAGTGCCCCAGCGTCGACATCAGCACGATATCACCATCTTTAAGGCAATCGTTAATAGCCTGTGCATCAACGCGACGTACTTCGCCGCTGTATTTCATGTCGACACCATCGACTACGCCAATCGGCTTCGCGACGACAAAGTTGCCGCCAGTCACGCGATTGTGAATTGGGGTGACCGCAGCGGTGCGCGGTGCCATCGACAGTGCCGCCTCGATGCGCGCACGTGCTCGCGCGCTCGCGCCGATGACGCTACCAAGCTGAGACTCGTCGGTGACGCGAATCCCTCTGTGATATCGACTCTCCATGCCACGTTGCTCTAAGAGCTTTTCCACCTGCGGCCGCGCGCCATGCACCAGGACGAGACGAATGCCCAAGCTCGCCAACAAATTCAAGTCGGCGATGAAATTGGGGAAGGTATCGTCGGCGACCACTTCACCGCCGAACGCGACGACAAACGTCTTGCCGCGAAACGCGTGAATGTAGGGAGCAGAGCCGCGAAACGACGGTACAAACGCGGAAAGTTCGGTGTTGGGCGCTGCGGCAGTCATAGCCGGTGCGGCCGGGGGTTCAGATTCGGTAGGCATGACCGCGATTCTATCGGCGTACCCCGCGACTGGGCACACAGGCCCGCTTCCGCCGCATTTTTGCTGGAATTCGGGCTACATTGAGCATCATGATGAGATTTTTGCTTCGCCTCGTTCAATTGCCGCTCGCGCTCGTGGTCATGTTCTACGAGTGGGGCTGGGAATCGCTCGGGCACGTTTTTGACTGGCTTGCCAAACGCCCGATTTGGGGGCTCATGGAGCGCGCGATTCGCCGATTGCCGCCTTGGGCAGCCTTGATGGTGTTTCTGCTCCCTTCGGTGCTGCTGTTTCCGGTGAAGTTATTGGCGTTGTGGTTGGTGGCCAGCGGACAAAAAATCGCGGGAATCGCACTCATTCTCATCGCCAAAGTTGTCGGCACCGCCATTGTCGCGCGGCTCTTTACGCTTACGCAGCCTGCGCTGCTTCAGCTCGAATGGTTTGCACGGTTGTACCGGTGGTTGGTCCCGTGGAAGGACGCGTGGATGGACGCGATACGCGTTAGCTGGCCGTGGCGCGTCGGCCGAGTTATCAAGCGGCGCGTCAAGCGGGCGACATCGGAGGCGATGCGCGTGATTCGTGCTTGGTTCGTCGCCAGATAGCACCGCTGTCTTTAAAATCAGGGGATGACGTCCAAGCTCCTCGCGAACCTTAACGAACCGCAACTCACGGCGGTTACCCTTCCACACACTTCTGCGCTAATTCTGGCGGGCGCAGGCTCGGGCAAAACGCGTGTGCTTACCACGCGCATCGCGTGGCTTTTGTCGACTGGGCAGGTGAGTCCATCAGGCGTGCTCGCTGTGACCTTCACCAACAAGGCTGCCAAAGAGATGCTCACGCGTCTCTCGTCAATGGTGCCATTGAACGTTCGGGCGATGTGGATCGGGACGTTTCACGGATTGTGTAATCGCTTTTTGCGCATGCACTGGCGCGAAGCCGGTTTGCCGCAAACCTTCACCATCATGGACACGCAAGATCAGCTCTCGCTCATCAAGCGCATCTTGAAGCAAAACAATATTGACGACGAGAAATTCCCGGCCAAGCAATTGGCGTGGTTCATCGGCAGCGCTAAAGAAGAAGGCTTGCGTCCGAACGCGGTGGAAGCGTTTGACGATTACACACGAAAGCAGGTCGAGCTGTATCAGCTCTACGAAGCCACCTGCCAGCGCGAAGGTGTCGTCGACTTTGCCGAGCTGCTGCTGCGCTCGTATGAAGTACTGAGCAAGTTCGAAGCGTTACGCGAACATTACAACGCGCGTTTCCGGCATATGTTGGTGGATGAATTTCAAGACACCAATACGCTGCAATACAAGTGGCTACGTCTGCTCGCAGGCCGCGATACAGCGGTGCTTGCGGTCGGAGACGACGATCAGTCGATATACGCGTTTCGCGGCGCGAAGGTCGCGAACATGCAACGCTTTGAGCATGACTTTGCACCGGCGAAAATTATCAAGCTTGAGCAAAACTACCGAAGCCACGGCAGTATTCTGGATGCCGCGAACGCGCTGATTCGCAACAACAATGGCCGCTTAGGCAAAGAGCTGTGGACGGACCAAGGGCACGGCGAACCGATTCGCGTGTTCCAGGGTTATAGCGACGGCGAAGAAGCCGCGTTCGTGATCGACGCGGTGAAAGCCGCGATGAGCGACGGCGTGCCACTAGATGAAATCGCGATTCTGTATCGATCAAACGCACAGTCGCGCATGTTTGAGCATGGCCTCTTCAACGCGCGCATCCCGTACCGCGTCTATGGAGGATTGCGCTTTTTTGAACGCGCCGAAATTAAGCATGCCATGGCGTATTTGCGGCTCATCAACAACCCAGAGGACGACAATGCATTTTTGCGCGTCGTGAACTTTCCGGCGCGCGGCATTGGCGCGAAGTCGATTGAAAATTTGCAGCAAGTCGCGCAAGGTACTGGCGTGACGCTGTGGCAAGCCGCATGCAGCGGCGGTGCCGGGGGCCGCGCGGCAGTCGCAATGGCGCAGTTCATTGGCGTGATCGAAGGAATGCGCATTGCCACCAAAGGCCAAGCACTGCCCGAAATCGTGCGTCATTTACTCGACGCGAGCACGCTCAAAGCGCATTACGCCGCCGAGAAAGACGGACAAGATCGCGTCGAAAACTTAGAAGAATTGATCAACGCCGCGGACAATTTTTTACGCGAAACAGGCGGCGTCGTACACGTTGAAAATCTCGATGGCACGATATCGGAGAGCGACGATCCGGTGACGGCGTTTTTGTCGCACGCATCGCTTGAAGCGGGCGACACGCAGGCCGCTGAAGGCCGCGCGGCATTGCAGATGATGACCGTGCACTCGGCCAAAGGGCTGGAGTTTGAGTACGTATTCGTGACCGGTCTTGAGGAAGGCCTGTTCCCGCATGACAACTCACTCAACGACGATGGCGGACTCGAAGAAGAACGCCGCTTGATGTACGTCGCGATTACGCGCGCAAAGAAGCGCTTGCATTTCAGCTACGCACAGATGCGCATGCTGCATGGACAAACACGCTACAACGTGCCGTCGCGATTCCTTGACGAAGTGCCGGCAGAACTCCTTAAGTGGCTCTCAGCCAAGCCGAAAAATCTTCTGGCGATGGAGCCGCACGAGCCGTTTTCTGACGATGGATCAAGCAACACCAATCTCTCTAAATTCGCCGCCTCCATCGGCAGCAATACGCGCACCGATTCGGGGTTTCGCATCGGGCAGCAGGTGTCGCACACGAAGTTCGGCCAAGGCGTGATTATCAACGCCGACGGCAGCGGGAAGAACGTACAAGTCGAGGTGAATTTCCGCGACCACGGCATCAAGCGCTTGGCGCTTGAGTACGCCAAATTGACGGCGATTTGATGGCTGCTGTCGCGGGCGTACGGCGGGCAATGCACGCCCGCTGACGTTGCGGGGCTGCGCGCTAGTTCGAGCCCGCGATTTTTTCTACTCGCTCGTCACGATGAAAAATGCGGCGATAGCTGACATAGTCGCTGATCATCTGAACCGCTGTCATTGGCACGACCATCATGAGCACCACGACGATCTTGAGCGTAGGGCTGAGCATGTAGAGAATCGGCGACATCACCAGCGTGGCCAACAACAAAAAGCCGAACATTGACAGCGCGTACACGATCATTGCCAAGATGTTCTGGAAACACGCCTTCGCGGAAATGACAAGCGACTGTACAAAGCTGGCATCCGAGAACACGATGAGCGCCGGTGAGAACCATAGCGCGGCAGTCAGCGGGAGCGTCAGCGCGATGGTGACAAGCATGAACTGCATGACCGCGTCCGGCGGCAACGCTGCGGCTTCCTGAGCATTTTTAAGTTGCTCCATCGTTAGACCAGAGGTGGTCAGCCCGATGGCCGCAGCAAGCATCACACCGACTAAATAAACCCCGCCCAACGGAATCAGCGCGCGAAGATTGGATTTGAAGCCTGCGAACAGATGGCGTATCTCTGGGATTTCGCCGCGCTCGTGGTGCCACGCCGCCGCAAGAAAACCGACCGACAAGATCGGCTTGATGAACATAAAGAGCAAGCCGCCTGTCAGCAGTGACGACATTTGCAGAATCAGCAAGAACATCGACGCCAACGCTACATAGCGCTGCCAGTGCGCGCGAAAAATCTGCAGCGAGAGTTTCACCCATTCAAGGCCCTCGCGGGCGGGCACGGGAGCGAAGAACGAAATCATGAGGCGGCGTCGTTTATCTCGGCAATGGGCCAGAAGCAGGTCTGCTCGATGCGTAGGCGCAGGATACGCTCGAACACGGAAGGATCGTGCGGCGTGTTGAGTTCGGCTGCGCGCGGCAGATGCAGGTCATACAAGCGCGAGAGCCAGAATCGAATCGCGGCAGCGCGCAGGAGCGCAGGCCAAGCCATTTGCTCTGCCTCGGACAGGGGACGCTCCGCGACATACGCTTTCAAGAATGCGACGAGTCGTACGTTGTCAAATTCACCACCTGGAATCACGCACCAATCGTTAGCGGTGATCGCGAGATCGTAGGCAAACTCGTCGGTGGCCGCGAAACCAAAGTCAATCAGGCCGCTTAGGTTGTCCCCATCGAAGAGCACGTTGTCGCGAAACAAATCGGCGTGAATCGCACCGTTGGGCAGGCGCGTTTGGCGACGTTCGCGCTGAAACTTGATCTCGTTTTCGATCAACGCATTCTGATCAGCTGTGACGAAAGCTCGCACGGCGCGTGAGGTCGAGAGCGTCCACGCCGGACCGCGCTTGTTGCTGATGCGGGTGCGAAAATTACGGCTAGCATTATGCAGACGCCCGAGTTCTCGGCCGACGGCAACGCAGTGCACGACCGACGGCTGCATCTGCGGGCGGCCATTGATGCGCTGGGTGAGCGCAGCGGGGCGCCCATTAAGAATCGAGAACAAGCCGCCAGTGCGATCCGCAATCGGCGTCGGCACGGCCACGCCGGACTTCGCCAAATGCGCGGTGAAATTCAAGTAGAACGGCAAGTCTTCTGCGGGGACGCGCTCGTAGAGGGTGAGCACATACTCGCCCTCTGTCGTGCTCAGAAAGTAATTGGTGTTTTCAATGCCTTCGGAAATTGGCGTGAGCGAGCGCACGGCGCCCACTGAAAAGCGCGTGAGCCACGCAGACACTTCGCTCTCGGTAACTCGGGTGAATACTGACATGCCAACAGATACGGGAAATTTGCAGAAAGTCGGCAGCGCGTGAAATTACATCAGGCGCACCGACGGGTAGACCCCCAACGCTCGGGGTCACGCGAATCGGAAACGATTAGAAGCGCAAGAGCTCCCAGAGCGATGGCGAGACACGCTTTCCGGCGTTGTCAGCTTGCCGGTCGTTTCGGCCAGCCGCGGGGTCAACCACGGTGTAGCTCCTGCCGCCGCCCACGCTGACTTTCGCGCTCGCTAAGCGCCCTTGTATGCGCTCTTCGTCAACGGTGACCAGAGAATCCGACGACCGGCCAACAGCCGTCGACGTATTGCTGATCGAGGTTTCCTTGGCGAGCTGTGGCGCACCGTCAGGCGCATCAACTCGCGCGGCCGTCGATGCCTGCGCGGGCGATTGTGCGGGCTGAGCAAATGCGCACGAAGCGGACAGCGCGACCAACAGCGCCGCAGCAACGCGTGTGCACTTCGTGCTGCGGGAAAAGCGGTTCATGTCATCGTTCATAGTGGTTTCATTGTAACGGTGTAGCCGCCTCTGATTCGAGTGCCGAGCGGCGATTTCCGCGCGCGCAAATATCGGAGCGAAGCGCAGTTTTTTGAACGCTTACAGCTTTTGCGCCGTAGCGACTGCCCAGTGGTCGATTGCAGCGATTTTCCACATTAGTCGACTACAGACAAAATTTGACTAAAAACGCCAGCCAGCTGTCGATAGGGCTATAAAGCTGTTTCGCCCATCCTGATGGCGAGCGGGGAGGTCCGCGACGAGTTTGCGTTGGCGTGTCAAATCGCCATCAACAAAGCGCTCGCCTGCGCCGCGATGCCTTCGCCGCGCCCAGTGAAGCCGAGCTGCTCGGTTGTTGTGGCTTTCACGCTGACGCGATCGAACGCAATACCGCAATCGTCGGCGATGTTTGCGCGCATTTGCGCGATGTGCGGTGCCATCTTGGGCGCTTGCGCGATGATCGTGGCGTCGATGTTGCCAACCTCGTAGCCGGTCTCTCGAACGCGAGCCATGACGCTACGCAGAAGCACGCGGCTATCGGCGCCTTTGAACGTCGGGTCGTTGTCCGGAAAATGTTTGCCGATATCACCCAGCGCCACCGCGCCAAGAAGCGCGTCAGCTATCGCATGCAGCAACACGTCGGCGTCGGAGTGGCCAAGCAAGCCACGCTCGTACGGGATCGTGACGCCGCCCATGACGAGCGCACGGCCGGCAACTAATTGGTGAACATCGAAGCCAGTTCCGATGCGAAATGGCAATTGACTCATGCTTTATCCGTCGAAGAACGTGACAAAAAAAACGCGGCGAGCGCCGCGTCTTCAGGTTGTGTAATTTTGATGTTGCGCGCGCTGCCCTCCACGATGAGTGGCGACATGCCCAGCGCTTCAATCGCCTGCGCCTCATCGGTCACGTCGGGCGAGCACGCCAGCGCATACACCAGTGTTTCATAACGAAACATCTGCGGCGTCTGCGCGCGCCACATGTCGGCGCGCGGCACCGTTTCCGCCACTTCGTTTTCACGCGTGGCTCGCTTCAAGGTGTCTGTCACGGGCGAGGCCAGCAGACCGCCCACCGCATGCGCACGCGCGAGCGAAACCAAGCGCGCCACATCACTCGCCAACACACAGGGCCGCGCCGCATCATGCACGAGCACCCACGCATCGCGCTTCACTCGTTTGCCCATAGATTGAAGCGCGTTTTGCACGGTCTCGGCACGCGTGGCACCCGCATTTCGCAGAAACGTGACATTCGGAAACGTCGTCGCCGTATCGTCGATATGCGCGTCGTCATGTTGCACGTTGACGACGACGTGTTCTATCTCGGGGCACGCGAGCAACGCGGCCAGCGTGTGGTCAATCACCTTGCGTCCAGCGATCACGCTGTATTGCTTGGGCAGCGGCGCGCCGAAGCGCGAACCGCTGCCACCAGAAGGAACAATGGCAATGCAGCCGAAGCGAATGCTCGGCGCTTCGGTCAATTCACCACCTTGATCGACGGGAATTTCGCCGAGTGATCTTCGCTCTTTTGCGCGACGAAAATCGCCACTTTGCGCGCGATTTCGCGGTACGTCGCGGCGACCGCGCCATCAGGATTGGCAACGACGGTCGGGCGGCCACTGTCCGACTGCGCGCGGATCGACCCGTCGAGCGGCAAACCGCCCAAGAACGGTACGTTGTAGTCACGGCACATCGCCTTGCCGCCGCCTTCGCCGAAGATAGGTTCGATGTGGCCGCAGTTTGAACACACATGGGTGCTCATGTTCTCAACGATGCCGACAATCGGAATGCCCACTTTGTCGAACATCTTGAGGCCTTTGCGCGCATCAATCACCGCGATCTCTTGCGGCGTCGTCACAATGACCGCACCAGTCACCGGCACTTTCTGCGAGAGCGTGAGCTGGATGTCACCAGTGCCGGGCGGCATATCGATCACCAAATAATCTAGATCGCGCCAATTGGTGTCAGAAAGCAATTGTTCCAACGCCTGCGTGACCATCGGGCCGCGCCACACCATAGGCGTGTCGGTATCAATCAAGAAGCCAATCGACATCGCTTGGATGCCGTGCGCCTCCATCGGTTCCAGCGTTTTGCCGTCCGCACTTTCCGGGCGACCGGTGATGCCAAGCATTTGCGGTTGCGACGGGCCGTAAATGTCGGCGTCGAGAATGCCCACATTCGCGCCCTCGGCCGCGAGTGCCAGCGCTAGGTTCACGGCGGTCGTACTTTTGCCCACGCCGCCTTTGCCGGACGCCACTGCGATGATGTTTTTAATGCCGGGTTTGAGTTTCACGCCGCGTTGAACTGCGTGCGAAACGACGCGGTGCGACACCGTGACCGCCACCTTCCCAACGCCATCGAGTGTGCGCACGTGTTGCGTCACGACTTGGCGAATTGCGTCGTACTGGCTTTTCGCCGGGTAGCCGACGACGACTTCGATGGTCACGTCGTTGCCGTCAATCGCAACGCGTTTGATCGACTTGTCCTTAATGAAGTCGCGGCCCGTGTTCGGGTCAAGACAGGTCGCGAGATGGGAGAGCACAATTGATTCATTCATAGCCACGAAGTTTAGCGGGTGCGCTCCTTTCGAGGACCTCGGATTTGCTACTATTCCCTTGTATTTCCTAGGGTTTTCGACCCTGCCAGACCTCTCCCAGTAAGCACTTATGACCGCCGCCAACACCGTTCCGGCCAAACGCCGCATCTTCGTCACGACCGCACTGCCCTACGCCAACGGCAAGTTTCATCTCGGCCACATGATGGAGTACATCCAGGCCGACATTTGGGTGCGGTTCCAGCGGATGCGCGGACACGAAGTGCATTGGGTCTGTGCCGACGACACGCACGGCGCGCCGATCATGATCGCCGCCGAAAAAGCGGGCAAAACGCCGCAAGAATTCGTCGCCGAAATCGCCGCGACGCGGAAAGAGTATCTCGACGGATTCAACCTCTCGCTTGACAACTGGCACTCCACCGATTCACCGGAGAATGTGGAGCTGGCGCAGGATATCTATCGGAAGTTGCGCGACTTCGTGCGCGACGGCAAACCCGCGTCATTCATCGAACGTCGCTCAATCGAGCAGTTCTACGACCCGGTCAAAGGCATGTTCCTTCCGGATCGCTACATCAAAGGCGAGTGCCCGAAGTGCGGCGCGAAAGATCAATACGGCGATTCGTGTGAGGTGTGTAGCGCCGTCTACGCACCGACCGATCTGAAAAATCCGTATTCAGTGCTCTCTGGCGCAGCCCCCGAGATGCGGTCTAGCGAGCACTTCTTTTTCCGTCTGTCCGACCCAAGCTGCGTCGAGTTTTTGCGGGAGTGGACCGAGGGCTTGGATCGCCACGGAAAAAAGCGCCTGCAATCCGAAGTCATCGCCAAGACGAAAGAATGGTTGGGCGCGGATGGCAAGATGGGCGACTGGGACATTTCGCGCGACGCGCCGTATTTCGGCATCCCGATTCCGGACGAGCCGGGCAAGTATTTTTACGTTTGGCTAGACGCGCCGATTGGCTACCTCGCTTCGCTGAAAAACTACTTCGACTCCGGTAAGGCTGCGGCCAACGGCGAGAAGCGAAGCTTCACCGAGTTCATGGCCGCCGACGACACCGAGCAGATTCATTTCATCGGCAAAGACATCGTGTACTTTCACGTACTGTTCTGGCCCGCAACGCTGAAGTTTTCCGGCTATAAAGTGCCGGACAGCGTGAACGTGCACGGCTTCATTACGGTCGGTGGCGAGAAGATGAGTAAGAGCCGCGGCACCGGCATTGATCCGCTGAAGTATTTGCAGATCGGCATGAACCCCGAATGGCTGCGCTACTACATCGCGGCCAAGCTCAATGCCAACGTCGAAGACGTCGATTTCACCGCCGAAGATTTCATGGCGCGTGTGAATTCGGATTTGATTGGCAAGTATGTGAATATTGCGAGTCGTGCAGCCGGCTTTATTGCTAAACGATTTGAAGGAAGAACTTCCGCATTCAGAGAATTTGAGTCCGCGCTTCGCACCGGATTAGCGCGCGTTGACTTCGCATTGTTCGCAGCAAGTTATTCTACGAACGCTGGCGGCGATGACCTTCTCGCTACGCACCGAACGCATGCGGTTGGATTGGCTTACGACTTCGGTATGCACGCGTGCGAAGTTCAGGAATACTTTGATGCTCGCGAGTACGGCAAAGCGATACGGACCATTATGTTCCTCGCTGACCAAGTCAACAATTACGTGGACCAATACAAACCATGGGAACTAGCTCGCAAGGAGGAACTCTCCAGACACCTTCACGAAGTTTGTAGTGTTTGTGTGGAGACGTTCCGGCTACTAACCCTCATGCTGAAACCAGTTTTGCCGAAACTCGCCAGAGACACCGAGCAATTCCTCGAAATCGATAGCCTGTCGTACGAAAACATCAAGAAATGCGTTTTTGACCGGCGAATTGGAGCCTATCCTCGTCTAATGGAACGCGTCGAAGAAAAGCAACTAGACGAACTCTTCGGTCTGTTGCCGGACGCCGCAAACAAACCGGCAGCAGCTGCGCAGCCGGCAGTTGCCGCCCCCGCGAAGGCAACAGCGAAATCCAAAGCGCCAGAGCCCACGCCCGAAGGCTGCATCAGCATCGACGACTTCACGAAAGTGGATTTGCGCATCGCCAAAATCGTTAATGCCGAGCACGTTGAAGGCAGCGACAAATTGCTTCGGCTCACGCTCGACGTCGGTGAGACGGACGATGCCGGTCAACCCAAGACGCGTAACGTTTTCTCAGGCATCAAGTCGGCTTACAAGCCCGAGGATCTGATCGGTCAACACACCGTGCTTGTTGCCAATCTGGCTCCGCGCAAGATGAAGTTTGGCGTGTCTGAGGGCATGGTGCTTGCTGCTTCGGCCAAAGATGATAAGAATGACACCGGGCTCTATATTCTCAACCCGCACAGCGGCGCCCGAGCGGGAATGAAAGTAACGTAGCTTTATGTTTGGAACACGCACCGTCTTCGAGCAGGATAAGTACAAAGTCCGCATGGCCAGTTCGCGCGATGCGCCAGTGGTGTCCGCGTTAACTAAGGGCGATTGGTCCGAGCGAGTCGCAATCTCGCAACGCCGCCGAAACGACAACCCGACGCAAATTGCTGACGACCTTCGCGCGGGCGGCGGCTTGGTGCTCTATCGCGGCAGCCTGCCGGTAGCGGCGCTCTCTTACGTGCCCGCGCGTGACGGAAGCTGGGAACTGCGCCGCCTCGGCGTCACGCGCACGTTCTCGGGACGTGGTTTCACCACATTATTGGTAAGCACGCTTGAGAGTCTCGCGAGAAAAGCCGAAGTTCGCTCCATCCGAATCCCAGTCGACACCTACGCACCGCAGTACAAAGCCTACTTCGAAAAAATCGGCTTCAGCGTTGAGGCTGATCGTACTTTCTCGACCGTATTCGCAGCGGCGATGCAGCCCATCCTGATGCGCAAATTGGTCGCGTAAAGAGAGACTCAGATCGCGATGCTCAGTCTGGCGTTTCGACCCCGACTCGCGAAGGAGCTTGCGCAGTATTCGTCCGATAAATTTCGCGCTGATGCACTCGCCGGCCTCACAGTGGGCATCGTCGCCGTGCCCTTGGCGATGGCGTTCGCCATCGCCAGCGGCGTCTCCCCAGAACAAGGGTTAATTACAGCCGTCATCGCTGGCCTGATCATTTCCGCGCTTGGTGGCACGCGACTCTGCATCGGTGGCCCAACGGGCGCGTTCATCGTCGTGCTCTATTCGATCCTCAGCAAATACGGCTGGGCGAACTTGATGATCTGCACGATGATGGCGGGCGTAATATTGGTCATCATGGGTATGGCCAAGCTTGGTGTACTGATTCGATTTGTGCCCAACTCGGTCATCATAGGATTCACTAATGGCATTGCTGTGCTCATCGCACTTTCGCAAATCAAAGATTTCTTCGGTTTGCCAATTGCGAAAATGCCCGGCGAATTTTTCGGTATCGTAAAGGCTCTTGCCAGCGCCTTGCCACAAATGCATTGGCCGTCGTTGCTGCTCGCGCTCGCATGTTTTGCATTTCTAAAGTTGTGGCCAGCGCGCCTGTCGCGCTACGTTCCATCGCCGTTCCTGGTGCTGATTTTTTCGACGGCAATTACTCTAGCGTCTGACACCGGAATTGCGACCATCGGCTCAAAGTTCGGCGAAATCAAGGCAACGTTGCCGATGCCGCAAATGCCCACGATCACGCTGGAGCAGATTGGCAGCCTGATACCGCCAGCGCTTACCATCGCGCTGCTCGCCGCAATTGAATCATTGCTCTGCGCGGTTGTGGCGGACAAGCAAACCAATGATCGCGCCGACCCCAATCAAGAACTCGTCGCTCAGGGCTTGGCGAATATCGTGTCGCCGCTGTTCGGCGGCTTAGCCGCAACCAGCGCCATGGCACGCACTAGCGCCAACATCAAGAACGGCGCGGCCACACCTGTCTCGGGCTGCATTCACGCCGTGACCGTTTTGCTGGTGCTCTTAGTCGCAAGCCCACTCGCGAAACACGTACCGCTACCGGCGCTCGCTGCGATCTTAATGTGGGTCGCGCTCAACATGGGCGATTGGCACGAATTCGCGTCGATGCGGAGATACACACCGCTGCGAAACGCCACGCTCGTCAGCACCTTTTTACTCACCGTTTTGTTCGACCTCACCATCGCCGTTGAAGTCGGCATGGTGCTCGCGACGTTGCTGCTGATTAAGCGCCTCACAGAAGCCGCTACGGTGCAAACCATCGACAATCTTGCAAAAGATGCCGACGCGCCACCTATGCCGCTACCCGCCGGCACTACTGCGCTTCGCTTGCGCGGTGCGCTGTTTTTCGGCGTGGTAGATCGGCTTGAAGCAGGTTTCGACGCGCTACCAAAAGCGTCCGTCGTCGTGCTCGATTTTCTGGAGGTAATTTACCTCGACTCAACGGCCTTGGAATCGATTCGACGCTTCGGCGAAACATGCCGCGCGTGCAATATCGAGGTGATTCTTTTTGGTCTCGGTGCACAACCACGTTCATTGTTTGAGCGCACGGGGCTTGACCAAGCATTCGGTGTCGAGCATGTCGTGGAGACGCGTCGGCAAGCGCTTGATCTAGTGATTTGGCGCAGTATTCAGCAACAAATTCAACCCGTGAAGGCTGGTGACTCCAGCAGGAATTGACGGGTTACGTGTGGGGTCGCGGCACGGCTTTTCAAGCATGCCTCGCTAAAAAAATAGATCCGGCTGCTTGCTTGAAACTCCGCCACGGGCACTCACTTTCGGTGGTATGAGCGCTGCACACTTTCAGCGCAACCACCCCTGGAAGGAAACATACTATGACTGGTTTTATTCGCTTGAATGGCGTTCCCACAGCCCGCTGGACCCCTTTCGCCGCACACGTACGAAGCGCCGCTGATATTGAGCGCGCGCTCGGAACGCTCGCCGCACAAGTCTGCGGAAATGAGGCAGTCGCAACCGCCGAACTGCGCGCCGACGTACGTGAAACCGCGGCGGCCTACGTCGTACAAATCGACGTGCCGGGCGTAAGCAAAGAGGACATTACCGTCGACGTTGATGAGAAGTCTCTGCGCGTTGAAGTCGTTTTCAAACGCGACGCTGTCGAAGGCGAAACTCAAGTGCTTAGCGAGCGTACAAGCGGCGTGGCGACGCGTGCGTTCCGTTTACCGCAGGCCGTCGACGCTGAAGCTGCAACGGCTCGCCACGAGCACGGTGTGTTGACGTTAACGCTACCAAAGAAAAACGCGGCAGCACAAAAGCGACTGGCGATTAACTAAGTAAAGGTCAAGCGCTGACCTCCTTGCGCTTGCTGCGTTTGAGCAGCGGCGCAAGGAATTTCGCGGTGTGTGAGGCCGCGACGGTTGCAACGGTTTCAGGCGTCCCTTGCGCAACCACCATACCACCGCCACCACCGCCTTCTGGCCCCATGTCAATCATCCAATCGGCGGTTTTGATCACATCTAGATTGTGTTCGATCACCACGACCGTGTTGCCGTGATCGCGGAGTCGGTAGAGCACTTTCAGGAGCAAATCGATATCCGCGAAATGCAGGCCAGTCGTCGGCTCATCGAGGATGTAGAGCGTATTCCCTGTGTCGCGTTTTGAAAGTTCCAGCGCGAGTTTGACGCGTTGCGCTTCGCCGCCTGATAGCGTTGTCGCTGACTGACCGAGGCGGATGTAGCCGAGGCCGACTTCGAACAAGAGATTCACTTTCGCAGCGATCGCGGGCACCGGCTGGAAGAAATCGCGTGCGACTTCGACTGTCATTTCGAGCACTTCAGAAATGTTCTTGCCGCGATACTGAACGTCGAGCGTTTCGCGGTTATAGCGCTTGCCGTGGCAGACGTCGCACTCAACGTAAACATCCGGCAGAAAGTGCATTTCGACCTTGATCATGCCGTCACCTTCGCATGCTTCGCAGCGCCCGCCCTTCACGTTAAACGAGAAGCGGCCGGGCTCATAGCCACGCTCGCGCGCCTGCGGCGTTTGCGCGAACAGATCGCGAATCGGCGTGAAAAGGCCGGTGTAGGTCGCAGGATTGGAGCGCGGCGTGCGACCAATCGGACTCTGATCAACGTTGATGACTTTATCGAACGCGTTTAAGCCGTCAATGCCCGCATGCGGCGCTGGCTCTTGCAAACTTCCGTAAATTTTCTTGGCGGCGGCACAATACAACGTGTCATTCACGAGCGTTGACTTCCCCGACCCCGACACCCCCGTAACGCAGGTGAGCAGTCCGACAGGAATCGAGACGTCAACGTTCTTCAGATTGTTGCCACGCGCGCCACGAATGGTGATCTGCTTGTCAGCGTCTGGCGCAATACGTTTCTTTGGCAGTGCGATTTGCATCGCACCGGACAGATACAAACCCGTCAACGATGTCTTCGACCGTTTGATGTCCGCTGGTTTACCGTGCGCGATGATTTGGCCGCCGTGAATGCCCGCAGCAGGCCCAAGATCAATGACGTAATCGGCGCTCATGATCGCGTCTTCGTCATGTTCAACCACGATTACGGTGTTGCCCAAATCACGCAAGTGCTTGAGGGTTTCGAGCAAGCGATCGTTGTCACGTTGATGCAATCCAATCGACGGTTCATCGAGCACATACATCACGCCCGTTAGGCCGGAGCCAATTTGCGACGCTAGACGAATCCGCTGCGCTTCACCGCCAGAAAGCGTTTCGGCGCTGCGGTCAAGCGACAAATAGTCCAAGCCCACGTTGTTCAAAAACCCAACGCGGTTGCGAATTTCCCAGACGATGCGCTCAGCGATCTTTTGCTTCGCGCCCGTGAGTTTTAAGTTCTCAAAAAACTTGGCCGTTTCGAATAGCGCCAACGCGCTCACGGCGTAAATCGGCACGCCGCCCACCATCACAAATCGCGCTTCGCGACGCAGTCGCGCTCCGTCGCAATCGGGGCATGGCCGACGGCTCATGTATTTCGACAACTCCTCGCGGACCGCACTCGATTCTGTCTCGTGATAACGGCGACGAAAATTTGGCAGCACACCCTCAAACGGATGCTTGCGCTTCTGAATCACGCCCTTTTCACTGACGTAATCAAACTCGATCACGTCTTCGCCACTGCCAAAGACGACGGCGTTGCGCGCCTCTTCTGGCAGTTCGGCGAACGGCTGCTCGATATTGAAGCCGTAATGCCCGGCCAACCCTTGCAGCATTTGAAAGTAAAAAATGGTGCGGCGATCCCAGCCTTTGATCGCGCCACTCGCCAGCGACAGCTCCGGATGCGCCACGATACGCGCTGGTTCGAATTCGTCGATTTCTCCCAAGCCGTCGCAGCTCGGGCAAGCACCCATCGGCGAGTTAAACGAAAACAAGCGTGGCTCTAGCTCTGAGAGCGAGTAGTCACAAATCGGACAGGCAAACTTCGTCGAGAACAGATTCGACTCGGGCTTGTCTTCGGGGGTATCCATCTTCACGACCAACGCGCGGCCATTGCCCAAACGACACGCTGTCTCGAACGATTCGGCCAATCGCTGCTTTGCATCGGGCCGCACCTTAATGCGATCCACAACGACCTCAATCGTGTGTTTGTGGTTTTTGTGCAGCTTGGGCGTTGGCTCCAGCTCGGTCACTTCGCCGTTAATGCGAACCCGCGTAAATCCCTTGGCCTTGAGTTCGATGAAGAGCTCGATGTGTTCGCCTTTGCGATCCGTCAATACCGGCGCAAGCAACATGACACGCGTCTCTGCCGGGTAGGCCAATACCGAATCCACCATCTGCGATATCGTCTGCGACGAGAGCATGATTTCAGGATGATTCGGACAATACGGATCCCCCACACGCGCATAAAGCAAACGCAGGTAATCGTGAATTTCCGTAACAGTGCCGACTGTCGAGCGCGGGTTATGGCTCGTTGCTTTCTGTTCGATTGCGATGGCCGGCGCAAGACCTTCGATCAGGTCAACGTCCGGCTTATCCATCATCTGCAAAAACTGCCGCGCGTACGCCGATAGCGACTCCACATACCGACGTTGCCCTTCGGCATACAACGTGTCAAACGCCAACGAGCTTTTGCCCGAACCCGACAAACCGGTGATCACCACCAGCTTGTGCTTGGGGATGTCGATGTTGATGTTTTTGAGATTGTGCGTGCGTGCTCCACGCACCCGAAGAAAATCCATGCCCACGCCTAATCCAGTATTACCAACAACGCCCGCGAAGGGCAACCCGGCATTATGACCCGCGGCGAGCTTTAGCGCACGTAAAACCCATGCGCCAACTCAGCGTGGCGGCGACGCCCGGCCTGAGCACCCTATTTCGCTACGGCAATTTTGTTCGCACGAAGCTTGCGAAGTTCAGCGGATAGCCACTCGGCGCTGGGCTGCGCCGCGGTGCCGTTGCCGCATTTCACAGCGTACGCGGTACCGCTGGAGCTGCTTTTGGTGCCGATCAGAGAGATGAAATCGTCGGCGCTACTCAACAACTTCTTGTCAACGGCGTACTGAAATTTTCGATTCAAGTGATCTCGCGCTTCCGCTGGCGAATACCAACTGCCGTTGCGATTGAACTGGCAATCCGATGCGGCGAGGCGTGAAAGCAACTGCTCAACCTCTGCTTTGACAGTCACACTGATTTCAGCGCCGAACGCAATTGGCGCACTCGCGATCATCACCGCAAAGATCGCCACTCTAGCGAAAAATTGTTTGAGTCTCATCAATGTTGGGCGTGACGCACCGGCAAAAGTTCAGCGCTGCGTCAACTCTTGCAGAAACGCAGCGGTAACGCTTCGAGCGACTGGCAATGTCATCAGCGTGTGCGGTGCGCCGGGAATGAGGACGATCGTGGCGCGCTTGTGATCTTTCAACGCGTCTCCACAGTGGCCCTTAGCGGCAGCATTGCCGATCCATGTGTTCGTCTGCGAGAAGTAGGGATCGACGGTGCTCATGATGTTGAGAACAGGTCTGTCGAGGTCGATCGCATTTTTTGGGCTTTCGACGAAGTAGTTGTCTTCACAACTCCACGAGAAAATCATCCGCGCCGCAAACTCCTTGCCTGTGTAACGCGCAACCGCCACCGCGCCTTCGCTGGTTCCGGCGAGCACCAGGCGGGTGGTGTCTGCCCATGCCGCTTGCTTCACGCCCGCTAGCGCAGCGTTAATTTCGGAGCCGCGCAACGCATGCAGTTTCTCGTAGAAATCCTTGTCGACCGGCGACGAATAGGTCGCGCGATCAGCGAGCGCGAACGAGTCTGGCGCAACGCTCGCCACGCCGATGCTCGCGAGCCATTGCTGCCAATCGGCGATGGCCTTCAAGCGCAAGCCTGACGAGCCGTGCAGAAACACAACGACCGGCACCCGCGCCTTGGTCGGCGGCGCATCGGCCCACTTGCCGACGAACACCGCACCACCCGTTGCGGCTGCGGGCAGCACCAGTGCGGCTTGCGAGAGAACGCCTGCCAGTGACCGCTCGTTGTGCTGCAGTGCGCCGGGTTGAATTGCGCCCTTGGCTGGCGCCGCATTTTGTGCGCCAGCGTTTGCCATAAGTAACGCGCCCGCGGCGAAGGCGCCGAGCCAGCGCGTCGCCAGTCGAGTCGTGGAATTCATTCTTTAGTCTCCATGCAATTCGTGAGCGTCTCTATTTTCCGAGTTTCGGTGCTGTCGCGAGCAAGTCGCTAACTTCTTTTTTCCAGAACATCGCACGCCCGGTGGTGCCGTGACCGGAGGTTTGTGGGCTTCCGGGAATCAAGAAAATGCGACCGTTTTTCACTCGCTTCATTTCGCGCTCCATCAAACCCAGCTCCGGCGGATTGCGCTCGTCGTCGGCGGAGTTAATCGCAAGCAATGTGGCTTTGATGCGATCAATAAACGGCGACGGGTTGTAGTCGCGCGACGAATCCCACTGGTACAGATGATCGTTAGCGTCGCCCGCAAACGGCCCTTTGAGACGTTGATCCAACAGCTGATCGGCCTTCTCGCGCGTCGGCGCAACACGATACAGGGCTTGGTTGCCGCCGTTGGTGGCGGTTGCGTAAAACACTGAGGCGAATTGCAGGCTACGTGGCTGTTTTGTGTAGTTGCCGTTCAGCCATTCGGGGTCGTTGCGAATCGAATCGACGATTAAGCGCCGCATCATCCAGTTGCGGCTCGACATCTCGGTGGGCATTGATGCCATCGGCACCGCGATGTCCATCATGTCGGGATACTTGTGCGCCCAAATCCACGTTTGCATGCCGCCCATCGAATTGCCAATCACCATCCGCAAGTGCTTCACGCCGAGGTGCTCTGTGACCAGCCGATATTGCGCGTCGACCATGTCGTCATAGTTGTACATCGGAAACTTCGCGCGCAATCCGTCCGAGGGTTTGCTCGATTTTCCGGTGCCAATCGCATCGGGCAGGATGATGAAGTAGCGGTTCGCGTCCAGCGGCTGACCCGGCCCGAAGAGCTCGCCCGCAAACGCCGGGTTGACCATGCCGATGCCAGAGCCGGTCGTGCCGTGTAACACGAGCACGGGCTCGCCGGTGGGTGCGCCAATCGTGATGTAGTTCAGTCGCAACTCCGGCAGTACTTCGCCGGTGTGAAAACGAAAATCGCGCACGACCCACGAGCCGGGTTTTGCGGATGTCGCCGCGGCGGCCGCTGTGCTGGCTGGCGTAGCGGCGGTAGTCGGAGCAACTTGCGCGTTTATCATCGTCGGTAAAACTCCCAGCGCGAGCGCAGCGCCACAGAGCGCGCCCGACCATGCGGTATTGAAATTCATGTCGCCTCCTTAGTGAAGCCGCATTTTGGCGGACAGATCGGTACGCAGCGAAGCCGTAGACCAATTTCTATGCAACGGGCCACTGACGCTTTAGTAATCCCAGAGTCACCACGTCAATCGGCTTACCTTTGTTGACCCAACGCTCGCGCGCCTGCCCTTCGCGCTGGAAGCCTAGCCGCGCCAAGAGCTCGAGCGACGCGACGTTGTCCGGGTTTACCTCGGCTTCGAGCCTGCGCAGTGCCATCGCGCCAAACGCGTGATTGATCAACTCGGTTAGCGCCTCAAACATTACGCCACCACCCCAATGCGCGCGACCCAACACATAACCGAGCTCCGCACGTGCACTGCCCTCGTCGTGGCGAAATATCAGCGCGGTGCCGATGGCTTGATCGGTTGCTTTGTCAACGATCACAAACTGCAAAGCGGTGCCGCTCGCCTGACTTTTCTCAACACGTTGCAGCCACGCCTCGGCGTCAGCGATCGTGCTCCACGTCTCGTACGGCAAGAACTGCGTCACGGCCGCATCGCCGTTAACGACCAGCAGTGCCGGCAGATCCTCGCACGTGACCAGACGCACGCGAAGGCGCGCCGTCTCGAACGGCGCGGGCGCATTCAGCGGCATGGGTGTGAGCCTCAGGAAACGCTATGCGCGCGCACGACGCTGCGGTTCGCTGGTGTGCAGAAAGATTGTGTAGAGATCGCGCGGCGGCGGCACACCCGCAGCGGCCATGTATCGACCCACGCCGCCACGGTGATACGCGCCATGCGCGACAACATGTGCGAGCATTTCTTCGCGCGACATGCGTCCGCTGAGCCCGTCGGTGAATGTGAACTCCACCGACTCAGCAAGCGCCGCGTCGGACACGTTCGTCACGTAATCCACGTACCACTGGTCGGTCTCGCTGGCTGCAAAGTGCAGGGCTTCGAGCGTGGGCGTCTCGTCGGTGTTGGTCGCCGCGTAGCCGTGAGCGACGCCGGTCAAATGCGCCGCGAAAATTCGGTCAACGACGTAAATGTGATTGAGCAAACGCACCGCCGCGAGGCGCTCGGACGGATGCGTCGCGTCGTCGAGCGTTTGCATTTCGGCGAACAACGCTGCGTTCGACCACGCTTTGTACTTGAACTGGGAGAGGAGAAGATTTCTGGTACTCATGGCGAAGATTATGAGCGATGTGTCGGACTCACCGCGCGCGGGCGAGGCCGCTTACAAAACTCTCATCACGGCACGACAAACAGCTTTTTATGCCTAGCGACTGCCAAATAAGGCTTACAGGTCAATTTTTTTGTGAATCGACACACACCAAATTATCGCTACAACGACCGCCAGGCGGTCGCTAGACGCATAAAGCTGTATTGAGAATCTTTCGCGCGTTACTAAAAGCTTGACCCCGGCTCCTTGAGAAATGCCAATTCTTCCGGCGAAGATTCACGCCTCAGGATCGCATTGCGATGCGGATAGCGGCCGAATCGATCAATGATTGCTTTGTGCCGCAGCTCAAACTGATAGTTGCTGCCCGGCGCGTGTTCCCGAAAAATATTCTCTGCAACTGCGTGAATCAATTTCGATTCGCTGTGCATAAACGGCATGTAGAGAAACACGCGCTCTTCCATGGGCAACGCGACGTCTGCCCCCAGCGCCATGGCCTCCTGCGCGAGCACAAGCGCCAACGCGTCCGACGCAAACGCATCGGGCGTGCCGCGAAACATGTTGCGAGAGAACTGATCCAGCACGATTATCTCGGCGAGCCGTCCGCGCGGCTCGGCGCGCCAAGAAAACAATTCGCCACGAGTGGCTTGATCGTGCACTGCGCCGAAGCGAGAGGCAATCAGCGCATCGAACGCGGGGTCCACTTTCCACCATTGCGCTGGCGTGATTTCGTGGAACCAAAACTGAAGAACTGATTGATACATGGTCTTCTTCGCTCGCTAAAAATGCGTGACATCGATCTGATCGCGACCCCGGCGGCGTAGCCACCTAAAGTCCAACCTCAAGCCGCCCGTTCGGTCAACCGCAACTCCATAAACACGCTGTGCGGATCTTCCTTGTAGTCCGCAAACGGCCCCGAATACTCAAACCCAGCACTACGATAAAGTTGCTGGGCAACTCCGAACGCAGGATGCGAACCAGTTTCCAAACTCAGTAATTCGTAGCCACGTTGCCGCGCCGTTTCAATGATCCGCTCAAGCACCGCGCGCCCTGCGCCGCGCCCGCGATGCGCAGCGGGCGTGCGCATCGACTTGATTTCTCCGTGCGTCGTTGACAGCGCCTTCAGCGCGCCACAGCCCAGCAGTAGATCTCCGTCCCACACCGTCCAAAACGTAATTTCCGGCACGCGCAGCTTCGATAAATCCAACGCGAACACTTTGTCCGCAGGGGAGAGTTCGTGCATGTTCGCTAAGTGTTCGCGCAAGAGCGCATGAACTTCGGGGCGGGAGAGATCGTCGATTTCAATTTGCATGGTGCGCGCGCGAAATGAAGTGGAGGAAAACTTGACTACGTGCAAGCTTACAGGGCTAAGATGCGTTCGGAGGCTGCGGTGCCGCGGCTAAGGCTTAACGAGCGCCCAACGCTCATGATCACACCAGCGGCCGCCGATTTTTAGGTACTTTCTCGAGTAGCATTCTTGCTCAAACCCACAGGCGCGCACCAATGCGATCGACGCCAGATTCATCGGTTGAATGTTGGCCTCTAAGCGATGCAACTTGATCTGCTTGAACGCATGCCGAACCACGGCGCGAAGCCCCTGCGCCATATAACCCTTGCCCTCAAATCCAGCGAACGCGAAGTAACCCAAGTACCCGCTTCGAAACGTACCGAAGATCACGTTCGTAAGATTGATCGCGCCTACTATTTCCCCGGTGCTCGGAAGGTAGACGACAAAACCGAAGTTCGACACACCGTCAAAGCGAGCCACGTAACGCTTGAACGACACCGCGTCGGTCGGCGCCGTCACCCATGGAGCGTGGAGCGTAAAACTCGCACGCGCAGCCGACACAAACGCAGCTTGATCGGCAACGGAAAGGGGGCGAATCGCGACGCGAGTTTTCATGCGAAGTAGTGCCGCTGAAGCTTCAATCTAGAACCAATAGTCGCCCACACATCGCCCATCGCGCGGTAAGTCATCAAATTTATCTAAGCCATCGAAGTGATCGATGGGCAGTTTTGCGATGGGTTCCGGCTCGGTCATACGCAAATTCACCGCACTACGACGACGCCCGTTTTCGTCTGTTTGCATTGCGCGCCAATGGGTCACGCACCCGCAATTGGGGCAGAAGTGAAACTCAACGGCCTTCCCGCGAACGTAAGCCTTCGTCAGGCCCAAGACGTGAATGCCTTCGCCTTCGTAGTCGTACGCCCACAAGACGCCGTAGCGACGACACACGGTGCAGTTGCATGCCGTCGCCGCCTCGGGCATGCCGCGAAACGTCCACTTCGCTGAGCCGCAGTGACACGAGCCTTCGATCATCGCATTCTCCTGTTCGATTGGGGCGTGCATCGCATGCACTACACATCAATTTTGTTGGCTCGCAACAAGAAACGCAAGCGCGATTCAGCAGCGCGAAGTCGACGGGAACGCTACAACCGTTCGCGCTTCTTCCTTTGGTCTGGAGTGGATTGCGCCTGCCCCGCCTTGGTCTCAGGCGGCGGGGGAACCGGCATCGGAAAACCAAGAAACACCATGACGATGAATATCGGCAAGATGAGATAGAAAAGCGGCCGCTTCCATGTGAGTTTTCGCTTCAACATTCACCGCACGTGAGGGCTTGCGCTTGGCTTTCAAGGCGGTGGCACGGGCGGCGCACGCGTGGCAGCGACCGAAAGGCCGCACGACCTCGCCACCCAATTCCGAAGCAATTGCGTCGTTTCGACCCACTGCGGATGGTGCCAAAAAATGCTTAAAAAGATGTCAGCGACACTCGCCACGCGCGGTTACGAAGCGCTTCCAACACCGGCAGTTCGGTGAACCCACTCCGACTACGGCGACTCGGCCGCGCGATAAGTCGTCGTCAAATCGACGCAGACGCGGAGCTACGCAACCGGCTCGAAGAGCTCTATCGGATTACCCGAGGGATCTTCGACCAACACTTGCTTGCCACCGGGGCCTTTGATAGGTTTGCTCCTAAAGATTGCGCCAAGCGCTGTTAGCGCAGCGACCGTGGCATCGATGTCTTTGACTTCGAGGACCAGCCGATTCCATCCGCCTGGCTCAGGCGTCGACCCGTTCTTCAAGCGCTTGCGAGCCGAGGTGCCCGGACCACTGAGCCAGATGGAGAGTGACTTTCGCTTGACGATGGCAAACGGTGGCCCCCAACGATCTACGAGCTTGAAGCCCAACGTTTTGTAGAACGGCAGCGACGCGTCCACATCGTCGACCAAGTAGCGTACAACAGTCATTGAGTTCTCCCAGGGAGGTTATCGCATGCGGTTGAAGTTATGAACTATGACGAAGTGGGTTGTCGGGCCTAACGTTGAAGGTGAGCGGCGCGCTTTTTCGAGCAACGTAACGAGCTGAAGTGCCGCAGCCTTGACACTCGCCGCAACGAACCCAGCACGATGGCGCGTCTAACGGTATTCATCGTTGCGCTGCCGTTACTGATCATCCGTACTGTTCCAGATGTCCTCCGAAAATCCGAGGTTGATCGCCGCAACTTGCTCTTGTGGGTTCAAGTCATGCCAAACTTTATCGGCACTTGATGGCGCGTCGTTTCCATCCCATTTATCTTGTCGCCAGCCGAGAGTGGCCCAAAGCTCTTTCTCTCTGCTACTCAGATCAACCCACGACAATTCTTCCCAGATTCCCGGATTGCCTTGCATGTCTCGTACATCCATCGCTGCCTCCTGTGAAAATATTACCTACCGAAATTGAAGGGGCCGACTCTTCGAATTCGCGATTGACGAACGGTCGAGGCGCTGTCGTTATCCTGCGCCCTAACGTTTGAATTCACCGGCGCCGCGCCGCTTTATCGCGCAGCGTCCGGTGCAATGATGGGTTAGGGCTTTATGAGGCCCCATTGCACTTGCGTTTCGCGATTGTAGAAGCCGTACCCATTCGTAGGGTAGTTGGTGTTCCCGATACCAAACTGGTCAATGGCATCAAGCACTGCAACCATTTTGAAGGGGACGTGAATTGCGCGTGCAGTGTTATTGGAAATTCGCGTGGCTAGAGATTGCGGCCAATAATTAGATAGCTGTGCCGGGGCAAGTATCCATTCAAAGTCTGGATACACAGCGATGATCGGCATTTGACACTCATCTACTGCGTAAGCAATCTCGAACGGCACCCAGTCGGTGTCTTTCTTCGTTTCCGCCGTAAGGATGAGCACCATATGTTTGGAGTTATTCAAACGCGTCACTAGAGCCCGCCGTAGGGTCTCCCTAGTCGACGAGTCCCGAACCGCAGATGTTTTTTCGTGGCTGTTGATCAGCGAAAAGTCGATATTCTTGTTGGCGCTCCACATGTTCATGGTGTTGTAGTACTTGATGTCGGAAGCTGTGGGGTCAGTTGCGCCACCAGCATGAAAGGCTACATAGGTGCCGTTACGGTATGCCACGTTACCTCCAGAAGTTTTCGATGAGGCGCAAATCAACTTCATCAAATCGGTCAGCGTGAATCACCACTTCGATATCCAAGGCGACTTGGTTCTTCTTGGTCTCATTGACGAGCACCAAGAGAATTGCCTGTAGGAGTTGGTTGGCGGGCAAGCCGATTCCGGATAATCCAGAACCGACGAGAGGGACAATCAGCCTTTCGCCTCCAAGCACTACCCGAGCTCTTGCGCATAAGCCTTCAAGTGCTCGCACCAAGTCAGGCACTGTCGCGGATGCTTTGAATGAGGCGAGATCCGTAGTACATAGCGCGAACAGAAGAAACCGATGGGAATTTGTCTTTACAGAGGCAGTGGTGCCTATTGGGTATCGGCGGCTCTTTCCGCCAACACGTTGAATATCTTGTCCTGGTGTATTGGCGAGATCGGCTGTGATCAGTTGGTCAAACGAGGCGGGGTGGCCGCCAAAGAAGTTGTTAATAACGATTCCGTGCAGCGACTTGGGCGAGACGGGGAGTCCGATCTCGCTATCAAAAAACTCGTTGACCGGGATAGCGAGATGTCCCTCTCGGGCAAATAGGTCGCCGAACAAAACGGTGACATTCGTATTGGAGTGACCAATCTTGAAGCTAATGGACCGGTGCTGGTATGCGCGTATGCAGGCAATGAGGACGGCGACACAAACGAGTACGAGATAACAACGAATGCCTTGCAGTTTTGTGTCCGGGAAAAAGTAGGACCCTGACTCGATTAGTGTCCAAAGGACGCTATACGCTAAAAATATCTCGGCCAAGAATTTGAGCGGGCGGCGTTTTATGCCAAGGTAAATGTTGTGTAGTAGTTTCATCTGCGAGCTGGAGTAAAGACGCCCTAACGCCTGAGTTAAGCCGCCCGGCAGCGGGGTGGCGGACGCGTGCTAGCGTAGCGTAGGCACGCGGCCGACGCCACGATGCGGGGTCGGCTTGAACGAATTGTTAGGCCGCACTCGCGAGTCCATCGGTAATTTTTCCCATGATCTCAGACATCTCCTGATCTTGCTTTACCGGAAACGTGTTCATGTCTGCGATGTATTTAAGTGGCAAAAATATCTCCTTTATTAGCGGCAGAAGCGGTTCAGAATCGTCTGCCTCGATTTGCTCGATCAGTTGAAGAATGTGCTTGAATGCGTAGACAAGCGCGGTCGGGTCGATTTTGACTCCGGGGGGGCGGGATACTTTCGGTGTGGAGGTTGCGCTCAATCGTGCAAGCTGCAGAACTTCTTCTAGTATGTCTCTGTCGCTACGAGTCGCCGCAGTACTCTCAGACTTCCCCGCATACTTTTCCATCAGCTTCCCAACTCGCTCATTCAGCCTTGGCCACCACATCTCGAATACTGAGTTCAAAACTCCGTCTTCGAGTTTTTGCTCACCCAGACCAGAGTTGAGTGTCTTTATTAGCTTTCTAATTTCTGGTTCTGAGAAGGGTGCTGCCTGAAACTGAACGAGTGGGCCTTCGAGATCCGCACTGTCAACGCCGAAGAGAACAGGACACACTTTCGAAGCGTCGATCCGCTTTGAGAGGGCGCCGGCCTCAAACATGATCCAGGGCTTAGTCAAGTTCTCTTTTGTTAGGCAAAAGACGCCAAAAGATGACGCTTCAAGCTCCTGTGAAATGTCCTTGTTCCAGCGGGCTCCTTTCTCTATGTCACTTGGTGTGAAGAACGGGCGGACGCTCTGCAGAACAGCCGGCAGCCAATCGCGGAGGATTTCGGCGAGTTCCCGGCTCTGATCTCCGGACCAACTAAGGAACACTTTCATAGTGGGGCTCTTCCCTAAAAAATGACAAATGATGGTGGATTGTGCAGCCTAACTTAATGTAGACGACAGGATAATCCAACCGCACCGTTTTATCCGACCGGCTAAAACGGCAAACGGTTGAGTAATCGCGGCCGGCGACAGACCGCGCAGCCGCCTTGACATTAGATTTTTCGTGAGTGATACTGTGTTTTTATACATGCATTTTATACCATGAATCCGGTCGGCTATCGTCCACAATCCAAGCGGTTGCTTGAGCAGTTGCGTTTCTCACAAAACACCATCGCGAAGCGATCAAGCTTCCGTTCGAACGGGGTCCCCGTGTATTCGACCCCGAGGAGCGGAGCAACAGGCGGTCCAAGACCAAAACCATGAGCCCACCGCGCGCGGTTAGCGCGCCCTCGGGCGATTTGTTTTGGTCCCGCCTGTTGCGAGCCCCGCAGGAAAAGGGCGAATATTGGGGTCGCCTTTTTGGGTTACCTTTTTGGCGAAGCAAAAAGGTAACTGGCCCCGCGCGGCCAAAGAGCGCGCAGGTGGCAAAGAACAATCGTCATTCCATCAAACGCTTCGACAGATTCTCAAGGCGAACGGTTGGAGCGCAATCGTCGGACTTCAATCCACGTCGGCGTGTACCAATTTGTGGTGGGTTGAAACCCACCCTTGTATCTTAAGAACTGTAGTGGATAGCGTCTGCTACAAGAAGCGAAGAGAGCTTGAACCCACCCTTAGGATCTAATCCTGTGCCGTAGATAAAGCCCTT
>JAGNQL010000302.1 GCA_017989135.1 Burkholderiales bacterium
GTCACGTACCAGCCCGAGCCTTTGAGCGCGAAGCCGGCGGCAGAAATTTTCTTGAAGTATTTGCTGCTATTGCACTTGGGACAGGCCGCAATGGGCGCGTCGGCAAGTTTTTGCATGTGGTCGTTTTGGTAACCACAGTCAGGGCAGGCGTACTCGTAAATTGGCATGATCGTGGGTGAAACCGAGGTGTCGGGGGGTGACAAAGTGGACGCTAAGCCCTTGATTATAAGGGCGCTAGCACCTCTTTTGTGCGGTGCGGGAAGGTTTATTCTTGTGGCCTGCCGGAGCGATGTTTTGCGCCACCGCGCGAAGTGTCGAGGAGGTCGAAACGCCTCTAAGCGACCAGTAGCGGGTTTGTGCGCCTGAGCGGCGGGTAAATCACTGGGCACACGGGCGTTAAGTCCGTAACATGGGATACATAGACGGAGACAAAAACTATGGCACTGCAATATCTGTGGTGGATCGCCGCCGCCATCTTGGTCGGCGTGGAAATGATGACGGGCACGTTCTATCTGTTGGTCGTGGCGTTGGCCTGCGTGGCGGGTGGCGCGGTTGCCGCGATGGGTTACGACATTGGCTGGCAGTGGGGGGCGGCGGCGGTCGTTGAGGTGCTTGGAACGCTGGCGATTAATCGCTGGAAGCGCACTCATCAGACGAAGCCGAAGCTCTCGAACAACTTGGACATAGGCGCAAAAGTCAGTGTGCTTGAGTGGAACGAAGACGGCACAGCACGCGTCGCGTATCGTGGAACGCAATGGGACGCAGTGCTCGAATCGTCGACAACGCCACGTCGTGAACATATGGTGATCGTTGACATGCGGGGCGCGCTGCTTGTCCTCGGGCCGGTGGCAATATGAGCTTCGCTCAACTAGTTTGCGGAGGACGCAAGCATGGCTGATCCGAACAAGCCGGGCGGCCCAGACGCATTCAACGCGCTGATGAAAGAGGCGACTGCGCAGATTGCCGCGCGTCTTAAGGCTGCGGCAGAAAAGAAGTCGGGCAAACGCGCGGCGTCCGGCGCAGATGCTTCGGCGCCCGCGATGGGCGACGGCGGGGACATGTCGAGCGCAGCGAGCAAATCGGGCGCACAGGTATCGGCGCCTATACCTACACCGCATCACGGCTTAGAGCCTGACCGCGCGGAGTGGGACATCGTGAAAATCGCCAAAAACTTGGTGATTGGCGGCGTCACCGCCTATGTATTTTTGAAATTTTTGGGTATTAGCAAATACGTCTCTATCAACGGGACCAACTACAGTTTTAATGGGGAGTCCGGCATCATGAATGGTCTGTTTGGGTCGATTGTTCCACTGGCGATTTTTATCGTGGGCATCATTTTTGTCATCAAGGCGATTCGCGTGGTGCCGCAGCAGCGCGCGTTGGTGGTTGAGCGCCTAGGGCGCTTTGATCGCATCCTTGAGCCGGGGCTTCGGTTCACGATTCCGTTTGTTGATCGTGTCTCGGCGCGACATGACTTGCGCGAGGTGCCACTTGATGTGCCGAGCCAAGTGTGTATCACCAAAGACAACACGCAGCTGCAAGTTGACGGCATTTTGTATTTTCAGGTGACCGATCCGAAGCTCGCAACGTATGGCTCGTCGAACTACATCGTTGCCATTACGCAGCTCGCGCAGACGACGCTTCGTAGCGTCATCGGCAAGCTCGAGCTCGACAAGACGTTCGAAGAACGCGACACGATTAACCACGCAGTGGTGAATTCGCTCGATGCTGCCGCTTCGAACTGGGGCGTGAAAGTGCTTCGGTACGAGATCAAAGATTTGACGCCGCCGAAAGAAATTCTGCATGCGATGCAAGCTCAGATTACGGCCGAGCGCGAGAAGCGCGCGTTGATCGCCGCGTCCGAAGGTCGCAAGCAAGAGCAGATCAATATCGCGATGGGCCAAAAGGAAGCGGCGATTGCCAAATCCGAAGGCGAAAAAATCTCGAACATCAATCAAGCGCAAGGCGAAGCGTCCGCGATTTTGGCCAAGGCCGAAGCGAACGCGGAAGCCATCCGCAAGATTGCGATGGCTATCGAATCCCAGGGCGGTTTGCAGGCGGTGAATCTGAAAGTGGCCGAGCAATACGTCGCGGCGCTCGGCAATATCGCGAAGGTTGGCAACACCATCGTGGTGCCACAAAACATGGCAGACATTGCAAGCTTGGTCACCACCGCGACGAGCGTGTTGAAGCTGCAAAAGCCTTAATCGGTTCGTTCTCGTTGTGGGCGCGGGCTTTCCCGCGATGGCCACGATTACTCGCGGGCAAGCCCGCTCCCACAGAGCGCAAGTCTCGCGCTTCGACCATCTGTGTCGATTCGCCACGTCAATAAATCGAGGAATTTCAAATGAAACCAACAGCGATGCCCGATTCAAGTTCGCGTGGGCGGCCATTTTCTCCTCGTCGGCGCAACATACTACTGGCTGCGACGGGTGCAGCACTTTTGCTCTCCGCATGCGGTGACATTTCGATTTCGTTTGGCGATCCGAACGCCGTGGTCGGCAGCGGCGTGCGTGCGAGCGAATCGCGCGCGGTGTCGACGTTCACGGCGATAGAAGCGTCCGGTGTCGGCAATTTGAAATTGCGGGTGGGTGACGCGGACGGATTGAAAATCACGGCGGACGACAACTTGCTGCCAAAGATAAAGTCCGAGGTGAAAAACGGCGTTCTAATTTTGTCGTCGACCTCGGCTTTGCATTCAAAGAACGACATCGTTTACGAGGTTTCTGCCAAGTCGATTGAGCGTATCGAAAACTCGGGCACGGTGTCGATTGATGCGAGCGGCTTCAACGGCGGCGCGCTCAAGATCGAAACATCCGGCGTCGGCAGCACGCTGCTCGCGGGGAAGGT
>JAGNQL010000089.1 GCA_017989135.1 Burkholderiales bacterium
TGAAGTTGACAAGGCGCTCGACAGCGGACACTGCAGCAAACGCGCCCAGATAAGCGATTGCGGTGCTGTCCCACCGCAACACGGCCCACAGTGCCAGCGCGGGCTTCAACAATAGAAATATAGCCAGACGCACATTGGCTTGACGTTGCCTTTCGAGTCCATTCCAATATCCGAGGGCAGCGCTGTTTGAAAATTGAAAGAGAAACTGCAGCAGGATAATTTGCAACGCGATCAGCAAGGACTCATCCATGGGCAACACCGCTCCATGAGGCCAATGTTTGTTGAGCGCGAGAATGACTTGGACGAGCGCAATCGCAGCTACCGCGAAGCAGGCGTAGACGCGCAGAAAGCGCAAATACGACGAATAGGCCTGTTGCCGAATTGCTGCCCGTGCGATGTCTCGCAACATCAGCGGCCCGAGTGCGACGTCGATGGCGAACATTGCACCGTGCAATGTCGTGCACAGCGCGACAACGCCCCATTGCGCGGGGCCAAGCGTGTGTACGTAAACAGGCATTATCAGGAGCGTGATGAGCGCCATCAGTGCGACGTTCGCGTAGTTCGCCGTGAGATTGATTCCCGCGCGAATATTCGCTTGCGAAAACCTAAGCAACGGCTCCGGTCGGGGCATCAGCACGCTTTCATGATCGGTGGGCTTCCGGCATCCGCAATGAAGCCTCGCTAACCGCTCGTTCATAGGCCGCCAAAAGAGCGCGTGTTACGTCACCGCATTGATGATGTTGCCGAAGATAAGCGCGCCCATTGGAAACCAGTCGCGCCGGTAGGGAGTCGTCAGACATTAGTTGTCGAAGCGCTTCAATGTACTGATCCGCAGTGTCAGCGATGATCAACTCGCGAAAACTTTCCACCATAAGACCTCTCGCCGCCACCGTTGTCGCCACAACCGGAACTCCCCGCGCCCACGCTTCGAGGATACGCATGCGTATGCCGGACGCCACATGCAGCGGCACGATCACGATGGCATTCCGAGGGAACGCGGCGCCCGAATCAGTCGGCGCAGGGTGCCAACGCACGCCGGAACACGCTGCCGCTTCACCGCCAAACTGATGCAAACGTACCGCGGGAAACGAACGCTGCAGCTTCGGCCAGACGGCATCAAGAAACCATTGTGTTCCCTGCGTGTTGGGCCACCACCCGCCGCTACCAGCAAGTACCAGCGCCGGGTAGCCGCTCACCGCTGGTGCTGCAGGCAAATCGACGGCGAAAGTTGGCGGGACGCAGCAGATACGCGCGGCGTCGCTAGGCTCAACGGAAACCCGCAATGCATCGGCATCGCACGACGTGAGCGTGACTATCTGATCGCTGCCAGCTATAGCGCGGCGCTCAGCTTGTTGCAAGCGCCAGCCTTCAATAGCTAAACAGCGTCGCCACCAGCGAGTACGCGATACCTGGGTCCACAAGTCTGATTCGACATTCTGCATTCGCAACAACAGCGGGATCGCCAACTCGCCATCCGCGTCGCAGTTGGCCAACGACTGGAGTTGCTCGGCATGGATCACATCGGGGCGAAATTTGCGGATTTGTTCGGCCGCCGCATCCCGAACCGCGTCGCTCGCGTGACGTGACAAGCTGAACGGCCGCCGCCTTCGTATGCAGTCCACGGCAAGTGTTAAAAATGAGCGATGCCGGACCTCAACCAGATTGGGCTGACAAACTGTTCGAAGTTGAATCTGATCATCAACGCTCTGGGCAACACGGGAGGCATCAACTGGAGCAACCAATGCGATCTCGTGCCCGGCTTGGGCGAGGCCCTGCAGGGCCAGCCAAAGAACCAGCCGCCCGCCGTCGGCAGGTGGCCATGGTGTTTTGGTAGCGACAACGAGGATTCGCACAATGCTTGCAGTGTAGATCGAGACGTATGCGCGGCGTGAGCAGGCCCGCATCCGCTTGCGTCAATAATGCAGTCATGCGCATTCTGTTCATCACCACACGCATTCCAGGAGCCGCCCACCGTGGAGACCAACTGCGCTCCTATCAGCAGCTGATGCGCCTTTCCGGGCGTCATAAAATTACTTTGTTAGCGCTTGGTCCCGACGCCGACCCACGGAGCGTTGATGCCGATCTTGCAGCGCGTTGCGACAATGTGATCATTCTGCGGCACAGCGCTTTTGCGCTGGCCATGCATGCGATTCGCTCGCTTTGGACTCGACGCCCGTTGCAGGTCGAGGCGTACAACGCAGCGCATCTTCACTCGGCGTTACGGGACTGCCTGTCTGACACGGCGTTCGACCTGATCCACGTACAGTTGATTCGGCTTGGGACACTTGTAGAGCGCGACTTGCCGGTTCCCTGCGTGCTTGATCTGGTGGACGCACTGTCGGTCAACATGCTGCGGCGCGGTGCAATTGATCATCACCCTCGCCGCTGGCTCGCGCGCTTCGAGGCGCAACGCATGTTGCCCTATGAGCGGACGATGGTTGACCGTGTAAGCGCCGCCACCATTAGTTCTGCGGTTGATTTAAAGGCCATTGGCGAGCGCGGGAACCTGCATCTGGTTGACAACGGGGTTGACTTGCCGCGCTTTCCTTACGTATCGTCCGGGCGAATGCCTTTGGAGCTGGTGTTCATTGGCAACCTTGGCTACTTTCCGAATGTCGATGGAGTGACATGGTTTGCCACGCAAGTGTTGCCGCAACTGGTCGAAAGATTTCCCGGTTTGCGGCTCAACCTGGTGGGAGCGCGCCCCTCTGCATCGCTCAAGCGTCTGGCGCTTGAAAACTGTAATGTGCAATTGATCGGCGCGGTGCCTGATGTCCACCCTTACCTCACAAGCGCAACGTTGGCCATCGCCCCGTTGCGCGCAGGCTCCGGCCAGCAATTGAAGGTGCTCGAAGCAATGGCGAGCGGAACCCCGGTCGTTGCTTCATCCTTAGCGGCAGCAGGCACGGTTGCCGTGGACGGAATTCACCTGCTCACGGCCGATGGCGTCGACGCGACCAGCGTGGCCGTTTCGCGATTGCTCAATGACCGTGTTTTGCGGGGCAGCCTCGCCCATAATGCGAGACAGCTCGTGGACGCTCGCTATAGCTGGGAACATTCAGCAGCCGACCTTGAACGCGTCTGGTTTGCAGCCGTCAAGGGACAGTGATCGGCGGCGGCGCCGTGAGTTGTCCTGCAGCTAGCTGTTTTGCAAGCACGGTAACGTCGTCGAGTAACGCTTGCCGAACCGCCTTCGGTAAAGTTGCAATTGCTGGCGGACTAGCCCACGCAGCTCGCAGGAATGCTGCGCGTGCGGCTGGCTCATTGCCCTCAGCAGCACGTGCACGACCCAAAGCGACCACCAGCTCGGGCCGCTCGGCGAGCGCAACGAAGTGATCGAGCAACGCAATCGCATCAGCACTCTTTCCGAGCATCGTCAACGCGCCGCTCGCTAACAGCACGGGTCGCGGATCGCCAGGCAGGCTTCGCATAGCGTTGCGCGACAGTTCCAGCGCACGGGCTACTGAGACTGCGCCCTGATTGGGCTGGTCGAGTCGCCGCAGCACCCGTTCCAGCCGCGCGTTAGCTTCGGCGATCTGCCATTCAGCGGGATAGGCAAACAATTGAGTCGCCGCATAGAACATAAGCGCCGCGATCGCGACCAGACGCAACGCAAAGTTGACCGTTCCGCTCACGTCGCGCTCTTAGAAATTTGCGTGGTGATACGCCAGGCTCGCCCGCACGCGAGCAGTATTGCCATGGTCGTGATCGGAATTTGCAGTGGGAACCAGGCAAGCGTTGCCACTGCGCCTGCTGTCAGGACTCCCAAAAGAAGCAACCGCTCAGCCGACGCACGCCCTGCTGTTTCCGACATAAGACGCTGCAACACAATCACCAGCGCGGCCAGAACCATTAGCATTGTTGGAACACCACATTCAGCGGCTAGTTGCAACCACTCTTGATGAGCATAGACAAAGGTGGCGCCGGTCGGCTGCAAGAAGCGCTCGCCGAGGCGCACTTCTGCCGCAAGTCGGCGCGCAGTTGACTCCTGAGCGAAAGCTCCGGGACCGTGACCGATCCACGGACGCGCTTCGATCATCTCGATAGCAGCTGCCCAGCCGCCGAGGCGATAAGTGGTGAGTCGCTGATATGACTCGACACTGGCTCCCGGTGCCGCCGCCCAGGTCTTGGCCCGCAGTGACGGTACTGCTGCCGCGACCAGCGCAACGGCGATAACGGCCGCAAACCAGCCAACCAGCCAGCGCTGCTGATGTTTCACCACCAGCATAACGCCGACCGCGATTACGAGTGCAATCGCGCTCGTTGCCTGCCGATTGACAGCGATGGCAAGCATGGCCAGCACGCTGATGGCCAAAGCAATTTTTTTTGTGCGCGAAGTCGCGTCCGGCGCTATCAGCAGTGCCACACCGCAGGCTCCCATCAGTGCGCAGAGAAGCGCGACGAAACCCTCGTTGCCGAGAAATGCGCCAGTCGGGTAGCGTCCGCCGAGCCGTTCAACCGCAAACGGCAACTGCAAACCCACCGATTGCATCAGCGAAACGATTGCGTTGAGCGCTGCGAGCAAGATGAATAGAGCCAAAAATCGCCGGCCGGCTGCGCCACTGATGACTCTGGATGCACCAATCAGAAAGTATGAAGCGCCGAGCAACATGGCTGCCAAGGAATGCCAGGCAACAGGGCCATGCACCGAAAAAATGGTTGCCGCAAGAGCGCCCGCGAAGGCCGCGCCCAAGAGCACGATTACCAATCTGCCTGGTAACGTCCATTCAGACGTTAAAGATGTCGGGCTTCGCAGGAGCAAGGCGCAAACAACAACAAGAGCACCGCATTTAAGCGCCAGAATCTTGGGCGCATCAAACGCGGCGTCCGCAAACGGGTCCAACACAACAGCCGCCAAGGCAATCGCAAGCGCGAGTGCCCAACGGGCAACGCGTAAAAGGTTGTCGTCGCTCGAATCACTGCCCTTTGCGGGATTTCGGCTTTGTGGCCGAAATTTCAGCAGCGATCTGGGCGTCGGAATATCGGTGCGACGGGACATGATTAACAGTGTATGAGCATTTAGTCCTCGCTAACGTCACTGTCGTCCAGACCATGTTGGGCGCAACAAATCGGTGGCAAGGCGTTCGACCCCCAGGAACGCCTCGGCGGTGCCCCATGATTTGCTGCGATCCCATGCTGTGGCGAAATGGACCGGGTGCTCCTTGCGAGTGAATCGAGATTGATAACAACGCCGCCGAGCGAGCGTCGCGATGTGTCGCCCTTGGATGCAAAAATTTCTTGTTTGCCGGATCAGATGCCGGTGGAGAGCGTGCAGCTGCGATCTACAGTTTGATCGGCACAGCCAAACTCAACGGGCTCGATCCCGAGGCGTATCTGCGTTACGTCATCGCCCACATCAATGAGCATCGCGTCAACAAAGTTGCCGAACTGGGGGTCCGGGGAGCAATGGAACAGAAAACCGACTTAAGGAACTCGTGGGTTCGATAAAGGCGTCGTGATCTTGCAAAAATCGAACGCTAATCTTCATGGGTGCCACGAAGCGGCCGCAGTTCGCCTCTCGCGACTGAATCCGGAACCGCAAAGGAATAGCGACCGAGCAAATTGATGTGCTCGTGACCGAATGGAGAGAGTCGTGCTGCGTCTTCGGCTTGGACGGGATAGCCTTCTGCGCGTAGCTGCTGCAGCACCGCATCGCTGTAGATCGTGTTCCACAACACGATCATGTTGACCACCAGACCGAGCGCGCTCAACTGATCTTCCTGCCCTTCGCGGTATCGCTGAAACAGTTCCCCCCGCTTGCCCAGAAAGACGTCGCGGGCCAGACTGTGCCTGCCCTCGGTCAGATTCAACTGCAGCAGGGTGCTGCGGCGGCGTGATTCGTCATCGATGTAGTTGAGCGAATGAATGGTCTTGTCAATGCGACCGATCTCGGCGATGGCTTGGGCCAGCGGTGTGGGTCGCTCATCGATCTGCAGCGTGCGCATGATTCCCATCGCTGGCACCAGTCCCAGTTTCAGCGACCCGATCAGGCGAAGGATGTCTTCCCAATGCGGGGTCACGCGATCAAGGCGGACACGCTGGCGCGCCACGGCATTGAATTCCCCATAGTCGGCTTGAGCGTCCACGCGCCAGAACCGGGTGCCGCCGATGTCAGCCAGGCGAGGGCTGAAACGGTACCCAAGCAATCGAAACAATCCGAACACGACATCACTATAGGCACCCGTATCGGTCATGATCTGCGTGGGCTGCAGTTCGGTCTGCTGTTCCAGCACGACAGCCAGCAAGACCAGGCTGTCCCGCAACGTACCAGGCACGGTGATCGCATTGAGTCCGGTGCCCTGATCAGAGAGCAAGTTGTACCAGGTCACGCCGCGGCCGCGATTGAAGTATTTCGGATTCGATCCAGCGTGCACGGTGCGCACTGGCACCACAAAACGCATGCCATCGGCGGAGGCAACGTCGCCGCCGCCCCACAGTTGTGCCAGCGCAATACGGCTTTGTGCCGCCACCAGTTCGGCGTTTGCCGCAGTGAGTGTTTCATCGCGCAGGTAGTTCTGATCGACCCACAGCAGCCGGTCACGCCGCAGCGCTGGCGTCTCCGGTCGCACGAACGGCTCGGGGCCTGTGTTGCACGCCTCGGCGAGCAATACCGCGCAGAGGCTGGTGGTTAAGTCGGAGGCTCGCGCCGTGCGTTCGGTCAAGTGCGTAAAGGCGCCCATGCATCCGGTGCGAGCGGCAATCTCAAGCAGAATTTCCGGCAGATCCACGCGCGGCATGCGCGCTTTGATCTGGTTGCGAAGTGCGATCAGCGAGGGTGGTTCCTCAAGCTTTTCAAGCGGACTCAGAATGAGTTCGGTTTTGCCGGCAACGGTGGTGAAGCGCACCGCCTCGTTGTCCGGAAGGCGTGCGGCAACTGCTCTGTAGGTCTCATCGAGTTCGCGTGCCAACGCGCTTAGTGTGGGTTCAGGCAGCGCCGTCAAACCAGGCGAACGACAGATGATTGGGCGTGCGCGCTCCCATGCGGCCCCGGTGAGTAGCCCCGCGCGCGGGTCGGCATAGCGCCAGCTTGGCGCGACAAATACATCGCGCCGTCGGATCGCGACACGCAACTTGTCGAGCGCGCAAAAGGTGTACGCCGCGACGTCCACCTGACCATCCTCAGTGGTGAGGTGCCGCTGCCATGCCTTGTCCACAATGGCCATGGGTGGCTCGGACGCAGGCCGCGCATGCAACCATTGCAAGGCGTGTATGAGCGAACGCGCGACGGGATTGGCGTCGAACTGGATGACGCGCAAAAGGGTGGGAAGAAAGCGCTTTACGGAGGTCGCCTTGCTGGCCAACTCGCCGTAGTAAACATCGTTGGACGGTCGAACCAGCGAGCTGACTTCAGTCAGCGCTTGAGCGAGTTGGTCTTGCCCTATCGTCTGGTAAACGTGCTCGCGCAGCTTGCTATCGGGGAGACTAGGATCGAGCAAAAATCGACAGGCCTGTGCCAAGGTTGACGCGGCTTGGTCTAGGTCCTTGAGTGTGCGCAATCGCGCTTTGCGATCAGCCTGCTGTGCCTTCGCGAAGAGTTCGCGCAACAACACGTCGAGCACTTCAAGGGCGTCGTCCTGTGCCGTGGCTTCCAGGTTGTGCGTGAATGCGACCAAGGTCGCGATACGGCGTTGCGACGGCAATCTGGAGAGCGCGGTCACCCTAACTGTATTGGCAAAACGAGCGAGCGCGGCGATGCGGCTCTGTGGAACGTTTTTTACTGACAGCTTGATGCCCAGACTACGCACGTTCTCAACACGAATCAGAGCACGCACGAGTGCCGGAGCACTGACGCTGACCGGGCCTTTACGCAACTGATCCAGGCGGGAATATCGGCTCCCTTCGGCCGTGACTAACAGCTCGTCGAGTTTTGCGCGCTGCGCTGCTGTAACGTCGCGGCCAAGACGCAACCACAGGCGCGTCTCCATTCGCGAGCGCACCTCGGCCACGAACCGCTCCAGCACGCTGATTCCGGGCAGCAAAACCTTGTGGTTGATCAGCCAACCGTTGGCATGCTCGAACAGTACACCGGGTCGATCCGTTCCTGACCAGCACAGCGGGCATAACCAGCGACCGAGACGGAACTGCACGCCAGCATCGCCGAAAGCGCGATATCCGTAGCGCGCACGAATCTCTGCCGAGTGTCGCCAGCGTTGCTCGCTTTGGAAGTAGCTTCGGACGCAAGAAGGATCGATCACGTTAAGCTGATTGGCCAGCGCAATCAAGATCGCAGTGGGTACTGCGGCTGGATCGTCAAGGAACGTTCCGAGAAATCTCGCCGTGGTCAGCTGCAGCGCGTAGCCCAGTCGATTGCTGTCGCGCCGCTTGGCGGCGATGTGGTCGCGGTCGTCGTCATCCAGGTGAAAATATCTGGCCAACTCATCGGCGGTGGGTGCCGCGTGGTACCGGGCGTATCGTTCCCGCTGTTGTAGGGTCAAAAAGCTGACAGGCATTGAGCGTTACGAGATCGCGGCGTGGTGCTCAATGCGCTGCACACTCATCGGTAGATTTCACTTCGATGGCCAATTTCAACCACCAGAACGCAGAGCGCTCTGTCCTGGATGTCACAAATAATCCGACAGTCGCCCACGCGGTATCGCCAGAACGCGCCTAACATCGGGCCGGTCAACGCGCTGCCGATGCTCCGCGGGTCCGATTGTCCCGCGATGCGCGCATCCATGAAGTCGAGGATGCGCTGCGCCAGCTGCCTATCGAGTTTGCGCAACTGCTTGCTGGCTGTGTCGGTGTAGTTAATCGTCCAGATCACCACGTCACGACCAGCATCAGCAGTGCCAACATCCTGCCGAATATGAGCGCAATCAAGGCTTCAGGCCAAGTTGCTCGCGCACATCTTCAGCAGAATGGACGGGCTCTTCACCCTTGCGCACGCGCTCCATCGTGGCGGCGGCCAAGTAATAGTCCTCCAGGTCACCGAGTCCGTTGGCCACCAGCTCGCGCAAGTAAAACGCCTTTGTGCGACCAGTAAACGCCGCAAGGTGATCCAAGCGCTGTTCAATTGATGGAGCGAGTCGAATCGAGGTTGCCACTATGTTGTCCTTCGCGATCACTTGAATACATGTATGCATTGTATTCTTGTCATGTGTCGGAAGCAAGAAGGAGCGGTTCGATTAAATGATCGTTTTATGAAACTTTAACGCGCTGCCGTCGCAGCATCCACTAAATCACGCTGTCGGTACGGAATACTGGTTCGCACAGTCAAAGTTCGATATTCTTACGACACGTTGAGTAAATGGAACTTTGATGAAGATTGGCTATGCCCGCGTCAGCACGCGTGAGCAAAATCCCGACCTGCAATTGGACGCGCTCAAGCGCGCGGGTTGCGAACGCATTTTTCAGGACGTGGCCAGTGGCTCGAAGACCGCGCGCCCGGCCCTCGATGACATGCTGAGTCAACTGCGCGCCGGCGACGTGCTGGTGATCTGGAAACTCGATCGGATGGGGCGATCGCTAAAACATTTGGTTGAACTGGTGGGCGATCTGGTGAAACGTGAGATTGGGCTGGTCAGTCTCAACGATCCGATTGACACCTCCAGCGCGCAAGGCCGGTTGGTGTTCAATCTGTTTGCGTCCCTCGCTGAGTTCGAGCGTGAGGTGATTCGTGAACGAACCCATGCAGGACTGTCCGCGGCGCGTGCGCGCGGTCGGGTGGGCGGACGCCCCAAAGGCCTGTCGTCGCAGGCCATGGCCACCGCCATGGCGGCCGAGACCCTGTATCGAGAGCAGCGCTTGAGCGTGGCGGCGATCGCCAGGCAGTTGCATCTTTCCAAAAGTACGCTGTACGTCTACCTGCGCCATCGCGGCGTTGCGATCAACGCGTACGAAAAATCGGCGCAGCCGAAACGGCGGCCACCGGACTCGGCCACTGACAAAACGCAAAACACAAGCGACGAGAAGACCGCGACGATCCTCCTGGATCTCCGCGTCGAAAACAACGGCAAATTTGTGCGCGGCAAGAAAAAGGTCATCGAGGCGATCGAACAGTTTCACTTGCAAGCGTACGGTGGCACCCTGCTTCGGACCGGTGAATATGAGTTGAAAATACCCTACCGAACCGACGAAGAGCTTGACCAGACGCTCTACGAATTGATGCAGGAAATGGACAACGAGGCCGATCTTCGCCACTGCTTTACCGAGTCCTCAGCATCCATGCCTGGGACTGATCGATCCTGGTAGCCAACCGCATTCAGCTCCTTAAGTCGGTTTTCTGTTCCATTGCTCCCCAGACCCCTACTACGACCGCGTGGTCGATGTGATGGAAGAACTGGTGAAGTTCACGCTGCTCACGCGCGACGTTTCGCCATATCTTGTGGATCGCTACAGCGAGCGAAAAGAGAGCGCAGCGGAGTTATCGAAGCGGGTGAATC
>JAGNQL010000303.1 GCA_017989135.1 Burkholderiales bacterium
GCGATTGAGTCTCGCGAGCGTCGCGGCTTTTTCGTAAGTGCTGCCTTCGCGCAACAGCGCGCAGAGTTCCATGAGAGCGATCAACTCTCGTTGTTGCCGCCGCCCGATTGGTCACGCCACTTTCGCGCGTTGGAGGTTGAGTACGCTCCTGTGAAAAATCCGAGCGACTGGTATCGCTATCGATACCCGTTTGTCTACGGGCAAATTGATCCGAAACTCTTTCCTCTGGCGGACTGGCGCGATTGTTTCGAGCGTGCGATGAAGCTCGAAAGTGTAGAGGCGTGGACAGTGGATCGTGGCGATCAAGATGATCGAGATTTGTTGGAGCAACTGCGTACCCGCGTGCTGCCACGCCGAGGCGTATGGGCGGCGGCTGATGAAATCTTGGTTACG
Source organism: Burkholderiales bacterium (assembly GCA_017989135.1). Taxonomy (GTDB): domain Bacteria; phylum Pseudomonadota; class Gammaproteobacteria; order Burkholderiales; family Casimicrobiaceae; genus Casimicrobium. The sequence continues at coordinate 394 of JAGNQL010000303.1, forward strand.
GTGGGCGCGCAGCAAGCGCTCTATTTGATCGGGCAATTATTGGGAGGCAGCGGTCGACGCGTGGTGGTTGAACAGCCGTGTTACCCCGACGTTCGCGCTATTTTTTCCATGACTGGCGCAACGTTAGCGTCTGTGCCGCTGGATGCCGAAGGTGTGAACGTGTCGCAAGTTTCGGCGCTTCGACCGGATGTTGCGGTGGTCACGCCATCGCATCATTGTCCGACGGGTGTGCGCATGAGCGACGATCGTCGTCGTGCGTTGTTGTCTGCTGCAGCTGATCAAGATTTTTTGATCGTCGAGGACGACTACGAGCCGCAGCTTGCGAGTGCGTCATCGCAGTCGGGCACTAACCCCGCGCTTAAGAGCATCGACGTCAATGGTCGTGTTTTCTATGTTGGCAGTTTGTCGAAAACCCTCGCACCAGGATTGCGGTTGGGATACATCGTTGCGCCGCGCGAAGCGATCGCTGCGTTGCGCAGACTGCGCAGGCTCATGCTGCGTCATGTGGCAAGCAACAATGAACGTGCGCTGGCGCTGTTTTTGGGGCAAGGTCATTTCGAATCCTTGCAACGCAGGCTGGGTCACGCGTATCAAGTGCGATTGAAAATTTTGCGCGAAGCGCTGGCCACGCACTTGCCGAACTGGCAAATTCAGAGTCCGCCGGGCGTGGGTTCAGCGCTTTGGATTCGGCTGCCTGATGCCATGACAGCGGCCGAGGTTGTCGCGCGGGCACGCACCGCAGAAATTGTGCTTGAGCCAGGTACTGGTTTCTTCGGCCAGCCAACGAACGGTGAATTTGTGCGAATGGGAATCTCAGCGATCCCAACGCACTTGATCGCTGAGGGCGTCGCGTTGCTGGCGGAAGTGACGGCTGGGTAGCAAATCGTCGCGCCACCGCGAGCGCAGCGCAAACGCTACGGGTCGTCGCGTACCCGCAAAAAGCTCGCAAATCTTGGCTTTCCGTTGGGCGTGATGTCTCGGTAGACATAGGTCACCTGCGCGCCAATCGGCGGCGGATTTGATCGGACAGCATCACTAAAACCGGTGCCTAGTTTGAAGCGCACACCACGCTTCGTTTCAACCAGCAGCGCGCCCATGCGCCCCGTGTGTTTGCCTTTACCGGCGATGTGCGCGACGACCGTGGCTTCGGTATCAAGCAGGGGCTTAAGTTTGAGCAGTACATCGCTGCGCCCCGTTACGTACGGTGCGTCGGCGCGATGCAGCATCAGCCCTTCGCCGCCCTCTTTCACTACAGCATCCAAATCGCGCTTGAGCGCCGCACGATCTTTCACGGCGTATTGACGCACCGCTTTGAGCGACGCAACATTCGTGCGCTCAACGAGTGCCTTGATGCGCGCTGCGCGCTCCGTAAATGTGATCGGTGGCGCGCCTGCGGGTTGCGGCAATTCAAAAATCATGTAGTTGACGCGCCGCCACTCGCTGTCAATCGGCTCCGTTTTTCGCACGATGCCTGACAGCTCGTCGAAGCGGCCTCGCGCAATCCAGAGTTCACCATCGAGCGCTTCGGCTGGTAGCTTCTCGGTGAACCAAGCGGGCGCGGCGACAGTGCGGCCGCTACGAAACTTGAGTGTTCTGCCGTCCCACAGCGCACGTACGCCATCGTATTTTTCGCTCACCAAATACTGCGTCACGTCAACGTCCGGCCCGAGCACATTGGCTAACAACATCGGCGGCGCGGCTGCGTGCGCGGACAACGCGATCGTAGCGAGTGCTAGGAAAAGCACACGCAGAATTGTGTGGTGAAAACGTGTAAACGGCATGCGCGGATTGCCTTTCGATGAGTGCGTAGAGTTTAAGCGCGACAACTGGCTGGCGTTCGATTTGCGGCGGTCTGTACGGCGCACATTGTTCAGCCAGTTCCGTCGCTCGTTGCTGCGTGAATCGTCCACTGGAAGAAGTAGAAGACCATCTGCCGCCGGTCTTTTACGTTAGCGCGAGGAGTTAACAACTTTATGCGGTTAGCGACTGCCAGTTGGTCGTTAGCGGCTTATTTATTGAGATATCGACTAATGGTGATAATTGCGCCTAAAGACCGCCTGTCGGTCGCTAGAAGGGTAAAGTTGTTATGGCAATCTCCTCATCCGAGGCGCTTGGTGCCCGCGCGCGAAGGCACCGTCGCCGCTCTGAAGATTCTCGTTGCGAGAACATTTCCGAAACGATCCCACGCTTTTGTGCTGCGAAGCGTCCCGTGCTGTCACATCGCGTCCGCCCCCACGCTGTTGCGCTCGCAGATAACGAATACCCTGCATCGCGGATGCAATCGCCGCCGTTAGAATCCGCGAGTGATACCGACGTGCGCTTTGTCACTCGGGTGTATCGCCCAATATAAGGAGGATTTATGCGAAAGATCATGGCGGCTTTTGTGAGCGCAGCAACGGCGTTATTTGCGGCGACCGCAGGTGCGCAG
>JAGNQL010000304.1 GCA_017989135.1 Burkholderiales bacterium
GGGCTTTGGCGGCGCTTTGGCGCGTTTGTGCATGAGCTGCTCTTTCTGTTGGCGTATTTGTTCATCGTAAGCTTGGTTTTCGCGTCGTTCTCTGGCGAGTCGATGTCGGCGGGTAAGCCGCAGATATTGAGTGGCCCGATCGCCGTCTTGCAGCAGGTTTATCTCTTCGTCTCGATCGGCGGATACTTCATCTATTTCTGGATCGAAGGTCGCCGCACCCTCGCATTCAAAACGTGGCACCTGCGGCTTGTCAGCGCCGACGGTCGCGCCGTGAGCCTCAAGCAGGCCGTCGTGCGTTATTTGGCAACCTGGATAGGCCCGGCCTTGGGTCTCGCGAGTTTCATGGCGCTCGGCACTCGCGCGAGCGCCTGGTGGATCTTCGCTGTCTTCGCCAATTTTCTGTGGGCATTTGCTGATCCCGCGCGCCAGTTCTTGCACGACCGCATCGCAGGCACACGCGTGATGTTTCGCAGTTAACAGCTTTATCGCCCTAACGACCAGCGCGCGGTCGTTTCAACGCGATTTTATTGATTGTTGAGAATTAGCAATTCTCGACTTTAACGACCACCTGGCGGTCGTTAAAGCCAAAAAGCTGTTCATCCCTATTTTCTGATCACGGCCAGAAATCACGACGAGCCAGGTTTTTCGCGCTTCGCGATTTCGCGCTGCGTGACGTCGAGCACTTTCTTCACATACGCGCGCATGGCCGCCACGACGTCATCTTCCACCGCAGTTGGCAATCGGCGCGTGGAACCCAAGACGCGCAACAGCAGCGCCGTGTCGCCAGGCCGCAAATCGCTTCGCTGCATGGCGTCGAGCGCGCGCTGCCAATGCGCTTCTGCGCGAGTGGTGTCGCGCTCTAGGGCCGCGAGGGTGGCGTCAATTCGCGGCAGCGTGGATTGATCGGGAATCGCGGCGGCGTCTTCGCGCAACGCTAGCAATCGCGAAATTGCCTCACCCCGCGCCGTATCGACCGTCGCCGGGGACGCCAACAAAACATCAAGCACCGCGCGTTGAACCTGCATTTGCGTCACGTACTGGTTGTACGCCGCGCCACGTGCGCGTTGCAATCTGATCGCGTGTTCGAGCGGCTCTACCGCCTCAGCGTAACGTCCGCGCCCGATGAGCCACAGCGCCAGCGCTTCACGCGCATCGGCAGTCTCCTGATCCGCGGTTGCGCCAGCGCGCGATTGCGCACGTGCGATGCCTTCACGAAGCGACGCCTCCACGCCGCCGTCAACGCCCGCGGTTGCCTGTGCGATAGCGACGCCGGGCACATAGAACAAGTGCGGATCAAACGACGCCCCCATCCAACGCTCACCTTGCGCGTACACCTCCCGCGAGAGCGCCGCTGCATCGGCGTAAAAGCCTGCCTCGGTGAGGTACAAACAAATCGCCAGCGCGGTCATGTGTTCGCCCAGCGCGCCGTCTTGCGTCTCGGGCAACTCAAGCAATTTCTTCCAACGTTCGCGTGACGCACGCAGGTCGCCCGCCTGTCGCGCGCCGCCTGCGCCCCAGTAGTTCACCAACGTGTGCCACCGGCTTTTCGCGTCGACCGAGGGCGTGATACGTGCGTCGTACTGCTGCCACAGCGAATGGCGTTTATGTCCTTCACCGGTGTAGGCGTAGTACTGCGTCTGCATCCAGATGTAGGTGTAGCAATGCGGCAGTGGCAACGTGTCGAGGCTCGGACAACGAGCACGCAAGTCGTCCATGCTTTTCAAGAACTCAGGGAAGCGACGCTGCGTCAGATGCATGTACGTAGCGCGCCCGGCGTTGCGAACGGCCTCGCGCGAGGTGCGTCCGAAAACGGCGTCTACGCCAGGTTGCGCACGAGTGCGTACCTGATACGCGTCCTCATGCGCGCCGAGATTGAAGAGACTCTCGCCGATGGCCTCGTAAAGTTCAGACGCCGCGCGCGGTGAGTCGGCGAACTTCGTCGTGACGCCGTCGGCAGCGCGTTTGAGCAGCTCGGCATGTGAAAGCACGCCGCCGCCGTCGGTGTAATAGCTCGTCGGTGTGAGCGCCTGAAGCAAGAATTCCGTGGTGCGTCGGTGCATCGCGCTTTCCCGTGCGATGAGCGCTGAAAACACGGTAAGCGACATCGCCGCGGACGCGACCAGCGTCACCGCCAAACGATGCCTTCTCACAAAGCGCCTCACGCGATACCAAGCGTCATCAGGCTTTGCCGCAATTGGCTCAAAGCCAATGTATCGCTTGAGATCCTCCGCAAACGCTTGCGCGGTGGCGTATCTCTGCTTCGGGTCTTTGCGCAAGGCTTTGAGAACAATGGTGTCCAAGTCACCGCGCATGCGTCGCGCGGACTTTCCCGTTTCGCTATTGCCGGTTGTTTGCGTGAGCAGCTGTTCGCTGGGCTTTTGCGGGTCTTGCTCGAGGATGGCTTGCTCTAGGTCGCGTCGGGTCGGTCCTTTGGGGTGGTACGGCCTTGTGCCGGTTAAGAGTTCGTAGAGCACCACGCCGAGTGAGTAAACATCGCTTGCGGTGCCGAGACTGGCGTTGTTGACCTGTTCCGGTGAGGCGTAGTCGAGTGTGAGTGCTCGGCCCGAGAGTTTGGTGAGTTGGGTGGCGTCAATGGCGTTGCTGTCTTCGTCATCGAGAAGCTTGGCGATGCCGAAATCTAGGAGGTGCGGTTCTCCTTTGGCATCCACCAGTATGTTCGAGGGTTTGATGTCTCGGTGGATGATGAGTTGGGTGTGCGCATGCGCAACCGCTTCGATGACTTTGGTGAAGAGTTGAACCGTGGCTTCGGGTTTGAGCTTGCTAACTCTAACGTGGGTGGTGATCGGTTGGCCTTGAACGT
>JAGNQL010000090.1 GCA_017989135.1 Burkholderiales bacterium
GTTGAATGCTGCGGCCGAACGCATCGGCTACGACAAGCCGGCGCCAAAAGGCGTGTTCCGTGGCCTTGCACAGACCATGGGCTTTGGCTCATATGTGGCCGCTTGCGCGGAAGTATCGGTGAGCAAAGAAGGCGTGCTAAAGATTCACCGCATCGTTGCTGCCACTGACTGCGGGAACGCGGTTAACCCACAGCAAATCGAAGCGCAAGTCGAAGGCTCGTTCGTATACGGTTTGTCGGCAGCCCTATACCAAGAGTGCACCGTGAAAAACGGCCGAATCGAGCAGACCAACTTTAATGACTACCCAACGCTTAAGATGGCCGACATGCCGAAGGTGGAGACGGTTCTCGTGCCGTCCGGCGGCTTCTGGGGCGGCGTGGGCGAACCGACGATTGCAGTCGCTGCGCCTGCGGTTTTGAACGCGATCTTTGCTGCGACGGGTAAGCGCATTAGAGACTTGCCGCTCAAGAACCACAGCTTGAAGGCGTAGGCGCGGTGGCGTTACCGGCGAGCATCTCGCAGCGATTAGCGTCGCTCGCGTTGATGCTCGTTTCCATTCCCGCGAGCCACGCGCAAATTGTTCCGTACACAGTCCTCAAGGACGGCATTCCTACAGCGCTCACCGCGCAGCCGGGCGACGTCGCTCGCGGTCGCGAAATCGCGTCGAATCGGCAAGTCGGTATGTGCATCCTCTGCCACCAAATCCCCAATTCGTCCGACAAATTTCAAGGCGACATTGCCACCCAGCTTGCGGGTGCGGGCGCACGCTGGAGCGTGCCGCAGTTGCGCCTACGCATTGTCGATTCGAGACGAATGAACGCCGAGTCAGTCATGCCCGCGTATCACAAAGTTGCTGGGCTTTCGCGCGTTGGTGCGGCATGGCGTGACAAACCCATTCTCGATGCGCAGCAAGTCGAAGATGTTGTCGCGTGGTTGGCGACGCTCAATTGAAGCGCCGCGATTTTCTTGCGAGCAGCGCGGCATTCGCCGCGGCGGTGCTCGTGCGCCAAGCCAACGCCGTCGCACAAAGTGATGTTCTCAAGCCGCTCGTGGCGCAGTACGCCGCTGGGGCAACGGTAAGCGAAGGCCGCGTGAAGCTCGACATCTCGCCTCTCGTCGAAAACGGCAATAGCGTTCCCGTTGAAGTCACCGTAGAAAGTCCAATGACGCGCGAGCAACACGTCGTCGGCATCGCGATCTTCAACGAAAAAAATCCGCAAAACGACGTTGCACTTTTCACGCTCTCGACAATGTCGGGCCGAGCCCGCGTCGCCACACGAATTCGCCTCGCGGGCTCGCAACAGCTAGTCGTCGTCGCCAAAATGAACGACGGCAGCTGCTGGACGCACACCGTTGATGTGCTCGTAACCACAACGTCTTGTATCGAGGAATAGCGCAGTGGCCGCCCGCACCCTTATCACCGTTCCTAAAGGCGCAAAACGTGACGACATCATCGAGATTCGCGCGCTGGTACAACACCCAATGGAAACAGGGTATCGGCGGTCAGCCGAAGGTGCGATGCTTCCGCGCGATTTGATACGCACGTTTTCGTGCCGCTTCGTAAGTGCCTCGCCTTCAGCGTCCAACAACACGGGCGATGCCGTGTTTAGCGCCACCTTGCACGCCGCGATTGCCGCGAACCCTTACCTTTCGTTCAATCTGCGTGCGGACGTTAGCGGTTCGCTAGTGTTCGAATGGTTGGGTGACAACGGATTTGCGCATCGCGAGACGGTTGCGTTCTTGGTGGCGTGAAGCCAACATATCGATTGCTTATCGGAGCGCCGTGCATCAGCGTGGCGATCACGTTGACGATGTGCTCTGCGTTGGCGCACGCCACTGACACCCGCAAATCCACGTTCGACAGCATGCAGCCCGCGACGCAAGCGCTGCAAAGAGACGACACACAGAATCCCGCGATGCTTTGGGTGCAGGACGGTGTTGCGCATTGGTCCAAGCGCGAGGGCAAAGCACAAAAATCATGCGCCGACTGTCATGGTGAGATCACAAAAATGCGCGGAGTTTCTGCGCGTCACCCACAAGTCTCCGCTGCGCAAAAGCGCGTGGTCAACCTAGCTCAACAAATCAATCAATGCCGCGTCACGCAGCAGCAAGGCAGCGCCTGGCGACATGAAAGCGCAGCCTTACTCGGCCTCGAATCGGCAATCGCAATGCAGAGCCGAGGCATGCCCATCTCGCCCGCGATCAAACGAGAGCAACCACTTCTCTCCGAAGCGCAAAGTCGTGGCGAAGCACTGTTCAATCAGCGTTTCGGACAGACCGATCTTAGTTGCCGCGACTGCCACGACGCCTTAGCTGGCAAACGCCTAGGCGGAAACACCATTCCACAAGGGCACCCGACGGGCTACCCGATTTATCGCCTCGAATGGCAAAGCATCGGCAGCCTCCAACGACGCCTGCGCGGCTGCATGACAGCAGTGCGCGCGGAGCCATTTGAATTCGGCGCGAGCGAGCTAGTGGACTTGGAAGCTTACCTCGCAAAGCGCGCAGCAGGAATGCCGATGGAGTCTCCCGGCGTGCGACCATAGTGGCACCAATACTCGCTTAGCGCCGCCTCCAGCATATCGGCTCACAGAGCAGTCGCGAGCCTAAGCGACGTGCCGTCCGTGAATAGGGAAGACTATTCCCGCGCACGCCGAGCCCAAACGCCGAACCCCGCAGTCAACAGCGCAAGCAGAGCAACTATCGCCGCGCCGCCGACTGGCACGCCGGTCGGCGCAACCGGCAGCGCCGGCGTCGCGGTCACCGTGACGGTGAACTGGCACTGCGCTTCGTTCGGAAAACCCTGTCGTAACGCACCGAAGACGTTGGTAGTCGTTCCCACGGGAAATTGACTGCCCGGCGGCAGGCCCGCCAGCTGCGAAGCCGCCGTCGCGGTACATCCATTCGGCACCGGCGCAGCATAGTTGACCGGACCTGTGTTCATTTGGCCTGGCAAGCTAGCAAGTGTCATGTTCGCCGGACATACCAGCGAACACATGGTTTGAGCGTTGGCAACTACGCACAACCCGGCAGAAACTAAAGCTACGGCTAGGGCACGATGTCCTGCACGTTTGAACATGATTCTTCCTTTTTCGTTGGCACCGCAGACGCAACTGGAACCGACCCTCGGCACGACCGTCGCATCGCGTGCGGAATTGTCAGATTACGCGTGCGCAAAATATTCGCTCTGACCCGCATCAAGCGACGTCAAGAAAATTCCGATGCGGAAGTTACGTGGCGGGCAAGCTCCCCACCGTAAAAAATGATCCGGCCGCGAGCGTGAGGTACGTCCGAAGTGCGCGATTACCGCCGCTCCAACTCCGGTCCAAGCTTGTCGCCCAGCCCCATCGCCAGCAATCCAGCGCGCAGCTGCACGTACGCAGGCTCGACCGCGTTTGGAGCGCCCTTCACGCCAAGATCAATGTGGCGACCATATTGCGGATGGTCAACGCTGGGCAGGCTAAACACCTTCACACCAACGTGATCTCGCTCAATAGCCTCCATCAATGGCGTCAGCGTCGCCTCCATCGCGCCAAACACGATCACGGATTTTTCGAGCCATGCGTCGCGTTGAAACAAATGTGTGTATTTCGTGTCGAGCACCCATTCCATCATCGGCCAAGCCATCACCGGAAAGCCCGGCACGAAGTGCACCTTGCCGACGCTAAAGCCCGCAATCTTGTTGTACGGATTCGGGATGATTGTTGCGCCTTCGGGAAACACGCCCATGTTCAAGCGGTGTACGTTGTCCGCACGCTCCGGGTCGTACGCGACGCCCTGCTCTCGCGCCACGTCCTGCATACGCTCGCGAATGAACGCGGCCGCCTCTGGGTGCAGCGCCAGCGGTACCCCCAGAGCCGCAGCCGCGCATTGCCGTGTGTGATCGTCCGGCGTCGCGCCGATACCGCCCGTAGAAAACACCACGTCCCCAGACGCAAACGCCCGCGCCAGTGCCGCCGTGATCCGCGCTGGGTCGTCGCCCACGTACTCCGCCCACGCCAACGGCAACCCGCGCGCCGCTAGCAGCTCGATCACCTTAGAAAGGTGTTTATCTTGCCGTTTGCCGGAGAGGATTTCGTCGCCGACGATGATCACACCGAAGTCAGTTTTTGTTTGATCGTTCATAGCGTGAAGGATAGCGAGTTTGATCGGAGGCGGTGCGGCTGCAAGTGCTGTGGCGACAGAATCACCGAGCACAGCGCACTGCGAGACGGCGCAACGTCAACATCGCGCCGTTCGTAATGATCTCGCCGACGATGAACCACAACCCCGTTCGTGGTGAGCCTGTCGAACCATGACGCTGGTTGACCCTATTGACCGCTCGCCCACACGTTTCGATGCCGCAACGGTCGTGTGAGCACCGTCAATGCTCACAAATTTTCTGGAGAACAGGATGATCCGATTCGCAAAAAACGTAATGGACAAGGAAGCACAACGCCTTAACGACGCGCGGACAACGGCTGCGCTGATTGAACTGGACGATTCGGTGCTGGATCAGATTGGGGGTAGTGCAAACCCGGTGGCGAGAAGCCGACCGTGGTTCGTTTAGGGGCGGCGAAAATTTCGACGCCAAGCCCCTCGGTCAACTTAGACTTACGTCACGCCGACGGTAGCTTAGTTCCGCGGGCTGCACAGTAGCAAACTAACAAGGCCCGCTTTTTGCGAACTCTCTTTTACGGGTCGCGTTGGCGGTACAGTGCCTGTACCCACGCTGCGCGCCGCAGGCAAACGACTCAGCAGCAATCGCCGTAAACTACACCAACTCAAACCACAACATGCGACGACCTCAGCGGACGTCCAAACCTAGAAACGCAGATGCCAGCGTCAGAAACTCACGCCGAATGGGCCAAGGCGCTCGCCGACAAACTGATCGAATCAGGCGCAGTACCGGCAACAGACATTGATAACGAAGAGCGTTTGGCTCTGGCCTGGGCGTTGAAAGATGCTGCGATTTCGGCGTGGGGCAGCACACCCAGCAATGTGGTCATTGCGGCAGAAATGTTGTCGGCGCTGCGAAAGGGTGTTGGTGCCGATGGGCACTACGAAATTGGGACTGAGCTCGGTGCTGTCACCGAATGGGTTCACGGTATCGCGGCACTGACGCGCGGCAAGATGACTGATGCGGTCACGCGTTTGGATCGTGCAAGTGACGCGTTCAAAGCCCTGATGCAGCCAGCGCACGCTGCGCACGCGCAAGTGCCAAAAATCATGGCTCTAGCCGTGTTAGGGCAGCATGAAGAAGCTGCTGCAAGCGGTTTGGCTACGAAGCAAGCGTTACTGAATTTAGGAGAGTTCCACGCTGCAGCAAAGGTCAGCAACAACCTTGGAAACCTTTTCTGCCAGTGCAATCGGTACCCAGATGCGCTTCAGCACTTTAGTGAAGCAAAAGCCCTATTTGAACAACAACAGGATGACGACAATTCGATCGCGTGCGGAACTGGTTTGGCTGAGGTTTATGCATCGATTGGCGAATTTGATAAAGCGTTGATGACCTACGCGAACGTGATTCATCGTGCGAAGGAATGCCGCTTACCTATGCGTCTTAGCATTGCCACAGAAGCGACTGCGCTAGTTAACCTTGCGCGTGGGCGGTATTCAGAGGCTCTTTCGGGGCTTGAGGATGTGAGACGACAGTACCAAGCTCTGCAGATGCCACAAAACGCAGCGATGGCAGAAAAGCAACTCGCCGATGCATATCTCGAGTTGCGGCTGCTACCAGAAGCGCTCGCACTGTTTGATATCAGTACCGCTCAATTTTGTAAGCTTGAAATGCCCGTGGAGCAAGCGTGGACGCTAACTCAACGGGGGCGAGCACAAGCGTTGCTCTTCGAGGCGACTGAGACCGTAGCCGAAAGTTTGCATTTGGCGTGGAACTTGTTTTCCGCGCATGGTGTAACAGCCGGTCAGGCGACAGTGCTGTTAGCGCGAGCGGAACTCGCCGTTAGCGAAGGCGAATTAAGTGCCGCAGATGCCCTTGCACGGCAAGCTGCGGAGGCGTTTGGCACTAGCGGCATAGCAACGGGTAAAGCGCAAGCCGACGTCGTCCGCGCCTATTCCTTGCTTCAACGCGCCGATATCGGTGCCGCAGCCGCGCTCCTCTCAAGCACATTGGACACGGCGCGCGCCTTGCAACTAATTTCAATTGACGTGCGCTGTCAAGTAGGTTTGGGCTTGGTCGCCATTGCTCGTGGTGACGTGCATGCGGCGGAGGCTGCGTTTGAATCTGCAATCGCGGCTTCTGAGGAGCAGCGTAGCGCACTGCCGGGCGACGACCTTCGTAGCGCGTTTTTGGTCGATCAGTTGCGGCCGTACGAAGAACTGCTGCGCATTTCGCTGAAGAGTTCTGAAGGCAACACGATTGTCAATGCAGCGGCCAGAGTTTTAGTGCAACTAGAACGCTTCCGTGCGCGAGTGCTTGGCGAACGCTTAGGCGACGTTGAATTGCAGGATGCTGCGGTCACTGCCGTGCGCACAGATGATGCCCGCGCCTCCGCGCAGACTACAGCGAGAAGACTCGAATCAGAGCTACGCGCGCAGCTACGTTGGCTGTATCGGCGTAAGCAGAAACTTTTAGACGACGGTGACGACCCAAAAGCGGTGATCGACGACAGCCGCAGAGTGGAAAGCGAGTTGCTGGAGGCCGCGCGGCGGCGGCGATTGACCGCCACACCACCAATACAAAACTCTGTGGTGCGTCCGGCGGGCGATTCGACCGGGTTTGATGCTGCAGCCTTGCAATCTGCACTTGGCGCGGACGAAGCGCTGGTGGAATATGGCGTGATCGACGAGGAGCTGTTCGCCTGTGTTGCGACGGCTGAGTGCATTTCATTACACCGTCGCTTGGCCGAGTGGCCCGACGTAGTGCAGGCGATCCGTACGGCGCGCTTTCAGATCGAATCCTGCCGCAACGGTGCAGGCGCAATGGATCACCACCTACCGCTGTTAACGAAGCGAGCACAAAAGGCCATGCAGCGAGTGCATGATTTGATATGGCTGCCGTTGAGCGAGCGGTTGGCGGTGTGTTCGCGTGTCTTGGTCGTGCCGCACGAGCAATTGGGCTCGCTACAATTTGCGGCGCTCTACGACGGTGAGGCCTACCTTGCGGAACGCATGAATCTCGCGCTGGTGGCAAGTGCGCGCGTGGCACTCTTCGGCCTTACGCACCCGCCTGTGCCGGTGCGCCGAGCGGTAGTACTCGGTGAGTCGTCAAGACTCGTGCATGCGAAGGCCGAAGCGCAGTTTGTGGCGAGTTTGTTTGAGGAAGCGTGCGTCCTTACTGCATCGGACGCCGATGCGGCATCGCTTCGCCGCTTCGGGGCCGACGCCGAAGTGTTGCACTTGGCCTGCCACGCCGAATTTCGTTCAGACAATCCGATGTTTTCAGCACTGCATTTGGCGGATGGGCCGTTCACCGTTCACGACGCCGAGACACTGCGACTGCCGCAAGGCGTTGTGGTCTTAAGCGCCTGCGAAACGGGCGTTTCGGAGTACAGCCGGGGCGACGAGATGATCGGACTGGTGCGCGCGTTTCTCGTTGCGGGTGCCTCGCGCGTGGTGGCGAGTCTGTGGCCGGTGGATGATGCCGTGACGCGGGAATTTATGGCGGCGTTCTATCCGTCGCTTCGCGCTGGCAATCCACCTGCGGTGGCGCTGCGCACCGCACAAATTGCGGTGATGCAGACACATCCGCACCCGTTTCATTGGGCGGCGTTTACGCTTTATGGCGGGTGGTAGGGCGTCGCCAGTGTTTTGGTTCTAATTAGAACTAGAATCGAAACACGCCAGAGACTCGTTGTGCGATGGAGGGTCTGACAGCTCGACGGAATTGCGCCCCTTCGCGGCGCCCAAAACATCGGCGTCTAAGTTGCTCTGCCGCACGAAAATCGCCTCGAGAGATGCAAATGAGTTCTCACAGCATGTATTTTTCTAGTGTTAGCGTTCTCTGTCGGGTAGCTCCGTCCTTTTTGTGCAAGTAACCCCTATGCGCTCTTTCTTCAAATACTGTGTGGATCGCCTTTCAGCGAAGCTACCAGCGTTGATCGCGGGGATGCTATTCGTATCTGCCCCCGCCACATTTGCTGCGGATTCAAAACCAGATGAAGTCCTGGTGAAGCTACGTACGCCAGCAGCGCTTGGACCTATCGTCACTCAGTTCAACGTGGTGCAGACCACGCAGTTTGGTACTCGTCCGATATATCGGCTTAAGCTCCCGCTGAACACAAATGTGGGCAATGTCGTCGATCAGTTGACGAGTAATTCCGACGTATTGCTGGCGGAACCAAATTACACCGATCAAAGCCCAGAAGCTCGCAGGAGCCGGTCTTGGTCGGTCGGCTCTGCAACCAACTACACCGCGCAATGGGCCCCCAACGCTCTCAACCTCACTCAAGCCCACACGATGGCCAAAGGTGCAGGTGTTCGCGTGGCGGTGTTGGATACCGGTGTAGATTCGTCACATCCTGCGCTTGCCGGTAAGTTACTGCCGGGTTACAACTTTGTGGACAACAACACCAATACGTCCGAAGTGGGGACGGCTGCGAATCTGGGTTTTGGGCATGGCACGCATGTGGCGGGCCTCGTAGCGTTGACCGCGCCGGACGCAAAAATCGTTCCGTACCGCGTTCTCGATGAGAACGGCGAAGGCAATGTGTGGGTTTTGGCAGAGGCACTGTTGCGAGCGATTGATCCGGATGGCAATCCGGCTACGGACGATGGCGCGCACGTGATCAACATTAGTCTGGGCACGCTCAATCGCACGCGCGTCTTTTCGACGATAGCGAAACTAGCGAGCTGCCATTCCTCCAGCCCTGATGATCCCACCACCGATTTTTCGCACTCGGGATATGACGAAGATCGTACCCGCTGCGCCAATGGCAAAGGCGTTGTCATCGTAGTCGCGGCGGGCAACGACGGCGTGAACAAAGCTGAGTACCCAGCGGCCGAAGGCATAGCTGGCGCAATTTCGGTCGGGGCGAGTGACAGCAACCAGCAATTGGCCAGCTTTAGCAATTTCGGGTCGGAAGTAGACGTTACCGCGCCTGGCGACGGCATCACAAGCTCTATACCCGGCGGAGGCTACGCGGTTTGGAGCGGCACCTCGATGGCGGCACCGATGGTGGCGGGTGCCGCAGCACTGCTGCGCTCTCGCGAGCCGTCGCTATTGCCCAAAGAAGTCGCACGGCGTGTGATCCGCAGCGGCGCGCGGTTGAATGGTTCGAATCTCTCACAAATCGATTTGGCAGCCGTCGCGACGCCATGCAGCATGGACGTAGATGGTGACGGCCTGACACTTGCGACGACGGACGGTTTAATGCTGACGCGCGTCATGCTGGGCATGCATGGCAACGCCGTGAGCAGCGCAGCCGTACCGGGCTCACCACGGAGCACCTGGGACGCAATCAACACGTTCCTGACCACCAGCTGCGGCATGGTCACGCCTTAGCGCAGTCGACCGTTTCGGAGCTTGGAGAGAAAAAACGGGCGCAAGATGCGCCTGTTTTCGTATCCGCACGTAGCGCGATGCCACAAAAAATGTCAACGTCATGATTTCATGTATTTCTCGTTGACGTCGATGCTCTGTCGGTAGCGTCCATCGAAGTAATGCTCCAAGCGCAGACGCTGATGCACAACTTCGAGACGGTGATACCGGCAGAGACAACCGTTCAGCCTTGATCCAGACGCCACGCTGCAACACATCCCTGCAGCGCGAAATTACGTCCTCACTGCTCAAGGAGAACACAATGCAGTTTCAGTACCTTGCGAAGTCTTCGCAAACCCGACCTTCGCAAAAACTCAATCAACTGTCACTTCGAGCGCTGCGCGCCGTCGCGGTTCTTGCAGCCACGGCGGCATTCGGCGCGTACGCGCAGACCGCAACCATTTACGGCTCGCTAGGCAACTTCGACGTCGTCAACAACACCGGCCAGACCGCCTGTGGATTTGAGGTGGAACTGGAAGGCGTCGCGTTGAACACGATCGTGGATACGTACTCGTATCAACGATACGGTCGCGCGCAAATCATTCCCTACACCAACGGCGCAGTGTCTGGTGTGCGCGTGCGTCATGAGAGCGCCGATTGCTCTTCATCGCACACCATCGCGCATGCTCCGGGCACCGGCTTCGTTGGCACCTGCTACATGGGAACGCTTACGTACGATAACGCGGGCTGCGAACACTTCGGCGTTCATTACAACGCGCCCACGACTAAAGTCACGGCGCGATGGCTGGTGCGCGACCCCGCCAACCCCGCGGCGTACATTCCGCACAACCCACCAATGGCAATTGCAGTGCCAAACTACTACGTCATGCCGGCGGTCGCGCCGAACGCAGCTCCGGAAATTGCGGAT
>JAGNQL010000305.1 GCA_017989135.1 Burkholderiales bacterium
TGCCGGCGTCACGCGCTATGGCTGCAGCTTCGGCATTCACGACGCCGATTTGCATCCAGAGTACGCGCGGCAGCGGTGCCACAGCAGCGGCGGCCTTGGCCACTTCAACCATCTCCTCGCTACGGCGAAAGCAATCAACGATGTCGATGCGTTCTTTGACATCCGCTAGCGAGGCGACGCAAGGTTCGCCAAGAATGTTTTGACCCGCGTAGCGCGGATTGACCGGAATGATTCGGTAGCCCGCGCGCTGCATGACTTCAGCCACTTCGAAGCTCGGCCGACTGGTATCGGCCGACAGGCCCACCACCGCTATCGTTTTGGTGGTGGCGAGCAACGCTTTAAGTTCAGACGTGGTGAGCATGTGAACTTAGCGAACGCGACGGAACGAGGAGATGGTGTCATTCATTCCAACGGGCATTTCGGAGTATTGGCCCGGCCCGAGCGTGAAGCAACGGCCGCCGTAGTTCGCGTGCTCACAAAATTGCCACGTGCCGATGCTGATGAAGATGGACGACGTCACGTCATTCATCCCGGTCGAAGACAGGTCGCTAATTTCGCCGGTCGCGCGCAGAGTGCGGCCATTGAAATTTCCATGCTCATACAACCAAAGGGGATGACGGCTGCGACCCGCGCCACCGTCCATCAGGACATAGTTTTGGCCCGCAGGGCTCAAACCGGACCAGCTTGGCTCCGCACTCAGTCGACGCATCGAAGAGATTGAGCGATCAAGTTGTGGTGGCAGGCGACGATAGTCACCTGGGCCGAACACGAGGCAGGCGCCGCGATAATCGCGATCCTCGCAGGCTTCCCAGTTGCCGCCAAACACGCGCATCGATTGAATGCGATCGTTAAAGCCGGTATTGCGAAGCGAATCAACGTCGCCGTCCAGCGTCATCGCTTGGCCACCAAAATCGGGATTGGTGTACACCTCGACGCGTACGCGGTCATATGGATTTCCGTAGACGGGAGGCGCGGCCGCCCCGGAGTGCGGTGGCGGCGGCGGTGCCGTATTGGCGGCGATGACCCCGCCCAAAATCGCACCGACAGCGTTGGCTAGGGCGTCCGGCCGCCCTTCAGGACGTTGCTCATACCGGGGCTCAGGACGCACTGCTACCGGCGGCTGATCCACGAGGCGTACGCTTATGATGCGCGTGGCGAGTTGCGCTCCGAGATCGGGGTATTGGCCCGGCGGCAGCGCTTGGCAGCGGCCGTTGTAGTTGAGTTCTGTGCAAATTTCCCAAGTACCGCCGGTGACGATGGCGGAAACTGGACGGTAGCCAAAGTCCGCGACTTCCAAGTTGCCGGCACTGCGCTCCAAGTTAACCATACGACCGCTGTAGCCGCGGCCTTCAAACAGCTGAATGCGTGGAGGTGCGTACGCTGGAGCGTTGACAGTGGCCGCCGCGTAAGTTACGTCGCGCAGCGAGGCGATGGTGTCGCCGCTGCGGCTGCCCAGCTCTCGGTAATCGCCGGGTGAGAGCCGGCGGCATTCTCCCGTGAAGTTTTGTCCCGTGCAGGCATCCCAGACGCCAGAGCCAACACGAATGGAGCGGGCTGCGCCAATGGAGAGGTTGGGTTCGGAGCGTGAGATGCGGGCGAACGAGCCAGTGAAATCGCGCCCACTGTACATCCATAAATCTGAGGCGGACGCTACGGCTGTGGCCGCGAGCAGCGATGTCGCGAGCAAAACTCGCGGGAGAGAGCGAACGGTGCGCGTGGATTTCATGCGTCCTCCTGATGACACTAGAACAGTTTGTAAAGCAAGGCGGGGGCTTTCGCGAAAACGCCCCGTAGAATGGACGCGTTGACAACCCTGCTTTGCCGAATGAGCCGGAAGCGTAGCGCATAGATCGTGCTGCGTCACCTACGCATTTTCTGAATGATTGCATTTTTGCTCCGCCGACTCGCGCAATCGCTGCTGGTAATGCTCGCGATGAGCGTGCTCGTGTTCGTCGGCGTTTACCTGATCGGCAATCCCATCGACATTCTGATCAGCTCGCAAGCAGATCAGGCTGAACGTGACCGCGCGATCATTGCGCTCGGCCTAGACAAGTCGCTTTGGGCGCAGTTTGGTAGCTTTCTAACAGGGGCGGTGACGGGTGACTTGGGTCGCAGCTTCGCGCATGGAGTTCCTGCGCTTGAACTCATTCTGAGCAGGATGCCCGCAACGCTAGAGCTTGCGTTTGCTGCCATGTTTATCGCCGTGGGAATCGGCATTCCTTTGGGTTTGATCGCAGGCCTGAAACCTGACGGCTTCTTGGGCAAGACGATCATGGCGGGTTCGATTCTGGGTTTCAGCTTGCCAACATTTTGGGTTGGTTTGATGCTGATCATGTTATTCGCTGTTTTTCTCGGGTGGCTGCCGTCGAACGGACGTGGCGAAACGGTGACGGTGCTCGGCATCCCTTGGAGCTTTTTGACTCTCGACGGGTGGTCGCATTTGATTCTGCCTGCCGTGAATTTAGCGTTGTTCAAGCTGTCTTTGTTGATACGACTGACACGAGCAGGCGTGCGTGAGGCGTTGTCGATGGACTATGTGAAATTTGCGCGCGCGAAGGGTTTGTCGAGCGGTCGTATCGTGGGCGTACACGTATTGAAGAACATCATGATTCCAATCGTGACAGTGATTGGGCTGGAGTTCGGTTCGGTCGTGGCATTCGCGGTGGTCACTGAAAGTGTCTTTGCATGGCCGGGCATGGGTAAGTTGTTGATTGACTCAATCAATGTGCTTGATCGGCCGGTGATCGTGGCGTATTTGCTGGTGATCGTAATGCTCTTTGTTTTGATCAATCTTGTCGTTGATTTGGCG
>JAGNQL010000306.1 GCA_017989135.1 Burkholderiales bacterium
GATCAGGGCGTGCGGGCATGTCTGCGCGGTCGGGCTTGTCGGTCGGAATGAAGCGGCCCAGCGTACGGTTTTGCGGTTTGAAATAGGCCTTGGCGACGCGCTCCACGTCGGCGATCGTGACTTTGCTCAAGCGGTCGCGCTGAAAAAAGAAGAAGCGCCAATCGCCCATCGCGATTGCCTCGGAGAGCGATACCGAGAAGCGCCCGCTGTCGGCCACGGTTTGTTCGTAACTCTTAGAGATTTGCAATTTGATTCGCGTGAGTTCTGCTTCGGTAAACGGCTTGCTGCCAGCAGATTCAATCGTGGAGAGCATTACGTCGCGCGCTTTGTCGATGGACTGCGTTTTGTTAAGCGTCGCCCAGAAGCCCATGAGTGACGCGTCGAACATCGCGTCGCTTTCGCTGTCGACGTTTACTGCAAGCTTGTTTTTCACCATCGCTTGGTACAAACGGCCCGACGGCTCGGATGTCATCAAGCCCATGAAAACTTGCAGCGCAGCCGAATCAGGATGCGCTGCGGCCGGCACGCGGTAAGCCGGGAACAGAAACTGACTGTCGCCAACGCGGCGCACCGTCACTTCGCGCTCGCCGTCTTGCGTGGGCTCTACAGTCCAGAGCGTTGGCAATTTGCGCGTGGGTCGCGCGATCTTGCCGAAGTTTTCTGCGATCATCGCGAGCGTTTTCGCGCGATCAATTTTCCCCGACACCAGCAACACCGCGTTGTCTGGTTGGTAGTACATGCGATAGAACGCCCGCAGATTTTCGATGCCGACGTTTTCAATATCGCTGCGATTGCCAATGGTGGAATTACCGTAGTTGTGCCACGGAAAAGCCGCTGCGAAAACCTTTGCGTAGAGCGTGCCTTGTGGGCGGTTCTCGCCCATTTCGAATTCGTTGCGAACGACCGTCATTTCAGTGTCGAGCTCTTCGCGCAGGATGTTGGAATTGACCATGCGGTCCGCTTCCATTTCGAGTGCCCATTGCAGGTTGGCTTCGTTCGCGGCGAAGCTCTCGTAGTAGTTGGTGCGGTCGAGCCACGTCGTGCCGTTGTTGATGAAGCCGCGATTGGACATGTCCTGCCACAGGCGCGGGTATTTCGGCGTGGACTTGAACAGCATGTGTTCGAGCAAATGCGCCATGCCGGTTTCACCGTAACCTTCGTGGCGCGAGCCCACGAGATAGGTGATGTTTACCGTCATCTTCGGGCTCGACGCATCGGGGAACAGCAGCACGCGCAAACCGTTTGACTTCAACGTGTATTCGCTGATGCCTTCGACTGATGGCCCGACGGTGAAAGCGTCACTCGCGGCTGCGGTGGCGGTGGCGGGCGCTTGCGCGCGCGCGGCGGCACCAGCAAAGAGCAACGCAGTGGCGACGATGACTCCGACGAACCGAACGGTGAATGGGGACAATCGAGATTGAGGCATTGTGTGAAGATTCAATTTAGGTTGTGCACGTGAGCGTGTCAGCGCGGCTGGCGCAGAATCAGAAAACGTTCGGCCTAGGCTTGCCTGCGCGCCGTGGGATTTTGACGCGAAAGCGCGCTCGTGGGCTTAAGCGCGAAGTTAACAGCTTTTTGGATGCAACGACAGCCAGTGTTGGGTTACAGCCATTATTCTGTATATGTCGACTACTACGAAAAAACAGCTTTAACCGCCACCCGGCGGTCGGCGGAGCTAAAAAGCTGCTTCGAGTGAAATTCTGAATTTATGGGAACGCACGGCATTTACGCCGCTACTGTCTCCGCTTGCAACGTCCACAGCCTAGCGTAGAGCCCCTGCGCGGCGAGGAGTTCCGCGTGCGCGCCGCTTTCGACGATGCGGCCGGAATCCATGACCAAAATGCAGTCGGCGTCGACGATGGTGGACAAGCGGTGGGCGATGATGAGCGTGGTGCGGTTCGCACTCACTGCGCGAATTTCGGCTTGAATGGCTTTTTCGCTTTCGGAGTCGAGCGCCGAAGTGGCCTCGTCGAAAATCAGAATCGCGGGATTTTTCAGCATCGCGCGCGCGATGGCGACGCGCTGCTTTTCGCCGCCAGAGAGCTTCAGGCCGCGCTCGCCTACCGTCGTTTCTAAGCCTTGCGGCAACTTGGCGATAAAAGCTTCCAGATGCGCGGCGCGGATCGCAGCGAGCACGGCTTCGTCAGACGCTTCAGGGTTGCCGTAGCGCAGGTTGTAGCCCAACGTATCGTTGAACAGCACCGTGTCTTGCGGGACGATGCCGATGGCCGAGCGCAGACTTGCTTGCGTGTATGCACGCACGTCGAGGCCATCAACACGAATCGCGCCATCGGTGACATCGTAGAAGCGAAACAAGAGTCGCGCGAGTGTGCTTTTGCCGCCACCACTGGGGCCGACCACGGCGTAGGTTTTCCCAGCGGGCACGTGAAAATTCACGCCCTTGAGAATTTGCCGATCCGGCTCGTACGAAAACGCGACGTTGTCGAACACCACTTCGCCGCGCGTGGGACGCGCTGCGCCCAGCAAGGTCGCGTCGGGGCGATCTGCCACTTCCTGGTGCTCGTTCATCAGGTTGAACATGCGCGCCATATCCGCGACCGATTGCCGAATCTCGCGATAGATCACGCCAAGGTGATTGAGCGGCGCGTAGAGCTGTATCAAAAACGCGTTGACCAGCACCAAGTCGCCCACCGTCATGCGGCCGGTCATCACGCCGTCGATTGCGCGCCACATGACAAGACTCGCACCCGCCGCGATGAACAAACTCTGCCCGAGATTGAGGAGCGACAACGATGTTTGGGAACGCACGGCAGCGCGCTCCCAGCGCTGCAAGCTTTGGTCATAAC